>CALGGH010000157.1 GCA_937916415.1 uncultured Lachnospiraceae bacterium
GGCGCTGATGGTGTCGACCGCCTCCCGCGTGGGTACGGGCAACATCGTCGGAGTCTCCACCGCCATCTGCCTGGGAGGTCCCGGAGCAGTGTTCTGGATGTGGGTGACGTGCATCATCGGCGCCGCTTCCGCCTTCGTGGAGAGCACCCTGGCTCAGGTTTACAAGCGCAGGGACGAGGACGGCGGATGCTACGGCGGTCCCGCATACTACATCGAGCAGGCCCTGAAGGCCCCTGCCCTGTCCATGTGTTTCTGCGTCTTTTTGATCGCGACCTATGCGGTGGGATTCAACCTGCTGTGCTCATACAACCTGCAGTCGGCCTTTGCCGCATATTCTTTTTATGACGCCAAGGTCACTCCCGCCATCGTCGGCGCGGTGCTGGCGGTTCTCGTAGGCTACTGTCTCCTGGGCGGCGGCAAAAAGATCGTCCGCCTGACCGAAGTGGTGGTTCCTTTCATGGGACTCTTCTACGTGCTGTTATCGCTGATAGTGATCATCGCCCACGTCACCAACCTGCCTCACATGTTCGCGATGATCCTTGAGGATGCCTTTAATTTCAAGGCCATATTCGGCGGGATCTCAGGCTCGTGCATGATCTACGGCATCAAGCGCGGCCTGTATTCCAACGAGGCCGGCGTGGGTTCGGCGCCCAACGCTTCCGCCTCCGCCAACGTCACCCATCCCGTCAAGCAGGGACTGGTGCAGACGGTCTCGGTATACATCGACACGATGCTGCTGTGCACGGCCACCGCACTGACGTGCCTCTCCAGCGGCGTGGAAATCTCCGTGGAAGTAAACGGCACGCCCTACGTGCAGAATGCGCTCGGCACGGTTTTCGGTTCGCTCGGACCGATCTTCATCACGCTGGCGATGATACTCTTTGCATTCACCACGCTGCTCGGCAACCTCTACTACGTTGACAATGCCCTGATCTACATGAACGGCAAAAAACGCCCCGGCAGTGTTTTCATGAAGGTGTTTTACGTGATCTGCGTGCTGATAATTTTTTTCGGTGCGATCATACCGATGGACGCGGCATGGGCCGCGGCGGACATCTCAATGGGACTGATGACGATCATCAACCTGCCCTGCTGCTTCGTCATGTTCGACACGGTAGGCAGGGCGCTTGCGGATTATGAGAAACAGAAAAAAGAAGGCAGGGATCCCGTCTTTCACGCTCAGGACGCAGGACTGGATCCCGACAAGCTCAGCTTTTGGAAATAGGCACGGGAGACTGGGAAGCCGCCCCCGCCCGGCACGGCAGGCCGCAAAAAGTCTCCGCCCGGCACGAGATTATTCAAGGAAGACGACATGACTGACAACGCCAACCTCAATGAATCAGAATACAGAAACATGCCCGCATCAATCTGGGAAGCGGTGATGAATCACGGTTTCGAATTCGTATTCAGCGTGAACGTCACCACCGGACTAATGCATTTTTTCCATGCCTGCACGAGCAGGGCACTGGTCGACTACAGCAGCTTTGATCCGTTCGGGGATTCACCGTCATACGGGGACTTCTGTGACATGCTGCTGGAGCGCACCGTGGATGAGGAACGTGAGCCTTTTCACGATCAGATGAAACTCGCATACGTCAGGCGGGAGATAGCTGACCGTGGGGACTTCGTTCGCACGGTTCACTTCCTGGCCGACGGCGAAAGGAAGTCCATGAGCATACGGCTTTTTCCCGACGAGAGCAATCCCGGTTCGCTGACCGGCATCATGTTCGACGTATCGGCCTTTTTGGATCATGACTGGATGACCGACGAATACGCCCGCATCGGATTCGTCAGGAAGGTCCAGGACTTCCTGAAGGAAAAGCCCGAAGACAGACACGTTTCCCTGGTATACACCAACGTCAAGGGCTTCAAGGCGATCAACGACCTCTTCGGTGAGCAGAGCGGCGACATGGTCATCTTCCATACCCGCGACGTGCTTCGCGAGGTACTCGCCCCCATATTCATAGGCAGGCCGGAGGGTGACCATTTCATCCTGCTCGTGGATGACGATAGCCTGACCGATGAGAATTTCGACGTACTCGGAGCACAGACGTATTCGGAGGGTGACAGGCAGTATGATTTTTCGATACGGGCCGGCATCTACCACGTGACCGGAAGCGACGTCCCGATCAGAAAGATGATCGACCGCGCGAGGCTGGCCGAGAAGACGCTGTCCGAAACATCCGTGCGTACGTACATGATATATGACGACAAGGTGCGCACCAGATACATCAATCGCCAGAAATACTCCTCCGAGATGAGTTCCGCCCTGGAATCAAATGAATTCAAGGCTTACTTCCAGCCCGTCGTAAACACCGCCGATCACTCGATCGCCAGCGTCGAGGCTCTCATCAGGTGGCAGCACAAGGACATAGGCATGATCTCTCCCGGGGAGTTCATTCCTGCTTTTGAAAGCAGCGGTCAGATCTCGGCCCTGGACAGGTTCATGATAGACAGCGTGATAGGCTTAAACACCCGCAGGAAGGGCGTCGGCAGCCCTCCGATCAAGTGCGCCGTCAATCTCTCGCGCATTGATTTCTATAACAATTCCCTCATGGATCATCTGGTTAGCGTTTATGAAAAAGACCATTCCGCGACGGACTGGCTCAGGGTGGAGGTCACGGAGTCAGCTTATGCCGACCTCGAGAACAATGCCAGTGATTACCTGGAAAAGCTGAAATCGCTCGGAGTGAAGATACTGCTCGATGATTTCGGCAGCGGCATGTCGTCGCTCTCCACGCTCGAAAACTTCGACTTCGACATAGTGAAGCTGGACATGGGATTCATACGCAAGATCGGCATCATAGACAAGGCCGGGATGATCATCAGGTCCACGATCGACCTGTCACACGCGCTGGGCGCCAAGGTCACTGCCGAGGGCGTGGAGACGAAGGAACAGCTGGATTTCCTGAGCGAGGCCGGCTGCGACTACATCCAGGGCTACTACTTCTACAAGCCCGTTTCGGAGGATGAACTGGAGGAAATACTGGATAGGGGATGACGTGAACCGTCATCCCTTTTAAAAAAACTCAAGGATAAACCACTCAGGAAATTATACGATGAAGCCATCAAGGAAATATGTATGGATCCTCCCATTGGTGAACCGAGACCATAGTAGTCATCATGGTCGGCACTCGTGAGAATTTCTACGATTCTTCTAACATATTCCATGGGCAACACCTCTCCCTTAACAGAAATTATGCCATTAAATTCGCATGAATTCAATGGTCGTTTTGATAAATTCGAACGATTTGGCTGGATGAATTCGAGTACTTTGTTTGGATGAATTCGAATACTTTGTTTGGATGAATTCGAATGATTTGAAAAGGCATGGGGATTTACTATAATATTTTAAGCTCGGATTTGAGAATATCAGGCATTTCATAATATGACGGCTTCAGGAATCGTATTTCTATTCCGACGGCCGGTATTCCTCTATTATGCAACGGTGTGTCTTCGCCGGATCCTTTGAGTCATAAGTAATGCCTACAAGCAGGATATCCTCTTCCCGCTCCTCATAAGGCAGAGCATAGCCCATTTTCCGGATCTGCGCTATTGCATTCTCCGGTGTGTCGTCCCGTTTCAGTTCAATGATGATCAGGGAGCGCCGGGCTGCCTTGCGCGGGATAAATACCATGTCCGCAAAGCCGTTTCCGCCCCCGGCCTCCTCAAGTTTTGTATAATAATCACGATAGGTATAGTATGACAGCTTGATCACACTGCACAGGTCTTCCTCGCGGTTGTAGTGCCTGGGGGAGCACTCACGGTCATGCACACCCTGTATGATCCGGGCGACCCTCTCCGCGTCCATATCCTCTGTAGCCTTGAAAAGCTCATCACTCTCCTTCACCCTGCGCATGGTCTCCGCATGGGTGATCCTGCGTATGGCGTTTTCATACTCCAGGCGGATCTCCAGATTCGGCACATGGGCTGAGCCATCCTCGTGGTCGTAGCAGAGATAGCCGAAATGGATCAGCAGGGTGATCACGTCATCCCTGGAGTACAGCTCGGACATATCATTTTTAAACAAGGTGGTATTCACCGTAATGGCCCGGCCGCCGATCAGCGCATCCGCATCCTCGCCCAGACCGTCAAAATCCATGTTCAGATACTGGATCAGGCTGTCCGCCGCGGAAGATACCTGCCAGTAGGATTCAAACTTTCTGTATCCCGCCGCCTGCATCACGGAGTTGGAATTATATATCTCGCCGGCGCCCGGCAGACGGTATCCGTCATACCAGTGCTTCATGGATTCAAAATCCAGCTTTTCCCGCTCACACAGATCGCGTACCTCCTCCTCGGTAAATCCGATATATGGCGCAAACTGCTTCGGACTCAGGATCGAGTATTCCCGGAATTCCGAGATAGCCGACTGGCTGCCGTCCTTTTTGATCGGCAGGATCCCTGTCATATAGGCTCCGGCAAATACTTTGTTCGTGATGGCGGTATTCTTAAAGAAACCCCGCAGAAACTCCAGATAATCGTGCTTCTGCTCCTCCGTGGCCTTATCATCCCGGATGGGCGCATCCCACTCGTCAATGACCGCGACGTACTGCGCACCGTCGTGATCCACGACGCTCTCCAGGGCTTTGGGAACTGACATACCCATATTGACGTATTTCGGATACATCTCACACAATTCGCCGATCAGTTCTTTCTGCGTATACTTAAGCAGCTCATCCCGTCCGCCGCACTGCGAGCGGAAATATGTCATATCCAGATACATCACGTTATACTTATTCCGGTATTTCTCATAATCCGGATCCCGGGCAATGGTCAGGTCTGCAAAAAGCCCCGAAGAGTCGCAGCTCTTATCGTAATACGCCACCAGCATGGCGGCGGCATAGGTCTTCCCGAAGCGTCTCGGGCGGCTTACGCAGGAAAACTTATCTTTCTTTCCAAGCCTGGCGTTGATCAGCCCGATCATTCCGGACTTGTCGATATATGTGTCATTTCTGTACACTTCAAAATTTTTATTCCCCGGATTAAAGAACAGTCCCATGCCATCCCTCCTGTCCGGCTGCCCCGGACACGCCTATTTGCTGTAGTATAGCATAAAAAATGGCGGCCTGTGAAGCCGCAGTCCTTCTCTTAGTAATCGTAACATATCATTCTTTCATCAGAAGTCTGATGCGGGATCGTATGCAGATGCCCCGCGCGTGCGATTTCCGCCATCCGGCTCAATGCCATACTCGTTCTCTCTGTCAATGTCAGCGCTGTACCCATCCTCTTCCCGTATCGTCTCGCCTGCTTTCCCGTGGAATGTCAGCGTCTTTCAATCTCAGCACTGACTTTCGCCTGCTTCTCAACCCTGCTTCAGGAACAGCAAGTCCCCGATACCACTTTCCTTACATAAACGGGCAAAAAAGAAAAATGAATCCCTTTATAAAATAGTTGCCGGCGATATAGGCCCAGAACCGGAATCGAACTACATTCAATGCTTAAGAAAGAAAATACAATCTATGATCTGGGATACATTAATTTGAATCAGACGAATATCCAGGGAAATAAAAATGACTAAGAATTCCATAAGCATAGATTTCTTAGCCATTTAGTGCCCAGAACCGGAATCGAACCAGTGACACGAGGATTTTCAGTCCTCTGCTC
>CALGGH010000158.1 GCA_937916415.1 uncultured Lachnospiraceae bacterium
CATCTTGCGTCCGAGCTCGTCGCGCACCAGCCCGTGGAAAAGCACGGTCTTAAACGGCTTCTCTCCCATCTGCTCATAGCCGGAGAAGATCATCCTTATTACCCAGAAGAAGATGATGTCATAGCCGGTGACGAGCACGTCCGTGGGATAGAAGTATTTCAGCTCCTCGGTCTGCTCGGGCCACCCCAGGGTTGAGAAGGGCCACAGCGCTGACGAGAACCAGGTATCCAGCGTGTCGGGATCCTGGGTGAATTCCGTGCCGCCGCACTTAGGACACCTGTCTGGCGCTTCCCTGCCAACCACGATCTCCCCGCACTTGTCGCAGTAATACGCGGGTATGCGGTGACCCCACCAGAGCTGCCTGGAGATGCACCAGTCACGGATGTTATCTGTCCAGTTAAAATACGTCTTTTCCATGCGCGGGGGAATGAGCTTGATCTCACCCTCCTTCACTGCCTTGACGGCGGGCCCTATGAGCTCGTCCATCTTAACGAACCACTGCTGCTTGACCATGGGTTCGATGGTAGTGCCGCATCTGTCGTGAGTGCCGACGTTGTGCACGTGCTCCTCTATGCGCACCAGCAGGCCCATCTCGTCAAGCTCGCTGACTATGGCCTTGCGGGCTTCGTAGCGGTCCATTCCGGCGAACTTGCCGCCGTTTGCATTGATAGTGGCGTCATCATTCAGGATGTTGATCTCCGGCAGGTCATGCCTCTTGCCGACCGCAAAGTCATTAGGGTCATGGGCGGGCGTGATCTTTACGACGCCGGTACCGAAGTCCATGCTCACGTAATCATCGGCTATGATGGGTATCACGCGGTCAACGAACGGCAGCTTAACCTGCTTGCCGATCAGGTTCTTATACCTGTCATCCGCGGGATTGACCGCCACGGCCGTATCGCCCAGCATGGTCTCGGGACGGGTGGTCGCGAACTCCACGAACCTCGTGGCACTGACCGTGCCGTCATCTTCCACGATCGGATACTTGATGTGCCAGAAATGTCCGGCCTGCTCCTCATATTCCACCTCAGCGTCCGATATGGAGGTGTTGCAGACGGGGCACCAGTTTATGATGCGGCTGCCCTTGTAGATCCATCCCTTGTCATACATCTTGCAGAACACTTCGTTGACGGCCTTGTTGCAGCCCTCGTCCATGGTGAAGCGTTCCCTGTCCCAGTCACAGGAGCTGCCCAGCTTCCTGAGCTGTGAAACTATGCGTCCGCCGTATTCCTTTTTCCATTCCCAGGCACGCTCGAGGAATCCCTCGCGTCCCAGGTCTTCCTTGTTTACGCCCTGACTCTTCAGCGTCTCTATGATCTTGACCTCGGTCGCGATGGAGGCATGGTCGGTACCGGGCTGCCACAGGGCATTGTACCCCTGCATCCTCTTGTACCTGATCAGGATGTCCTGCATCGTGTTGTCCAGAGCATGTCCCATGTGCAGCTGGCCGGTGATGTTCGGGGGCGGGATCACTATGGTAAAAGGCTTTTTGGAGTGATCCACCTCGGCATGGAAATACTTGTTCTCCAGCCAGTCCGCGTAGATGCGGTCTTCTATATCCTTAGGGTCATAGGTTTTGGCTAATTCTTTGGACATCTCTTTCTCTCCTTTGTCATGTCAATGCATTTGCCGTTATCCATCAAAAAGAATCTAATCCCAGTACTTCCTTCATGTTGTCCCTGTAGCAGCAAAAGGTCTTGTAGACCGACGGCACCATGTCTCCCCTGCGGTGTATCTCATCGATGTCGGACGGCAGCATCAGCCTCGCGTCCACGACCTCGTCCTTCTGCAGCTTCAGTTCGTCCAGCTTCACGTCCTTTACGTACATGTACGCGTCGATGATGCTGCCCGGATGCCAGACCTCCCCGAGGAGCAGCATCTCCTTTCTGGATGGCGACAGCCCCGTCTCCTCCAGCAGTTCCCTAAAGGCGGCCTGCACCGAAGTCTCTCCCGCGACCACGGCTCCTCCGGTATTTTCCCACAGCCCTCCGAAGCTCTTTTTGTCATGGCGCTTGGTGATCAGCACCCTGCCGTCGGGCGTCACGGTCCATATGCTCACGATCACGTGATAGAGGCCCTGAGGGATCGGCTCCCTGGAACCCCTTTCCCAGGTTTCGCCGGTCGGGTCCCTGTGTATGTCATACAGATCCCACAATTCACACATTCATAAGTCTCCAGTCAGCCGGCTTGCGTTCTTCCGCGCGGTCCGGCTCATCCGTTTTCATTCATCTTCAGGAGCTTGGCTGCCTGATCTGCGGAAATGCAGGCATCCAGTATCTCCTGTATGTCCCCGTCCATGACCTTGTCCAGCTTGTACAGCGTCAGGTTGATCCTGTGATCGGTGACCCTGCCCTGCGGAAAGTTATAGGTCCTGATCTTTTCCGAACGGTCACCTGAGCCTATCTGGCTGCGCCTGGCTTCGGCCTCGGCGTCATGAGCCTTTTGGCACTCCAGGTCGTACAGCTTGGCACGCAGCAGGGCGAATGCCTTGTTCTTGTTCTGCAGCTGGCTCTTCTCCGTCTGCGAATATATCACTATGCCGGTGGGATAATGCGTCAGCCTGACAGCGGAATCCGTGGTGTTGACGCACTGTCCTCCGTTTCCGGACGCACGCATCACGTCGATGCGGATGTCCTTGTCATCTATGGCCACGTCCACTTCCTCTGCCTCAGGCATGACGGCCACGGTGATCGTGGACGTATGTATGCGTCCGCCTGATTCCGTCTCCGGCACGCGCTGGACGCGGTGCACTCCGGATTCATACTTCATGACCGAATACGCGCCCGTCCCGGTCAGCATGAAGGTCACGTTTTTCATGCCGCCGATGCCGGTGTCCTCAGACTCCATCAGTTCAACCTTCCAGTGCCTGCTCTCGGCATAGTGCACGTACATTCTGTAGATCTCGGCAGCAAAGAGCGCGGCCTCGTCGCCTCCTGCTCCGGCCCTGATCTCGACGATCACGTTTTTGTCGTCATTGGGATCCCTGGGCAAAAGCAGTATCTTGAGCTTTTCCTCAAGCGCGGCCTCGCGGTCCCTGGCATCCGCCAGCTCCTCCTTCAGCATCTCCCTCATGTCGTCGTCTGATTCCGAATCCAGCATCTCCAGGGAATCCTTCTGATCATGTATGGCCTGAGCATATTCACCGTAAGTCTCAACCACCGGCGCCAGCTCGCTCTGCTCCTTCATCAGCGCCATGTAGCGCTTCTGATCGTCAGCGGCTCCCGGGGAGCTTAGGAGGTTCATGACCTCCTCATATCTTCTTTTTACGTCTTCAAGTCCTTCAAACATGTCTTTACCCACATGCGGCATCTGCCCTCACGCCTGACTCCATGCAGATCATCGGGATCATCTGCCGCCGTTTTTCATTTAATCAGTCTTTCTTTTGCGATATCTGACCAGTGCCCAGGCGCCCATTCCGGCCCATGCCAGGATGATGCAGGTGATCAATGCCACCGAGCCTGATGGCAGCGGTCCCAGGTCATCGGATGCCCTGGCGCTTACCG
>CALGGH010000159.1 GCA_937916415.1 uncultured Lachnospiraceae bacterium
GCGATCGTTGAGAGCCGCAGCCTGGACGGAGCCGCACATATCGAGAGGATCAAGAATTTTACCAGGGCCCTTGCCACGGAGGTCATGATCTCATATCCCGAATATGGACTGAATCCATACGTCGTGGAGGTCTTCGTGGCCGCCAGCGCCCTGCATGACATAGGCAAGATCACGATACCCGACAGCATTCTGTTTAAGCCTGCCAGGCTGACCCGCGAGGAATTTGAGTACATGAAGACTCACACCACCAAGGGATGTGAGATACTTAAGGGCATGGGTGCGGCACTAAGTCCTGACTGCCAAAAGGCCAGCTATGAGATCTGCAGGCATCATCATGAAAAATTTGACGGAAAGGGATATCCGGACGGACTCAGGGGAGAAGACATCCCCATTTCCGCACAGATAGTTTCGGTGGCGGACGTATACGACGCGTTGGTATGCGAGCGCGTGTACAAGGACGCGTTTACCAAGGAACAGGCCTTCAACATGATCGTTTCGGGAGAATGCGGCATGTTCAATCCCAAGCTAATGGACGCATTCCGTAAGTGCGCGGGAGAGTTCGAGAGGCTGGCGGACGAATACAGACAGAAAAGGGGAGAGATTTAGTGAAGGTTCTCATCATCATAGTGCTGTTGCTGCTGATACTGCTGGTTGCGGCAGGCTTTTGGTTCATAAATATGTCACTTAAGGCCACGCCCACGCGCAAGGAGGACGTGCTTCTTCCCAAGACCTGTACCGATGAACCCAAACCCGGCAACGAAGAGCAGCTTCAGTTCATTGCCAATCGTACGCGCATCAGGGCAGAGGGCGCTGAATTCGACAAGACGATGACGCCGGTTGAAATAGTAAACAAGACCGGGCTTAGGCTCTTCGGCAGATACAGGTTCAATGATGCTGCCACGCACAACTGGATCATCAGCGTGCACGGATACAGGGACGATCACCGTTTCATGCTGCCTTACGTAATGAGGTTCCATGATGCCGGATACAACGTGTTCACCCAGGATAACCGGGCACACGGTCTCAGTGACGGTGACTACATCTCGATGGGGTGGTTTGACAAGGATGACATATATGAATGGCTGGACTGCATTGTCCGCATGGATCCCGATGCCAGAATTATCGTTCACGGCGTGTCAATGGGTGCCGCCACTACGATGATGCTCTCGGGACTGAATCATCCGGCGGTGATCGGATATATTGAAGACTGCGGATACACGACCACCTGGGACATGTTCAAGGTATGTCTGAACAGGGATTATCACTTGCCGACGTTTCCGCTGCTGGACGTATGCAACCTGATCAACAGGATGCGCCTCGGATATGATTATAAGAAATCGTCCGCGATCGCTCAGATCCAAAAGTGCAATAAGCCGATGATGTTCATTCACGGCGCGGAGGACGATTTCATCCCGCCGTCGATGTGTGACGAGCTTTACGCTGCTTTTGAAGGGAAAAAGGAAAAGTACCTGGCGCCCCATGCGGGACATGCCGAGTCGATGGACTATGATCCCGACGAATACTTCAGGCGGATATTTGACTTTATTGATAATGTGATCATGCAGGGCTGAGATAACGGCACCTGCTGATATTTTCACGTATTAAGGAGGAAAAAAATGGGTATTATTGACAGATTTAAGGAGATCATGAGTGCGAACTTCAACGCCCTTTTGGACAAGGCCGAGGATCCGGAGAAGATGATCGACCAGTACCTGCGCAATCTGGAGGAAGACCTTGCCAAGGTAAAGTCCGAAACGGCTTCCGTGATGGCTGATGAGAAGAATGCACAGCGTAAGGTCGAGGCGTGCCGGGCCGACATCAACAAGATGGCCGAGTACGCGCGCAGGGCCGTAACCGCCGGAAATGACGAGGAGGCCAAGCAATTCCTTAAGAAAAAGGCTGACCTGACAGATCAGCTCGCGGTTCTGGAGAAGGATTACCAGCTTGCCTGTGAATGCTCCGCCAAGATGCGTCAGATGCATGACAAGCTGGAGAGCGACATTTCCTCGCTTAAGACCAGAAGAGATACCCTTAAGGCCAAGATAAAGGTTGCCGAGACCCAGCAGAAGCTCAACAAGATCGGCAGCGGACTTGCCAGCGCGGGAGACAACCTGGCCGCATTTGACCGCATGGAGGAGAAGGTCAATCACATGCTGGATGAGGCTGATGCCATGGCCGAGCTTACGTCCTCCAAGGAGAGCAATAACGTGGAAGAGCTCACCAAGAAGTATGACGCTGACTCCAAGAGCGCCGCAGTGGACGACGAACTTGCAGCCCTCAAGGCTGAGATGGGCATGATCTGATCCATGGACCTCGAGAACCTGCTTAATCCCAACCAGCTTGAAGCCGTTTATCAGACTGAAGGCCCCGTCCTGATACTGGCGGGGGCCGGCAGCGGCAAGACCAGGGTGCTCACCTATCGCGTGGCACGTCTCATGGAGCAGGGGGTGAATCCCTGGAACATCATGGCGATCACCTTTACGAACAAGGCGGCCGGAGAGATGCGCGAAAGAGTGGACCGCGTGGTAGGCGCCGGGTCGGAGAGCGTATGGATCGCGACCTTTCACTCCTCCTGTGCCCGGATTCTGCGCAGATATATCGACAGGCTGGACGGATATGACAACAATTTCGCCATCTATGACACGGACGATACCAAGTCCCTGATCAAGGACGTGGCGAAGAAACTGAACATAGATACCTCACGGGTCAAGGAGCGCGCCATCATGAGCGAGATATCCTCAGCCAAAAATGAGCTGATGGATCCCGAGACCTATGCGGAATATGCAGGCAGCGACTTTTACTTAAGTAAGGTCGCTGAATGTTATGCGGAATACCAGAAGGCACTTAAGAAAAACAACGCCCTGGATTTTGATGACCTGCTGATGAAGTGCGTGGAACTCTTCAGGAAAGACGGGGAGGTACTCGCGGGCTATCAGGACAGGTTTAAATACGTATGCGTGGATGAGTATCAGGACACCAATACCGCGCAGTTTGAATTCGTGCGCCTGCTCTCTGCGGCATCCGGAAACATCTGCGTGGTTGGTGACGACGATCAGTCCATCTATAAGTTCAGGGGAGCGAACATCCGCAACATCCTGGATTTTGAAAAGATCTATCCCGAAGCCAAGGTCGTCAAGCTTGAACAGAATTACCGCTCGACCGAGTACATCCTGAACGCGGCCAATGCCGTCATCGCACATAACTCCGGCCGCAAGGTCAAGAGCCTCTGGACCAGGAGGGGCGAGGGCAGCCGGCTGATCTTTAAGCAGCTGGAAAATGGCTGGGAGGAATCACGCTTCATCACGGATGAAATCCTAAGTGAGATCAGGGACGGCGCACAATACAAGGACTTCGCGGTGCTTTACCGTACCAATGCCCAGTCCCGCATGCTCGAGGAGAGCATGATCATGGAGGGCGTGCCCTATCGCATAGTCGGCGGCACTAACTTTTATTCACGCAGGGAAGTCAAGGACGTGCTGTCCTACCTGAAGACCATCAGCAACGGCCGTGATGACCTGGCCTGCAGGCGCATCATCAACGTGCCCAAGAGGGGGATCGGACAGACTTCCATCACCAAGCTGCAGACGTATGCGGACGATCACGGGATCAGCTTCTATGAGGCTGCCAGCAGCAGGCAGGGTGAACTCCTGATAGGACGCAGCGCGTCCAAGCTGGCTCCGTTCGTCAACACCATCGAGGTGCTCCGTGCCAGGAACGGGGAGATCACGCTGGTTGACCTGTTTGATGACATGATGGACATGATCAGGTATGAGGAGTACCTGGAGGAACTCGGAGAGGAAGACGTCGGGGACAGGCTCGACAACGTGGAGGAACTCCGCAACAAGCTAGTCGCGTATGAGGAGACTGCGGACGAGCCCACGCTGGACGGCTTTCTGGAGGAAGTGGCCCTCGTCGCCGACATAGACAGCGTCGACGAGGAAGAAAACCGAGTCCTGCTCATGACGCTTCACAGCGCCAAGGGACTGGAGTTCAAGCACGTGTTTATGGCCGGCATGGAAGACGGCCTCTTTCCGAACGGCATGACGATCACCTCTGATGACCGGGAGGAAATGGAGGAAGAAAGACGGCTGATGTACGTGGGGATGACCAGGGCCATGGATCAGCTGACGCTGACGGCTGCCGCACAGAGAATGGTGCGTGGTGAGACCGTGAGCTATCCGGTAAGCAGGTTCGTGCTCGAGATTCCCGACGAATGCATCGCAGAGGGCGGAGCACCCAAACGCAAAAAAGTCGTCGCAGATCGGAAGAGCACA
>CALGGH010000160.1 GCA_937916415.1 uncultured Lachnospiraceae bacterium
ATGTCTTATTTCAGTCAGAAAAGACATAAAAACATTGATTCTAACCGCGGTTTCTGCCATTTTCCTGGTCTGTCAGATGAGCGCTCTGGGACTTAGAATTGGAAATATTATGACTGATAAGTATGGGATCATGCAGATGGGATATTACTATCCACAGATGGAATCGGACAGCAAAATCGACTATATATTTAATTTTGATGAGCGGAATTATGCCGATGAAAGAGTTGTGGCACTTGTAGGCGGTTCAGAAATGTTTCAAAGGTATGTTAAGCTTTGCCTTACCTATGAGGACGTGGATTATTATACCATATATAACTGGCATAATGGCAAACTGTCCGATGACTCTGAACTGCTTCCCGGAGATACGGTCATATACGCCAGCAGTTTTTTACGCTAAAAATCTTTGGATGGATCGGTCCGTGAGATTGAGCAAAAGAGATGCCCGGATCA
Organism: uncultured Lachnospiraceae bacterium; assembly: GCA_937916415.1. Classification (GTDB taxonomy): domain Bacteria; phylum Bacillota; class Clostridia; order Lachnospirales; family Lachnospiraceae; genus XBB2008. The sequence goes on from CALGGH010000160.1 coordinate 451, forward strand.
AATGTGGCAGGGCCTCTCTTTTGTTCAAAGAGCGGGGAGCCTGCTCCTGGTCATATTGTTTTTTGAACGTGCGTATGATAAAATCATCTCACGCGCAGAAGGCCCTTAATTATCGCGAATACCAAAGAAGGGAGAATGCAATGTCTGAAGATGAAAAATTTGACCTGATTTTGAACAAATTAAATGATTTCGGTGAGCATTTTGAGCAAATTAATGAAAGATTTGAGAGAATAGACGAGAGATTTGAAAGAATAGACGAGAGATTTGATAAGTTAGAAGAAAGAATTGAGGGAATAGAAAATGACGTTGAAGGAATAAAGACCAACATTATATCATTGAACAACAGAATGGAACGTATTAAAAATCGTCTCAGCGTCGTAGAGACGAAGCTTGTTGACATTGATGACAGACTAACTGTCGTAGAGACGAAGGTTGATAACCTCGAGTCAGAAACCCATCATATCCGACTTTTCATTGAGAATGAGATTCAGCATGGCCTTGCCGTGGTGTCCGAGGGACACCTAGACCTGTCCAGAGATTTTAAGGAGGCGGCACAGCCGAGCGCGGCCATAGAAAAATTACAGATTGAAATGATCGGCCTTAAGTTAAGGGTCACTCATCTTGAACAAAAAATATCGTAAATGAAATGCATGACCGGGGGTCAGTTTTTGATCTCCGGTCTCAATTTAAGAATCGTGTATGGATGAATTTACAATATGCAGATCTGTTGATGTCCGGATCCCTGGATTTGGATAACGGGCATGTGGAGGTTTATAGTGGGATTTGATGATACGGAGTGATGATCATGGACAAAATTTCCATCGTGATCCCGTGTTATAATGAACAGGATACGATACCATATCTTAAAGAAGAGTTATATAAATTGATGGAATCCCTGCCGCAGGCGGCTTTTGAGATCATCCTTGTAGATAACTGCTCCGAAGACGGCACGTTGGACCTGATGAAGCAGCTCCATGATGAAGATCCAAGGTTTGAGTATATTTCCTTCTCCAGGAATTTTGGCAAGGACTCATCCATGTATGCCGGCCTCAAGGCCAGCACGGGTGATTACGTGACGGTTATGGATGCCGATCTCCAGGATCCACCGGAGCTGCTGGCAGAGATGTATGAGACGCTCAAAACCGGCGAATACGACTGCGCCGCGGCCTTTCGTAAGGACCGCAAAGGAGAACCCTGGCTTAGATCGGTTCTTGCCAGGGCCTTTTATCGCATGATGAGCCGAATATCCGATTCTGACATGGTCAATGGAGCCAGGGATTTCAGGCTCATGACCCGCCAGATGGTGGATTCGGTTCTGGAGCTTGAGGAAAGCGAAAGATTCACAAAGGGCATTTTTTCGTGGGTTGGATTCCGGATCAAATGGATACCGTTTGAGAATCGTGAGCGTGTTGCCGGCAAGACCAAGCTTCCGATGAAAAATGCTTTTTCATATGCCATAAAAGGCATAGTGGCGTTTTCCACGGCTCCTTTGGTGGCCATATCGGTTCTGGGCTTTATTTTTTGCATCATCGCACTTGTGTATACGATCGTGATTGTCGTGAAGCAACTGGTTTTGCATGAGGCTGCTGCAGGGTATCCTTCAATCATGTGCATATTGCTTTTCGGATTTGGCATGATTTTTTTGGTATTGGGCATTATTGGACAGTATCTTGCCCAAATGTATCTTGAGATTAAGCGGAGACCTAAGTATATCGTAAGGGAGACCAGCGTTGATCATATCTAAGACACCTCTCAGAGCCTCCTTTTTCGGTGGAGGCAGTGATTTTTCCGATTACTACCTGAACAGTGCAATGGGGCACGGAGCCGTATTGAGCGCCGGTTTGGACATGCACGTGTATATCACGGTAAATAAAAAGTTTGATGATAAGATAAGGGTTGTCTACTCGGGCAACGAACTTGTGGACAGCATAGACGAGGTTAAGCACAATATAATCAGAGAGGCACTTAAGCTTACCGGCATTACCAAGGGAATAGAAGTAATATACATGGCGGACATACCTCTTAGCGGAGCCGGGGTTGGGCTGGCTTCTTCCAGTGCCCTGGCGGTTGGCGTTCTCAATGCCCTGCACGCATATAAGGGTGAGTATGCAGCCCCCAAACAGCTGGCGGAGGAAGCGTGTCATATTGAGATCGACCTTATAGGACAGGCCATCGGCATTCAGGATCAGTATGCCGTGGCTCATGGCGGGATCAACAGGTATTATTTCAACAATGACGGCTCTGTTTGTGTCACGCCGGCAGTGTGTTCTTCTGAGACGCTGCGGCTGTTACGGGAACGATTTCTGCTGTATTATACCGGGAATGCCAGAGATTCGCGTGAGATATTCAAGGAACAGAATGCAACCAGACATGATAAAACTGCCATGCTGGATGATCTGGTTGCTACCGTGGACCGCATGTATGAGCGGCTTACGGATTCTGACCTTGATTCCTGGGGCCGGGAACTGGATCGTACGTGGATGATCAAAAAGCAATTTGCTTCGGGTGTCAGCAATTCGGACATAGACAGCATGTATGCCAGGGCCAGGGCTGCCGGCGCGCTCGGAGGCAAGATTCTCGGGGCAGGCGGTGGCGGCTTTATGCTTTTGTACGCTCCGGAAGAGGCAGGAGGATCGGTAAGAGCTGCCATGAGCGATTACCGGGAAGTGCCGTTTGATTTTGACATGCAGGGCAGCCGAATCATATTCGTGGACTGATCAGGAGGGCTTATGGGATATCAGGAGCAGATAAGAGAGTATATTGAGCTTGAGAAAAGCGTATTGGATAAGCTGGATGCTGACGCCATAGATCAGGCCCTGGAGCTGATAGTGCAAACCCTGGATGACGAGAGCATGATTTACATTTTCGGAAACGGGGGGAGCGCCGTGACGGCTTCTCATTTTCAGAATGACTTCAATAAGGGCCTGTCAGAGGGAATGGAACGCAAATTCAAATTTTGCTGTCTGAGCGATAACATGGCTACCGTCACTGCAATAGCCAATGACATAGGCTATGAGGAGGTCTATCGCGAACAGCTCAGGGGCAGACTCAAAAGCAGGGACATATGCATCGCGATCTCCGGCAGCGGTAATTCCCCAAATATCATCAATGCCGTGGAATATGCCAGGGAACTGGGCGTTAAGGTCATAGGATTGTCCGGATATGACGGAGGCAGGCTTAAAAGACTGGCAGACGTATCCATTCATGTGCCCGTCATGAGCATGCAGGTGACGGAGGACGTGCATATGATAATGGATCATCTGATGATGTCGGTTCTCTATAAATCATTATGCGGCATCAGTCATATCAGACAGGAAGGACAGACATGAAAAAGATATTGGTTACCGGAGCGGCAGGTTTCATTGGTTCTCAGCTGGCACACAGGTTATGGAAGGATGGGGAGGACGTCGTTCTCCTGGATAATTTTTCTTATGGACTTGAGGATAATCTGATATTCGATGACGTTGATTTCAGAAACGAGATTCTGCGCGTGGACGTCAGGGATCGCAAGTCAGTTTTGGATCTTTTCCGCGACAATGAATTTGACGCGGTATACCATATCGCCGGGATCACGCCGTTGCCGGACTGTCAGATGGATCCGGCGGAGGCGGTGGAAGTTAACGTGATGGGAACGGTGGTGATATTGGAGGCAGCCAGACGGTTTGGCGCCGGCAAGGTGATCTTTGCCAGTACTTCGGCAGTATACGAGAACAATGATGACTTTCCGTCGGTTGAAGGACACGTCGTTCCGCCGGGACTCATATATCCGAATACCAAATACTCGGCAGAGAGTTTCTGCAGGTCTTATGCGGAGACATACGGAATGAACGTTACCTGCCTGCGGTTTGCCAATGTTTTCGGTCCGCATATTGACTGTCTTCGCAAGCAGCCGCCGGTTTTGGGATATTTGATCCGTGAGTTTTATTTTGATCGCAGTCCGGTTCTTCATTCTAGCGGTGAACAGAAGCGGGATTTTGTATACGTGGATGATCTGGTCGATCTGGCCGTAAGAGTTCAGGACGGTACGGGATTTGACGTCGTGAACGTTTCGACCAATACCGTACACAGCATCAATGAGATGACTGAGATTACCGCGCGCGCCATGGGCAAGGAACATATTAAGCCTTCGTACGTGACGGCTGACAACTATTGGAAAAAGTATCCCGAGTTATATGAGGGAGCATATACGATATCCGAAAAGGCGCTTGCCGATGAGGTGGAAAAGTATACCTGCCTCGACAATTCGCATGCCCGGGAAAAATACGGATGGATTCCCCGGGTAGACTTTGAAACCGGAATTCGACGTACCGTCGAATTCGGGGTGGAAGCGATTGAGCGGAGAGGCGGTGCGGCCAATGGATAGGGGCATAACTCAGGCGGTGGTGTTTGCCGGTGGCCTGGGCAAGCGCCTGGCACCATTTACGGATTCTAACCCCAAGCCCATGTATCCCATAGCCGGCAGGCCGTATATAGAATACCTGATCCGTCAGATACGGGATTTTGGAATACGTGACGTGATCATGCTGTTAGGATATCTGCCGGATAGGATCATGGACTTCCTGGGAGACGGCAGCAGATATGACCTTTCGATCAGATACGTGGTCACGCCGGTTGAGTACGATACGCAGAAGAGGATTCTTGAAGCCGCTCCGTTGCTTAAGAAACAGTTTTTGATGATGTACTGTGACAATTACTGCCCCATTGACTATGATCATCTGGTCGGCTCATTTTGGGGGAATGATGCACTGATTCAGATAAGTGCTTATGCCAATAAGGACGGGTATACCAGGGATAATCTTAAGATCGGTGAAGACGGACGCGTAATCACGTATGACAAGAAACGTACGACCGATGGGCTTGCGGGCGTTGACATCGGATATGCGATCATGGATAAGGCCGTACTCGATCTTACTAATGATGAAAATGCCAATTTTGAGGCCGTTGTGTATCCGCAGGTAGTTGACAAAGGCAGAATGTACGCTGCCGTTACGGAACACAGATACTACTCCATAGGATCTTTTGAGCGGATTAATCTGACCGAGGAGTTTTTTAGGGACAAAAAAGTCGTATTTCTGGATCGTGACGGCACGCTCAACGTCAGACCGCCAAAGGCGCATTACGTGGAGACTCCCGATGAATTCATATGGCTTGACGGAGCCCGGGAAGCGATCAGGAAACTGAATGAAGCCGGATGGATGACCGTTCTGGCGTCCAATCAGCCCGGCATTGCCAGGGGCAGGCTTACGGAGCGGACCCTCCGGGCGATACATGATAAAATGCAGAAGGACCTGGCAGAGATTGGGGCACGCATGGATCATGTCTATTACTGTCCGCATAACTGGGATGAGGGATGTGATTGCCGTAAGCCGAAGCCGGGGATGCTTTATCAGGCGCAAAAAGATCTTTCGGTTAATCTGAGGGAATCCGTGCTCATAGGTGATGACGAACGCGATATTGAGGCAGGTGAGGCAGCAGGCTGCAAAAAATGCATCCTGGTGAACGAAGATTATTCGCTCGCAGATGCCGTGGAAGAGTTGCTGAAATGAATCTGACTAAGCAGTCCAAATACAGATTACTTGCGTTAGCTTTGTCGTGCGCCGTTGCCGCGGTTTATATGTACGACTTTTTTTTCATGGTTGGAGAGCATGGAGTTAGCGGCAGTGACGTCAAGACGCAGATCGGATATATTGAGAGCTGGTGGGAGAACGGATCCCTGCCGCCGATGTGTCAGGTATATCCTCTATACTATTATGTCATTAATGCGATGTTTCACGTCCTGCATTATTGGACTCCCGTCATTCTGGTGTTCGCCGGGGGATGGTCATTTGTGACCAATCTTGTTCAGATTGCTTTTGTCAGGCATCTTTGCGGCGGCAATTCCGGACTGTATCCCGTGCTTACGGGCACTGCGTTGAGCTTTGCCTGGCCGGTCTCCCTTCAGTATTCCTTCTTTGGCGGAGTTACTTTTTGGGAGATGCCGATGGAACAGGTCTTCCTTACGTCGGGGGCCACCAGTCCCAATCACAGTCTTACGTTTCTCTGTGTCAAACCGTTTGCGCTTTTGAGCATTTATTTGTTTCTCCGTATTTTGGATCATGAAGAAGCACAAGGGCAAAGGGAGCTGATGCTCCTGCTTGTCGCGTTCTCCGGAGCACTTTTTCTTTCCGTTATCGCAAAACCAAATTTCTATCAGGCATTTGCTCCCGCGGGCGTAGTTGCGACAGTGGCGTATTTCGTCAAAAAGGGACGCAGGTCTTTTGGCAGATGCATCAGCATGGCGGCAGCATATCTTCCGGCTACGTTTTGGGTTTTATATGGGATGACGAAGAAACTCAACACTTTTGCCATATCCCCCTTGGAAGGGATTCGGCTCTTTGGAAACGGTACTCCGCTTTGGATCGTTCTGGCCAGGGCGATCGTATTCTGCATTTTTGTGACTGCTTGCCTTCTCGCTTATCATAAAGCTGACGGCAGACTGCTTCTGGGCTGGCTGGTATATGCGTTTGGAACCGCGGAATTCCTGCTTCTGATAGAACCTGATGACATTTTGACACTCAGCATGAGCTGGGGGTATTATATAGGTCAGTACGTGCTGTTTGCCGTCACCGCCGGGGGGTTCAGGCAATTATGCATGAACGTAAGAAACAGGACCATGGCCATCTTAAGCCGGACGGGATGTTTGCTGCTTGCCGTCCATGCGGCCTTCGGCCTGCTTGTTTTTCTCGTGACGTGGTGGCCACGGTGGAGGTCGTTCCTGGGTATCTGATTTATGAATAAAAAGCTTGTGATAGTTTGCTTTATATACGTACTGATCATTTCAGCGGCTTTTTGGATCATCACGCCGATTGGAATTGATTTTGAAACCAATGCCTTGAGGATAGGAGAGCTGGCAGCCGAGCTGGCTCGACCGAATGGCGGTTTCCCTGTATATATTTATAGAAACCTGTATAATCATTACGGGTATCCGATTCCGATATTCTACGGAAGCATATCGCTGCTCCCGTTTGCGCTGTTCGTCAGAATGGGCATGGGCGTGCTGACTGCATATAAGCTTATGATACTTACGGTATTCTGGATGAGTTTTTGCAGTGCGTATCTGTGCCTTGGCTCCTTCATCAGGGAACGGATCACGGTGTTCCTCGGCGCATTTCTCTACATGATCCAGCCGTTTTTTCTTACGGAGATATTTGTCAGGTCAGCCAACAGCGGCGGCCTTGTTTTTGTGTTCATCCCCTTGGTTATTACCGGATATCTTAAGATCACGGCTGATGATCCGGATTACCGGCGGGGCATCATGCTGCTGGCCGTCGGAATGTCCGGGGTCATCACCAGTCATGTGACTTCAACTGTCCTGGTTACGATAGCGCTTTTTGTGCTGTTTTTGATTCAGCTTCCCAACATGAGCTGCAGATTATGCAAGACCCTGATGATCGTTCTTGCGGCGATCCTGTGTTTTGCATTGACTGCGTGGTATCTGATGCCGATGCTTGAACAGATGATCGGAGGGAACTTCGTGGGATCTTCCGTCCACGAACTGATGATACCCAACGAAAACCTGTTTGGTCTTTTGATTCCCATGCATCTGAGCCTGGCCTTATCGTCGATCATGAAGGCTGACCTGCCGCTTTCGATGATAGGCGGAACCGTGCTGACCATGTGTGCAACCGTCATATGGCTGGCGATACGAGGACGCGGGGAACATGCAAAGGCTGCGCCCGGTTCAGATGGCGCCGTACCGGAAAAGACAGAAAAGCTGCTTGGGTGCACGTATTTTTTTATTGTATTTCTCCTGCTGTTTCATTGGACCATCGTGGAACAGCGGATTGCGTTCATACAGTTTGCCTGGAGGATTTTTCTCATTGCCTCGGTGGCTGAATCGGTGCTGAACGTCATTCTGATCCACAGACTTCGAAGTAAGGCCTTTAACAGATTTCGGCTGATCGCGGGGATGGCCGTGGGAATATACGTGATAGTGTTCTTTTTCGGATACCATGCCATTAAGAATACGGTCCCGGCCCTGATCGGAAGCATTGGAGGAAGGGACGTCAGTACATACGAGTACGCGTATGAATCTTATACCGCGGATGATCTGTATCTGCCAACATGCGTTGACAAGGAATACGTTTATGAGAATGAACGGGAAGTAACCGCAACCACTGCGGATGGCATCGATTGCTCCGACATGGTGGAATATCAGATTGATGAGGCCCGGGGAACGGTGTCCTTTGGTTTTGGTGAAGAAGCCTTGACCGAAGACGTTACCGTTACTTGTCCATTTATTATGTATAAAGGATATAGTGCAGTCAATACCGGCTCGGGCGAAAGATTTGACATGGAAATGAATGGAGAAGGGATGGCGAACGTAATCATTCCTGCCGGTTCAAAGGGGGAATGCGTCGTGAGCTATACTGGCACGACCGTTCAAAGGGCATCTTACGTGATCAGTCTTGTCGCCGGCCTGGGGTGCCTGACATGCTGCGGAACGTTTGGATTTAAACATGCGATTAAAGTTAAATGAATCTCTGTTAACCTTATATCTTACCTTTATGTCGTTTTCGTCGATTTATCTGTACGTAACGAGGAATAAGACACGGCTGATCCTGATAGTTTTGGGGTTATTGGCAGTTTTTTACGTCTTATCGACTTTTCTGTGTAACATAACGAATCGTCTGACCCTGAAACCCCTGTCAAAAGTTTCCGGGCGCGGCTTATGGCTGATTTTTGCCGCGGCTTTTCTGATCTCGTTTGCTGTTTTTATCATTGCTTTTTCTGCTGCGTTCCCGGGTTCATTTGAAAATGACAGCATAGCCCAGATGAGACAGGCCATTACGGGAATATATGATGACTGGCATCCGATATGGCATACGCTGGCATATTTTACCCTTCCGTACAGAATCTTCGGCACGCCTTCGGCGGTTGTCGTGCTTCAGATCACGTACCTTTCACTGGCAATCGCTTATATGACCCTGATCATCCTGAAGCATGCTGGCGTGACCTGGAGCCTGATTTCGTTTACGTATCTGGTCTTTAATCCATTTACGCTGTTTTTGGTGACGGCTCCGCTAAAGGACGTCGGTTTTGCCACTGCATCCCTGATCTCCATGTCGATCGGAGTGGATATATACTTTTCCGGTTATTCCCGGGAAACGCCCATGATCAAATGCGTGATATTGGGGTTCATGCTGGCTAATGCGGCCATTTTCAGACATAACGGGATTTTGTTCAGCGCGTTTGTGCTTATTGCATTGTTTTTTATCCGTGAAAAAAGAAAATGGCTGGCGGCGGTGATTGCATTTGCCGCATCCATGGTGATAATTCAAGTGTCGGCATACGGGCTGACGGACGCGACTCATATTGATACCGCGGTAATACAGGTGACTGGTCTGCCATTGTCGATCATCGGTAACGTGGCTAAGGATACGCCGGAACTATTGGATGAAGAGACGAAGGAATTCGTGTATGGGATCGCACCGGCCGAGGTCTGGCAGGAACGGTATTCAAGGGGAAACTTTAATCTCATTAAATACGGCGGAATACATAATCCCGACGTGATAGAAGAAGCCGGAGCCCTAAATATTGTTAAGATGGCATTGAGAAGTGCGGCAGCTTCTCCACAGGCAGCACTTGAAGCTTTTTTTGCGCTGACGGATTTTGTTTACGGATTCGACGTCCAGGATAAGGCTGACATAGACGTGATCTGCTTTTCCATTGCGGATAATGATCTGGGCATATCGTATGAGGGAAACGAACGGATGGCCGGCCTGCTGAATGGATATTACCGGGTCCTTAAGCTCCATGGCTGGAACTTTATACGGAAGCTTGGCTTTACGGTGTTTATGCCGATGCTTGTTATTGCCGCGTCATGCCGGCTCAATTCTCTAAAGGACTGGAGAAGGATCCTGTGGTCATTTCCGCTTCTTGCGTATGATTTTGGAACCATGCTGCTGCTTAGCGGACATGACGCGAGGTTTTTTTACGTCAGTTTCCTGATCTGGCCGTTAACCATTATTGCCCTGCTGAATAAGAATAATGAATGAGCATAATGAAGGAGCATAATGAAGGAGCATGAATGCTTTGCTTAGGATTAGTAACAAAATGACTTGAGCATGTTGCGCAGAATGAATCCGTTCAAGGGAGGCGGAGGAAGGAGTCGATGCGGGCATCGGCGACTGACGACAACGAAGCTTGGGTGGATTCAGGCAAGCAAGATGCCAAGTTTATTTTGGGACTGATCCTGAGGGAAACGCTGCCGTTGCCGTAGCGAATAATCCCGTGAACTGTTATACTGAATAATATGAGTCGTAAATGCGTTAAACTATTATTATTTAATATTTTCTGGTTTGCAGTCATTGCCTTTTTGTCATGCCGCATGCCTTTTTATGCCGATGATTATCTTCATCGCACTTCTTTTGAGACAGGTGAGGACATAACTAGCGTAGCGATGATCTTCCCTTCGGTCATGAAGTATTATCAGATATGGGGAGGCCGCGCCGTCTCAATGTTCTTCATTCAGCTTATGCTTATGCTGCCCAGGTGGGTATATGCGGTTCTGAACGGACTGATCTACGTTGCGGTACTCAACGTGACGTATGAATATGCACGTTCATCCGGGAATTGTTCCGAAGAGGACGTCAGGCTCATTGTTACGTCCTTCGTAAGCTTTCTGCTATGGTTTTTTATGCCGGATTTTGAAGGCGTTGTTACGTGGACCACTGGTACGGTTACGTATCTGTGGATGAATCTGATAATACTGGTTTTCGGTTTGTGGTATTACAGGGATTACCTGTATAAGATTGGCAGGCTGAATCCCGACGTTACTCATGACGACATGGCTTCAGGATGGAAGAGGACGGCCGGTTTTGCGGGGTACGCGTGTTTGGGACTCTGTGCCGGCATGTCTGATGAGGCGGGAGCATGCGCTCTCATGCTGGGACTTGCGCTGTACGTCTTTATCCTTCTTAAGAGGCATAAACCCATAGAACCCACAAAATGGATCGGCATGTTTTCGTGCGCGGCCGGGTTCGGCTTGCTGATGCTGGCTCCGGGCAACAGGGTCAGATCGGCTGAGGCGAGCGGGGCTGCGGAGGCAGGCGCTTCCCTGATATCCGTCGGGTTGCACCGGGTAGGCAGGGAAACCTTTTACACGTTGCTGTATCTGACCATTCCGGTAGCCATATGTCTGATCCTGTGGGTCCTGGCAGAAAAAAAGAAACTCAGGCTGGCAAGCGTGATCACCGACATATCTGCCGGCGGCACGTTTATGTATCTGGCTCTTGCGTTTGTCAGCATATACGTAATGACGTTCGCATCCGGATTTGCAGACAGGATTTTTCAGTTTCCGCTTTTGATGATCACCATAGCTGCCGGCATTTCCCTGGTAAGGCTGATATCCGGAGCTACGGATGGCAAAGTGGACAAAACGGTACGTACGGCCGTCGGGATCGCTGTTTTGCTTTTGCTCATCATGGTACTTACGGAAGTTACGGCGGGTACGCTGTATGCCTGCCAGTCAGGTACCTTTTTTGACAGGAAAAAGCTGCTTTATCGCATTGACGATCTGTCGGTTGACGGACTCATGCCGGGAAACGGGATAAGCCGGTAAAATCGGATGGCTGGTTTCAGATGCTCGGATTAAGCAAGGAACGGAGAAAGGCATACGGAGAGGCGGTTTTTCTACTGTATTTCGTCCTGATGATCAGTGCGAGAGCCGTAGGATTATACGAGGGTACGACTGTCTATACGGTCGTACTTTTGTTTGCGATGATCCTTTTCGGGATCAAGGTCCTGATTACCGGACACAGCTTACGTGAATATATAATCATGATCGCATGTCTTGGAATAACAGGAATAGTGTATCTGAATACCGGAGAAAAGGGACTGATCATATGCTTTATGACTGTATTTGGGATGAAATGTGTTGACCGTCGTAAGGTAATACTGTATGGGGCGATTTCTGCCGCGCTCTGTATTACGTTCAGGGTATTTACCGGAGTGTTCGGAATTCTGCCGGAAAAGTACTATCCGCAGATGCGCGATGGGATCGGGCTGATGTTCAGACACTCTCTGGGATACGTTCATCCGAATACCCTGCATATGAACGTTCTCATGCTAAGCATGATGATAATATATCTGTGCTCATCAGGATTGAATGAAGTTAAGCAGATAAAAAAGCGTGACCGTGTCATCCGTCTCGTGGCATTAGACATTCTGGTGTTTGCATATAACGTGTATGTCTTTTTTTATTCCGGAAGCCGAACAGGACTGTTGGCAGCGGCGGTTTATGTTTTTGTCAGTTTCTGGTTCTTTATGAGACCGGTTCCGGGTATTGTCGAGAAAGCAGCCTGTTATGCAGCATATCCCGTTGTCTGCTTTATATCTGTGGTATTGCCGTTTATTCTGCCCGATGGGATATTTGAAAAGATAGACCGTACCGTTTTCAATACACGCTTAACCATAGCCAGATATTTTATGAGCAACAACCGCATTTCCCTGTTTGGCATCCGACTGAACAATCCATTGCCGGAATATCGGACGTATGGCCTTGATATGTCGCATATGTATCTGTTTCTGCAGCTTGGACTGGTAGCCTTTGTGATGATCGGCATGTTTACAATGGGGTTTGTGCACCTGGCTCTGCGAAAAGGGATGATGGCTGAACTGGCAGTGCTTCTGGGAACGTTGTTTGCCGGAATCTGGGAACCGTATCTCTATAATCTCGGATTCAAAAATTTCACCTATGTTTTTATGGGAACTCTGCTGTATGAGCTTACTTCGGAATCGGAGGATCATCTATATGCGAAATCGGATTCTGACAGCTGGATTTTCGGATTCCGGATTGGCGAAGCCTTATGCCTAAGAAGGCTCCTGATCACTGCCGCTGTCGGCATGCTTGCCGGGTGTATTGCCGCATCCGTGTATTTAGCAGCAACAGATGTTCCCTCGGCTCTGTATGCGGATCTGTCGGAGGATGAGAGCGGTGTCGGATTTGGAATGGAAGAGCTTTACCTTTCTCCGGAGGAGATTTCACAATTAAGATCGGACGGCAATCTGGTGGTTGGATATGCTGACGGCAAAACCCCAATGTACAAATATGATTCGGGCATAGCGGTTTCGGAGTATCACAAACGTGCATTAAGCGTGGGCGTGTGGACCGGACTTGCGTTTGCTGCGGCCGTGGCTTTTGTCGGAACGGCTTTGGACAAAAACAGGGGTACGGGCAGAGATGAATAAAAGGTTTTACAATTCATTACAGATCCTGCGAGTACTCGCAATGGCCGGCATATATCTGTTTCATCAGGGATTGGCTGATGAGATTTTCTCCAGGTGGGGAGTATGTGTGTTCTTTGTGCTAAGCGGTTTTTTGAGCATATACAGCCGGTATGACATAGAGCAGCCCGGATCAGCGGTTGATTGCATTAGATCCGGGGTTATGAGGATCAGAGATATCTTTCCGCTCCATGTTGTAATGCTATTGGCATCGTTTGCGATGTGTCTGGCTGGAAAGGCAGGCGATCTGATCACTGATCGACTGAATGCCGGAGTGCAGACAGGTGTTAAGTTTTTGCTTAATCTTTTTTTGGTGTCTGACTGGGTTCCTCATACCGAATTGCTGAGAGGCATTAACGGAGAGTATAATATAGTTACGTGGTTTTTGTCGGCGACACTGCTGTTTTATATAATCACTCCTCCGGTGATCGGGATAATGCATCGGATATACTCCGATAAAAAACTGACGCGGCCGCTGATCGTGATGTCATCCATACTGGTTTTTACCATTGCGGTGGATATGTGGTTCGTATATCTGCTGGGGGAGGAAAACTCCTTTTGGTATGTATATGAGTCACCCATATCACGTATAGGTGATTATCTTATAGGAGCCCAGCTTGGCTATATCTGTCTGAACGAAACGGAAAATGCATCCGGGATTATGTATAAAATGGCGAAGTATGTCATATCGGCGGCTGCC
>CALGGH010000161.1 GCA_937916415.1 uncultured Lachnospiraceae bacterium
GGAGGTCCTGTCCATCACCGCGATCCTCCTGGCCACGTCCGCCTGCCTGTCCGGGTGAAGGGCACTGACTATCATGGCAGCCTGACTCGGCGACAGATACGACAGTATGAGGGCGATGGTCTGCGGATGCTCGTCCTGTATGAAGTTGAGCAGTTGTGACGCGTCGGTTTTGCGGATGAATTCGAAGGGCTTAACCTGCAGCGACGCGGTAAGCTTGCCAATGACGTCCCTGGCCCTGTCTTCGCCAAAGGATTTTTCCAGCAGTTCCTTGGCATACGAGATGCCTCCCTCCGCTATGTACTGCTGCGCCAGGCAGACCTGATAGAACTCGCTTAGGACGTCCTCCTTGATCTGAGGCGTGATGCTCCTCGTATTGGCTATTTCCAGCGTGAGTTCCTCGATCTCATCTTCCTTGAGATGCTTAAAGATGAGTGCGGACTTCTCAGGCCCCAGCGCTATCAGCAATATGGCGGCCTTCTGCAGGCCGTTCAGTTCCTCATTGACCTTAGCCATCGGTAGTTAACGCTCCTATCCCCATTCCTCGCTTAACCAGTTGCGCAGCAGAAGCGCGGCAGCTTCGGGGTTGTCTTCCACAAATTTGTTGATCGCCCGCTTGATCTCGGACTCCTCCTCCATGGAGATGTCCTCCAGCTCGCCCTCAGGCGTGGACAGCAACATATCCTCCACGCTGAGTTCCTCCTCGGGTTCCTCTTCTTCCTTCTCCCTGCGCATGCTCCTCAGGACCACGAAGGCCAGCAGCGCGAGGATCATCACGATGAGTATGATCTGCAGCAGGTCGGTGACCGAGAAGTTCGACCTCTCAGCATCGAAAAATACGTTCTGCGTATAAGCGGCGATCGCGATCCTGGACTGTGGTATGCCGGTCGCCTTGGATACCACGTCCACGAGATCCTCGTCCACGTCGAGCCTGGCGCGGTTGTTGTTGGCCAGCTTGTATTCATCCCACGTGATGCCGTCCAGCAGGCCCTGGAGCCGCACGTCCTCCTCCCTGATCACGTTGTAGGATATCGCGGTCAGCGCGATGGAAGAGTCGGGATAATTGATGAGTCCCGCGGGAGTGTCGATCACGGTGATCTTTTCGTCAGGCAGGTAATCCCTGAGTTCCTCGTTGACCGAGGAGTTGGAATTGCCGTTGTCGGGAATCACGTAGGTCGTGTCATTCTCTGTATTCGAATCCGTGCCGGGCACTGCTCCGCTGGCGCTGTTGGAATCGGAGGAATAAGTCTCCTCGTGTGCCAGGACTCCCTGGGACTGGCCCTCCTCCGGAGAATAATCATGTATGGTCTGCGTCTGGCTCGAGAAGTCCATCACCAGGTTGCAGGCAACCTCCACCTCATCGAATTCGTTGGTGGCCAAAAGAACCGCGCGTACTTCATTCTTGAGTGCGGTCTCAGCCTTGCTCTTGATGTTCATCTGCGTGGACGTGGCTCCCGCGGAGGAATAGGTGTCCTCGCCCGAATACAGCATGTTGCCCGTCGTGTCCATGATCACGACGCTGTTAGCGGTCTCGTTGCCTATGGCGGTGGCCACTGCCCTGGCCAGGTATGCCGCCTGCTCGGTAGTGAATTCATCCTGGAGTTCCAGCAGTATTGCGGCGCTGGATTCGGTCTGGGTGGCTATCAGCGTGCCGTTGTCCTTAGGGATGTTCAGTTCCACGTGAGCGCTCTTGATGGCGTCGAATTCCGCGATGAAGTCATTCTCCAGGCGGCTCTCGAGATAGAGCACGTACTTGCGCTGTGTGTTGGCCTCGGTCGTGGAGATGCCGCCGTCGGTCACGTTGTCGATCGAATATACGGTGGACTTGATGCTGTTGGATCCGAGCAGCAGGTTGGCCTCAGCCTGCTGGTTCTCGAGGATCTCCACGGTCAGTCCGTCGTCGCTCACCCTATACGTCAGGTTCTCCCCGGTGTCGAGGATCCCGGTGACGGCCTGGGTCTCATCCGTGGTCTCCGCCACGTAGATCGTCACGTACTTATCCCTGGTCAGGATGGCCACCAGCACCACTATTGCAGAGATGACCACCACGCTGACCGCTATGATGATCGTCTTCTGCCTGGTGGTAAACCTGTTCCACCACTCCAGTATTCTGTTGAGCAAAGCCCTTATCCGTTCCGGCATTGTCTACTCCTTGTCCAGATCAGTATCGGCACCCCGTCTCATGCGCGTGCGCGCAAGGCCACTCGCGGCAGACCGTCAGCAGGTCAGATCTGCATCTGCATCAGTTCCTTGTATGCCTCCAGCAGCTTGTCCCTTACCGTCACGGTGTACTTGAGGGCCGTGGAAGCCTTTTGGATGGCTATCGTCAGGTCGTGGGTGTTCTGAGTCTCTCCCAGAGACCACTTGATCTCCTCGTCCTCCATGTCGGATAAGTATCCGTTGGTGACGGAGAGATTGTCGACCGCTGTCTCCAGCAGGTCGCTGAAGCTGTTGCCGTAATAAGCGTCCGGTGAATTGGTGGGCGCGTTCCTGGCTGCGTCCCTGATCACGTGGGACGATACGTTCCTGAGTCTGGTTATGTCTATCGGATCAGTAACAAAAGGCATGTCCTACCTCCCATCCGTCATCAGCTCTGACCCATGTCCAGTCCCTTGCTGGCTATGGACTTGCTGGCGTTAAAAGCCGTCGCATTGGCCTCATAGGAGCGGCTGGCATCGATCAGGTTGGTCATCTCGGTGACGACGTCCACGTTGGGATAGGTCACGTATCCGTTCTCGTCAGCGTCGGGATGTGAGGGATCGTAAACCATGTTGGCCTGCGTCCACGTATCCTCATACACCCCGCCGACCTTGACCCCGCCCTGCTTCCTGTTGTTGAGGGCGCTGTGGAATATCCGTGAGAAGGACTTGGTCTCGCCCTTTTCCTCAAAGGTGACGACCTTGCGCACGTATGGGCTGCCATCCTCCGTACGGGTGGAATTGGCATTGGCCACGTTCTCGGCTATTATGTCCATGCGGAAACGCTGGGCCGTAAGTCCAGAGGCACTTATGTCAAAGGAATTAAAAATGCTCACCCCGGTTCACCTCCTTACTTGATCACGGTGTTCAGGTTGTCAAACTCACCCTTGATGCTGTTGGCGATGCCGTTGTACTTGATCTGGTTGGCCGCCAGTTCCGCATTCTCGGTGTCAATGTCCACGTTGTTGTCGTCAACCCTGTATGACCAGCTGGGTATGTCGGTATAGGTTGTCACGCTGAGCCTGCGCATGCTCACGTTGTGAACCTGATGATCAAGGTCGGCAAAATGTGTCCACTTGAGTGCCTGGCTCAGGGCATCCTCAAAATTGACGTCCTGTCTCTTGTAATAAGGCGTGTCCACGTTGGCAATGTTGTTGGCTATGGCCTCGTTGCGGAGCCAGGAGGCATCCGCGGCCTTGTCCAATACGTTGACGTAGTCAAATGCGTTGGTGTTCAAAAACGTGCTCATAGGCATACTCCTCCACAAAGGTACACATATACATTATAATTTAATTGGTTCAAAGTGCAAGGGTTTGTAAGCAAAAAAACACAACATCTAGTGTGCTGCATTTATGTTAACCACATCATCTGCCCCTGCGTCAGACTTATGGGTTTTTATGCCTGTCCCAAAAATACAAAAAAGGACCTAAACCTGTATTTAAGTCCTTTTACGTGGCTTCCTGCCGTGCATAATCCCTTATTTATGTCAGGTCCTCTCCCTTATCTGGACCTGCCTTCCTTTTTGACTCTCTCGAGCTCGTCGTAAACGGCGTCGTTCACGACCTTGACGTAAGTGCCCTTCATGCCCGAGGACCTGGATTCGATGACCCCGGCGCTCTCGAACTTCCTGAGGGCGTTGACGATCACGCTCCTGGTGATGCCTGCCCTGTCAGCAACGCGGCTGGCGACTATCATGCCCTCGAGTCCGTCCAGTTCCTCGAAGACCCTGACTATCGCATCCAGCTCCGACAGCGAGAGGGTGGCCATCGCTCCCTGTACCACGCTGACCTTGCGGTCTTCCTCGGCGGTTTCCTCGCTGACGGCCCTGAGCATCTCGAGGCTCACGACCGACGTGCCGTACTCACATAGTATAATGTCATCTATATCATACTGCTCGCCGAATTTATATAGGAACAATGTCCCAAGCCGTTCTCCGGATATCTCTATCGGAGTGACCATGGCCCAGTACCTGGACGTGTCGATCCGCTCGAATCCCAGCGTGGCGAGGTTGATGTTTTCCTTGGTCGACAGAACCGCCAGCAGCCTGTCGTTCAGCGACTTGTCTATGAAAGAACTCACTCCCCCGGAGATCAGTTCCTCTATCTTGTCGACGGTCTCGGGCGAATGCTCGCCGAGTATCTTGCCCTTGCGGCTGATGACCATGACGTCGGAATTCAGCGTCTCCCCCATCACCCTGCATATGTCGTCAAAAACGACCTTGCCGGAATTGTTGTTGTGCAGGAGAGTTCCGATCTTACGCGTATTGTCCAATAATTGTATGCTGCTCATGTCCCATCCCTTATGGAAAAGCTGAATTTAGAAATTTTGTATCATAAGGGAAACTATATCACTAATTTTGGATAAATTCAACCAGATTTTCAAATTATTCAGACAACTTAGCGGCTTCCTTGGGTTTCTGCCATGACATGTAGTCACAGTCAGGATAACCCGAGCACCCGTAATACCTGCGTCCCTTCTTGGTCTTGCGTACCACCAGGTCCTGTCCGCACTTGGGACAGGGCACTCCGATCTTCTCGAGGAAGGGCTTGGTGTTGCGGCATTCGGGAAAACCGGGGCAGGCCAGGAACTTGCCGTGGGGGCCGTACTTGTATACCATCCTGCGTCCGCACAGCTCGCAGACCTCGTCCGACTCCTCGTCGGCAACTTTTACGTGTTCAAGATTTTTTTCGGCAGTCTTGACCGCTTCATCAAGGTCCGGATAGAAATTTTCCAAAATTGTTTTCCATTTGACCCTGCCTTCCTCGACCCCGTCGAGCAGGGCTTCCATGTTGGCAGTGAAGTTCACGTCCACGATGGTGGGGAAGTTTTCCTTCATCATCTTGTTGACGACCTCGCCGAGTTCCGTCACGTAGAGGTTCTTGTCCTCCTTGATGACGTACCTGCGTCCGAGTATCGTCGTGATCGTGGGGGCATAGGTACTGGGGCGTCCTATCCCCAGCTCCTCCATCGCGCGTACCAGCGATGCCTCGGTATAATGAGGCGCGCTCTGGGTGAAGTGCTGCTTCTTGTCCAGGACGGGTTCAGGCAGGACCTGTCCCTTCCGGAGCCTGACGGGGATCACGTTGTTTTCCTTCTCGTCGTCCTCGTCGTTATATACGCTCAAGAATCCATCAAAACTGCAGGTGGACGCCGACACGGTGAACACCTGTCCGCCGGCTCCGAGCCTGACGGCCGTGACGTCGTAGGTCGCGTCGCTCATGCGGCTGGCGGTAAACCTTTTCCATATCAGTCCATAGAGCCTCAGCAGGTCCCTGCCCAGGTCTCCCTTGACTGCGGCCGGCGTAAGCGTGACGTCCGCAGGCCTGATGGCCTCGTGCGCATCCTGGATCTTGCGGTCTTCCCTGGCTGCCTTGGGCTTGGCGGCGGCGTACCGTTCTCCGTAGGTCTCCTCGACGTATGCTGCGGCAGCGGCCTGGGCCTCGTCGGACACCCTGGTGGAATCCGTACGCAGGTAGGTGATCAGACCGATGGTGCCCTGTCCCTTGATCTCCACGCCCTCATAGAGCTGCTGTGCCAGGCGCATGGTCTTTTGCGTCGAGAAGCCCAGCTTCCTGCTGGCCTCCTGCTGCAGCGTCGACGTGGTAAAAGGCAGCGGTGCCTTGCGCGTTCTCGTGGAGTTCCTGACCTCCCTGACCTCGAACTCCCTGCCCTTGACCGCCGAGATGATCGCGTCGGCGTCCTTTTCGCCGGGAACTTCCTTTTTGCCGTCCTCATCTCCGTAATAATGGGCCACCAGCGGCTTAGACGCTCCGGGTATCTCAAATTCCGCATCCAGGGTCCAGTATTCCTCCGGAACGAACTTCTCTATCTCTTCCTCCCTGTCGCAGATGATCCTCAGGGCCACCGACTGCACCCTGCCTGCCGACAGGCCTCTCTTGATCTTGGCCCAGAGGAGCGGGGAGATGCGGTATCCCACCACGCGGTCCAGGCATCTGCGGGCCTGCTGCGCGTCCACAAGGTCCATGTCTATCTCGCGAGCGTTCTTGATGGATTCCTTGACGGCGTTCCTGGTTATCTCATTGAACGTGATGCGGTAAACCTTCTTGTCCTGCAGGTTCAGGGCATAGGTCAGATGCCAGCTGATCGCCTCTCCCTCACGGTCAGGGTCCGTCGCGAGATATATCTTTTCGGCCTTCCTGACTTCCTTTCTCAGGGATGCGAGCAGTTCGCCCTTGCCCCTGATGGTTATGTATTTGGGTTCATAATCATTGTCCACGTCCACGCCCAGCGACGACTTGGGGAGATCCCTCACGTGTCCCTGGCTGGCCATGACAGTATAGTTGGATCCCAGGAATTTACTGATTGTCTTCACCTTGGCAGGCGACTCCACGATTACCAGATATTTAGCCATATCAACCTCTTCGTCAATAATATTTCTCCGTCCGGGCACGAGCACGCGGTCATGCCCTCGCGAAGTTTAGAAACGAATATACACCAAAAAATAAATCTTTGCAACGTTGACAATCGTAAAATTAGCCTATATCATGGTCTTACTTGTTCGATGAAAGCATGCAGGCCCCTCGTCCATGGGACGGAAAGGCGCCAGACATGTTTTCTTCCGTTATCACGGGATCGGTTTCAGGTCTCAAAAGTCACCTCATTCACGTAGAAGTAGATTCATCGGCAGGACTGCCATGCTTCCAGATGGTGGGATATCTGGGCAGCGAGGTCAGGGAAGCCAGGGAACGCGTGAAGGTCGCGCTCAAAAACAGCGGCCACGTGCTCCCGGCCAGGTGCATCAACGTCAACCTCTCTCCTGCCAACATCCGCAAGTCGGGCACGTCATTCGACCTGCCGATGGCCATAGGGCTGCTGACGTCCCTGGAGAAGATCGAGGCACCCCGCCTGGACGACACCCTGGTCATAGGCGAGCTCGGGCTCGACGGGGAGATCCGCGGAGTACGCGGCATACTGCCGATCACGCGTCAGGCTTCGGCGGCAGGCATACGGCGGATCATGCTCCCCGCGTCCAACGTCGCCGAGGCCGCCCTGGTCCCGGGGATCAAGGTCATCGGAGTATCTACATTAAAAGAAGCCGTGGAATACCTGACCTGTGCTCCCGGAGAAGAGGACCGCATCATCAGTCCGGCCGAGCACGTCGACGTGAGCAGCTTCATGACTGATGATGCCGCCGGATCCGGAGACTTCGCCGACATACGCGGCCAGTCCGCCCTCAAGCGCGCAGCCATGGTCGCGGCGGGAGGCTTTCATCACATGCTGATGAGCGGTCCTCCGGGATCGGGCATGACCATGATCGCCAAGCGGATGCCGTCCATCCTGCCGCCCCTAACCCCGGACGAGGCCCTGGAGGTGACGTCGATCTATTCGGTGTCGGGGATGCTGAACGAATCACGTCCCCTGATCACGACCAGGCCTTACGTGGCTCCCCATCATACCATCACGGAACACGCCCTGGCCGGCGGAGGCCGGTTCCCCAGGCCCGGTGCCATCTCCCTGGCGCACAGGGGAGTGCTGTTTCTCGACGAGCTGACGGAATTCCACCGCGGCACGCTCGACGTCATGCGTCAGCCCCTCGAGGACAAACTGGTGCACATCGTCAGGAATACCGGCGCATATACCTATCCCGCCGATTTCATGCTCATCGCCGCATGCAATCCCTGCCCCTGCGGATACTATCCGGACAGGAACAAGTGCACCTGCACCGAGCCTCAGGTCAGGCGCTACGTAAGCTCCATCTCCGGGCCGCTGCTGGACCGCATGGACATATGCTGCGAGGTGGAGTCGGTGGACCTGAGCAGGCCCGAGACCCCGGAATCCGAGACGTCCAGCGCGGACATGCGCGGGCTCATAGCGACGGCTCGCAGGAGGCAGTCCGAGCGCTTCGGGGCTTCAGGCGTCAGGTTCAACTCGGAGATGACCGGCAGGGACGTCGAGGAATACTGTCAGCTGGGATCCGGCGAGCAGCTGCTCATGCAGTCGGCTTGCGAATCCCTCGGACTGAGCGCCAGGAGCTATCACCGCGTGCTCAAGGTTGCCCGCACGATCGCGGATCTGGAGGACAGCGACGAGATAACGGAGGAGCACCTGTCCGAAGCGATCTTCTACAGGACGAGCGGTACCAGGTACTGGGGGAGGTGATGCGGATGAACGAGGAAACTTATGCATACTGGCTGTCAGCCCTGTCCGGTGCCGGCGCCGCGACCTGTCACAGGCTGCTGGAATATGCCGGGAGCTTCAGGGGCATATGGGAATTGAGTGAAAGGGAACTAAGGAGCCCTCAGCTGCACCTGACGCAGCAGAGGATAAGGGAGCTGCTGGATTCAAAGGATGAGGTAAGGGTAATCCGCGAATGGAACGCCTTACGTGACTTAGGGATAGAATTCTACCATCTGCGGCACCCCATGTATCCGTCCAGGCTCCGCTTCATATATGACGCTCCGATAGGGATATTCCTAAAGGGCAGGCTGCCGGATCCGGACGTGGTCAGCGTGGCGATAGTGGGTTCGAGGGGCTGCTCGGAATACGGTGCGAGGATCACGAGGCAGCTGGCCATGCAGCTGGCGGACTCGGGATTCCAGGTCATAAGCGGTCTGGCCAGGGGCATCGACGGCATAGCCCAAAAGGCCGCGGTCGACTCCGGCGGATACTCATGCGCGGTGCTGGGGTGCGGCGTGGACGTATGCTACCCGGAGGACAACCGCGACACCTACGACAAGCTCGCGACGCTCGGCGGAATACTGTCCGAATATCCTCCGATGACGCCTCCCAGGAGTGCCTACTTTCCACAGCGCAACCGCATCATCTCCGGACTCTCGGACGTGGTGGTGGTCATGGAGGCCAAGGAAAGGTCCGGCTCGCTCATAACGGCAGATTGTGCGCTGGACCAGGGCAAGGACGTGTACGCGCTGCCCGGCAGGATCTGTGACAGCCTAAGCTGCGGATGCAACAGGCTGATCAGGCAGGGAGCCGGAATCATCACGTCTCCCGGCGAATTCATCAATGACCTGATCCTGGCCCACGGGACGTCCCTGGCTAACGGCCTTCCACGCGATACGGGTCCGTCTGACGTGACGGATGCCGCGGCGCCCCGTCAGATGAACCCGGCGGAAAGCCCGGGCACGGACGGCATTCCGGATGCGAGGGCGCCCCGTCAGATGACCCTGGCGGAAAGCCTGGGCACGGACGACGTCGAGCGCAGGATACTGTCCGTCCTCGGCATGGATCCAAAGGGCATAAATGAAATACAGGATGAAACCGGCCTCGAGGTCGGAAGTCTCATGAAAGGACTCATGAAACTGACCGTGAGGGGCGTCATCCTGCAAAATTCAGGTCGTTACGTCACGGGCGGAGATTTCAGACCTTGTTAGCCATCGTCTCCTTGTTCTGAGCGAACTCTATGGCGGTATCCCTGGTGATGGTCCCGGCCCTGAAGAGCTTGATCAGCGCGTCATCCATCGAGATCATGCCCTTGGATGCTCCGGTCTGGATCTGTCCGGCCAGCATGTTGACGTTGCCGTCGTGTATCGAGTGGCGGATGGCGGGATCGGGGAACATCAGCTCAAACGCGGCTATCCTGCCCCTGCCGTCCGCAGTGG
This sequence comes from uncultured Lachnospiraceae bacterium, assembly GCA_937916415.1. Classification (GTDB taxonomy): domain Bacteria; phylum Bacillota; class Clostridia; order Lachnospirales; family Lachnospiraceae; genus XBB2008. The sequence goes on from CALGGH010000161.1 coordinate 9,773, forward strand.
TCACGAGCTGCTGCGAGATGACGGCCTGCAGCACGTTGGACAGCTGTATCTTGACCTGCTGTTGCTGGTGCGAGGGGAATATGTCTATGATGCGCTCGACCGTGGACGGAGCGTTCATGGTATGCAGCGTCGACAGCACCAGGTGTCCGGTCTCGGCCGCCGTGATGGCCACCGACACGGTCTCATAGTCCCTCATCTCCCCGACCTGGATGACGTCAGGATCCTCACGGAGCGCTGCCCTCAGCGCGTCAGCGTATGATGAAGAGTCCAGTCCGATCTCCCTCTGGTTGACTATTGACTTGTCATGCCTGTGCAGGTACTCTATCGGATCCTCCAGCGTGATCACGTGCGCGTCCCTGGTCTTGTTGATCCTGTTGATGATGGCGGCCAGCGTAGTGGACTTGCCCGATCCGGTAGGACCGGTGACCAGTATCAGTCCCCTCTTGCACTGTGCCAGGTCCATGACGGAATCAGGCACACCGAGCACAGCCGGGTCAGGGATGTCCGTGCCCACGAGCCTCAGGGCCATCGCGATGGAACCCCTCTGCCTGAATATGTTGACGCGAAACCTGCCTATCGTCTCTACGGAGTAGGACATGTCATACTCGCCCCGCTCCTCGAATATGTTCATCTGCTTGTCGTCCATGATGGAGCTGGCGATGGCCAGCGTGTCCGGCGGCATGAGCCTGGACGTCATCTCATGTCCCTCGTCATCATATGCCGGCAGGTTGACCAGCCGTCCGTTCACCCTCATCTTGGGCGGAACGCCGACCGTCATGTGCACGTCGGACGCTCCTGCCTCAACCGCCGTAGTCAATAATCTCTTTAAGTCTAACATTTCACACCTGTCCTTCTATCCTGTCCGAATGCGCGTCCAGGGTGGCCGTGTCCATCACGTACCTGTTGTCTAGCGTCTTCATGACGTCCGCCACCTCTATGTCTCCGTACATGTAAGTATCCGCCAGATTCATTATCGAATTGTCCCTGAAGCACAGAACCATGGGACGCAGGATGTTCTTGGGATTCTCCTGCAGGATCAGCGCGGTGTCTCCGGTGCTCAGCACGACGCTGATGCCCTCGGAAAGAATGTTGACCGCATTGATCAACGACTGTACGGCCCTGGGATCAAAGGTGTCCGGGGCGTTCTGCATGTCGCGTATCACGTCCAGCTCCGATTCGGGCTTGGCCCCGAACCTCATGGCCGTCATGGTGTCGAAGTACTCCGCCACCACCATGACCTTGGCTCCCTCCACGATCTTCATCGTGGCCTTGCCCTCGCCGTTACGGAATCTCTGCAGGATGTTCAGGCTCTGCGCCGCTATCCTCTTGATGTTGGGAGTCGCCGTGAACATGTCCTCGAGGATCTTGAATCCCCGGGACTGATACTGCTCCAAAGCTTCCTCGTCCGCCACGGTCCGATCCTCCTTGTCCTGCAGCTCCTGCGGAGCCTGCAGCCTGCCGATGTCATGCACTATGGCCGAGGTGATGGTCTCATTCATCTCATCGAGCCTCAGTCCGAATTTATGTCCTATCAGGGCACAGAGCATGGCCACGTTGAGGCTGTGCCTGTACACATAGTCCTCCTTGGTCCTGAGGCTCTGCACGAAGTTGATCTTTTTGTCCAGATTTCCGTAGTTTTTGGTGATGTCGGCCACTATGGACGGAAGCTTGGTAATCTTGTTGCCCAGCATCCCGGCCAGTTCATCCTGTATGGCGAACGAATTGACGGTCTGAAACCTCTCGAAGTCGATGTCGGCCTGCGTCATGGGCGGAGCGGGCTCTGCCGGCTCCAGAACGAAGAGTCCTATGAGTCCAAAGTTCTTGATGCTGTCAATTCCGTTCTCATTAAGCTTGGAGTCCCTTTCAAACAAAAGTACGCCCTTTTTGGAATAGATGGGCCTCGCGATCCTCATTCCGGGCTTAAGATCCTCGATCTTGACAAACTGCATTTTCTTCCCTCCATTTATACTCGTTAAAGCATATGGCTGCCGATACGTATATCGCATAACGAGTGAACGCGGTAGCCGGCAGATCTGACAACGGAAACAATTGCGTTCACGAGCTTCGCTCACGTTACGGAATAAACCCGGCTGTACGTAACTGCTTGCGTCCGGGCCGGCTCACGTTACAGGATAAATCCGGACAATACGTAATTGCATACGTCCAGGCCGGCTTCGGTGAGTCGGATCACGTCGCCGTTCCCCGATGACGAGAGCATCCCCTTCGACGTCATGTCGGCGATCACGCCGGCATATATCTCATCCATCGAAACGCCGAACCTGGCCTTAAACCCGCTGCGGCTTACTCCCCGCATCAGTCTCAGTCCGAGAAACATGTATTCCTCCATCCCGTCATTCACGCTTAACGGGATGCTTTCAACCGTTCTCTCACCGCTCAGGTATCTGAGCAGGTCATCCGTGTTCTTATGTCTGACTCCATCGGTCAACGACGCTGCTCCGAGCCCCATCCCCAGATAGTCCCCTCCGGTCCAGTACGTCAGGTTATGACGGCATTCACGGCCCGGCCTGGAATAATTGGATATCTCGTAGCGTTCATATCCATGATCCCGGAGGACGTCCGCGGTGACGTGATACATCTCACGGTCCAGGTCCTCGTCCACGAACTCATACTCATCCTGATGCTCGTACAGATAGGTCCCCTCCTCCAGCTGCAGGCTGTATGCCGACACGTGTTCGGGTCCCAGCTCACAGACCTTCCTCAGGCTGTATTCCAGGTCGGACAGCTTCTGGCCGGGGATGGCGGACATCAGGTCCACGTTTACGTTATCAAAGCCGACCGTGCGGGCATCCTCGTACGTCCTCAGGAAGTCCGCGGAATCATGCACCCTTCCGAGCAGCCTAAGCTCCCCGTCGATCATGGACTGGCATCCGATGCTCAGGCGGTTGATGCCGGCATCACGGTAAGCCCTGAGCTTGTTTAAGTCGGCGCTGCCGGGATTGCATTCAATGGATATCTCCGCATCCGGATCTATGGCAAAAAGTTCCCGCACCAGTTCCATCATCCTGACTATCTGGGAAACCTCCACGCACGTAGGCGTGCCTCCGCCCACGTATATGGTCCTGACCGTCCTGCCGGCATAACGGACGTCGTCGCCGGCATCCGCCAGTTCGCTCCTCAGCGTCAGGAAGTACTCTCCGATCCTGCCCGGCCCTGCCGTTAGTGACGTGAAGTCACAGTATCTGCATTTGCGGACACAGAACGGCACGTGCAGGTACAGGCTAAGTGCCGCGTCCCGGTCATCCTTACTCATCATCCAGCTTAAGCACGCTCATGAAGGCCGCCTGCGGAACCTCGACCACGCCTATCTGACGCATGCGCTTCTTGCCTTCCTTCTGTTTCTCCAGCAGCTTCTTCTTGCGCGTGATGTCGCCGCCGTAGCACTTGGCCAGCACGTCCTTCCTGAGTGCCTTGATGGTCTCGCGGGCTATGATCTTGCCGCCGACCGCCGCCTGTATCGGTATCTCAAAAAGATGCCTCGGGATCTCGGTCTTGAGCCTCTCGCACATCCTGCGTCCGCGGTCATACGCGGAATCCGCATGCACGATGAAGCTCAGGGCGTCGACCTCCTCGTGGTTGACCAGGATGTCCAGCTTGACGAGCTTGGACGTCTCATAGCCCTTGAGTTCATAATCAAAAGACGCATAGCCCTTGGAGCGGCTCTTTAATGCGTCGAAGAAGTCGTAGATTATCTCGTTGAGCGGCAGGTCGTATTTGAGCAGTGCGCGGTTGCTCTCGATGTATTCGGTGCTCACGTACCTGCCCCTGCGCTCCTGACATAGCTGCATGATGGAGCCGATGAATTCGGTCGTCACCATTATCTCGGCGCTGACTATCGGTTCCTCCATGTATTCTATCTCCGTCGGTTCGGGCAGGTTGGTGGGATTGGTCAGTTCTATGACCTCCCCGTCGGTCTTGTGCACCTTGTATACCACGCCGGGCGCCGTCGTGACCAGATCCAGGTTATACTCCCTTTCCAGCCTCTCCTGCACTATCTCCAGATGCAGCAGCCCCAGGAAACCGCACCTGAATCCAAATCCGAGCGCTATCGAGGTCTCGGGCTCATAATTCAGCGACGCGTCATTCAGCTGCAGCTTCTCGAGGGCATCGCGCAGGTCCGGATACTTGGCTCCGTCCGCGGGATACATGCCGCAGTAAACCATCGAGTTGACCTTTTTGTATCCGGGCAGCGGCTCGTCGCATGGTCTGTCGTCATCGGTGACCGTGTCGCCGACCCTGGTGTCGCGCACGTTCTTGATCGAGGCCGTGACGTAACCGACCATCCCGGCGCTCAGCTCCTCGCAGGGATTGAATACCCCGGCTCCGAAGAACCCAACCTCGACGACTTCCTCGCAGGCCCCGGTGGCCATCATGCGTATACGGGTACCCTTTTTGACCCTGCCCTCACGGATGCGGCAAAAGATGATCACGCCCTTGTAGGGATCGTATATCGAATCAAAGATCAGTGCCTTCAGCGGTGCCTCGGGATCGCCGGTCGGCGCCGGTATGCGCTCGACTATCGCCTCGAGGACCTCGTCTATGCCAATGCCCTGCTTGGCCGATATGAGCGGGGCGTCCTGGGCTTCTATGCCGATGACGTCCTCTATCTCGTCCCTGACCCTGTCGGGATCGGCGCTAGGCAGGTCGATCTTGTTGATGACCGGGAAAACGTCCAGGTCATGATCCAGCGCCAGGTATACGTTGGCCAGCGTCTGGGCCTCTATGCCCTGTGCGGCGTCCACGACCAGTATGGCACCGTCGCAGGCGGCCAAAGACCTGGAAACCTCATAATTGAAGTCCACGTGTCCGGGTGTGTCGATGAGGTTCAGGATGTATTCCTTGCCGTCACGGGCCTTGTAAACGGTCCTGACGGCCTGCGACTTGATCGTGATGCCGCGCTCGCGCTCCAGATCCATGTTGTCCAGGACCTGCTCCTGCATCTCCCTGCTGGTCAGCAGTCCCGTTGCCTCTATGATGCGGTCGGCCAGTGTAGACTTGCCATGATCGATGTGTGCCACTATGCAGAAATTTCTAATCAGACTCTGGTCCAACCTTGCCTCCGTCTATCAGGTTATCCTGAATGAAAATGTTAAACTCCGCCATTATTATCATCGAAAAGAAATATATGAGCAGCGTCTGCACGAGATACCCCATGATTACACGGTTCATGTACGTCCTGGAGATGGTGTACGTCAGGCTGCCCTCATGCTCGGTGAGCATGGCTATCTCATCTATGTCGTCAATGTATCTGGTCATGTACTCCTCGATGCCGCTGACGTATTCGTACTCCACTCCCGCGTCCCGCAGCTTCTGCAGATCCCTCTCATACGTATCAGTGATCACGTCCTCTATCATCGTGACGCTTTTTTGATATGCCCTGTAGTTGAGCAGGGTAATGAACAAGCCGAGCACGAATATCCATACGCTGAAAACGATGACGCCGGCCTTCCTGGCCTTTTCCTTGTCCTTAACGGTCACAAAAAGGATCGCCAGCACGTTCACTGCCACGATGCATCCGATCACCGCGAAGGTAAAGGCCCTGTCGTAATAATTGCCCCTGAGGGCGTTCACGAAATCCATCCGGGCCACTGCCACGAGGTACAGCTCATCATTGATCGCGCTGGCACAGTACATCTCGTCGTCATCCGCCAAGTAGCCCTTCCGCAGGTATGCAACCTCAGGATCGGCGTTCATCACGTCCCCGGTGCCGGCCAGTATGCTGCCGTGTCCGTCGGTGACGTATATGTCCTCTATCTCATCCAGCCCGTCACGGTACGCGGCAAGCGTATCCCCCAGGCTGAAATAATTTTCCATGGTCTTGCCCAGCATCAGGTTATCCCTGATGCTTTCCTTCAGGTCGGTGACGTATACGGATATGACGTTGTTCGCTATGGTCTTGTTGTTATTGCCGTATATCGACTGTCCCATGAAAACGGATATAACGGTCACGATCACGGCAAACAGGACCGTGCTTATGGATATGAAAAGACCGACCCGCTTCATTCCATGTCCTCCGCCGCATAGATGACGTCCGCGTTCATGTATGCGCTCATCGGCAGACGGTATCCGGTCCTTCTGGCTACCTCATAATTAAGATAGAGACGCGGCTCCGCCACGTATTCCTGCCTTAACTCCGTGATCGGGGTACCGTCACAGTATTCGGCAATGGTGCTGGCCATGAAGTCACCGTCATCCTCCGCCGTGGTCACCATCAGGTGCATCATCATGCCCAGCCTGCACTGTTCCTCTGCATCCTGGGCGATGGTCACGATGCCGGCATTTATCACCGGTTCCATGAGTTCGGGCACACGTTCATAATCCTCCAGCGTGCCGGTAGTCACAAGCAAAGTGTCTATCTCGGGTAAGAGCCTGGCGTAAGCCTCCTTAAGCTCACGATAGTGTCTGTCCAGGTCAGCATCACCCGCGGCTTCGTCCACGTACTCGCGATGGATCCTGAAACCGTACGTCTCAGCCATCTCCTCCAGTGCGTCTATGCCGGAATAAACGTACGCGGCATCGCTGTTTTCATAGACGACTCCTATGTCACTGAAATGAAAAATCTCATATGCCACCTGCAGCGCGCGCGAGGTCTCGCCGCTGTCGGTCATGGCGAATGAGTGATCGTTGAACCTCTCGGTCTCGGACTTGATTATGCCCCCCGCTACCGGATTGGCGGCGCCAAATACCATGTAATCATATGAGATCTTATCGGCATTGGCTGTCATGAACTTGCCGCAGACCGAACCGAACGTAAGCAGCAGGTCCACGTCAGTCATGGCGAGCATCTCATTCAGTTCCTCGTCCGACATCTCACTGTACATATAGATTCGTCCCGGCAGAAAGCTGATCCTGCCCCGGGTCGTCATGCCGGTGGCTCCTGAGAGGGCTTCCCAGGCCTCAGTCATGGTCGGATAATTGCGTGCCTGATATTTGCTGATCCTGCCCATTTCCAGCAGGTTCGACGCCATGTACTTGAGTTCGTCGGTCCAGTAGTCGTATTCCTCTTCATAGAAGCAGGCAACTCTGATCACGGGCTTATCATATCCGGATACGCCCGGATCCCCGGCATGATCGATGCCATCCGGCGCGCCCTCAGCCATAGGGGCTGCTCCCGTATCCTGACCGGGTCCATGCCCCGCGCCGCAGCCGGTCAGTGCGGACGTGACGAGAACGCCGGCACATGACAGGCACAGGATTATCTTTAACAGCTTCTTTATCATCTCAAATCTCACGATAAGGAACTTTTGCAAAACAATTCGAACAGTTCCCAAGCCAAATCATGCCATGCCAAAAAAGTGCGCAAAGACACACTCATCATATATATTAACATAATGTCTTCAAAAAAAAAATACATGCTTAAAACGCCCTAAAACTATATATTTTTGGGCGTTTACGGGGGGTATTTTTACCAAAAGGGCCAGTTTTCCGGGGAGGAACGTTCAAGCTAATTATTTCAAGCTTTTATTAACACAAAAACCGCTATTTTACTGCAATTTTACCCTTCATAGTCAGTGTTTTTTAGTTGGTGTAATTAGAGTTTATGGATTAATGCGGTTGATGGGGCGCACGAGCTCCGGTGGAGCTCGGCCTTGCGCCGACCGTAGCGAAGCGGAGACCGAACCCACACGCTTTTCAGCACAGGAGACCGCATCTTACTACGGATTGCCAATTAATGCGGTTGATGGGAGTCGAACCCACACGCTTTTCAGCACAGGAACCTAAATCCTGCATGTCTGCCAATTCCATCACAACCGCGAAAAATATCAGTCAGCCAGATAACCATTAATGGCTTCGAAAACCTTGGATACGTGCTCCTTCAGGTGATCGTGGTGAGCTCGCACGTACTCGGTCTCACCGTCCTTGGACTTCTGCTCCAGGTTGAAAGCCTCCTCGCCGAGATCCGTGGCACCGATAAGCCGCGAGCCTGACTTGATCGCATGTACCAGCGTGGCATACTCGGGCATGTTGTCCTCGGCCGCGTACCGATCCATCTGAGTCAGTTCCTCAGCCGTTTCTTCTAAATACGTACGCAGGATGTCCGCATACAGCTCCGGATCATCCATCGCATATTCCAAACCTTCCTTGACGTTCAGCTCGTTGGTATCGTAATCAGCCATTTTATCTCCTTTATCAATATGAAAGCCACCATGTCCGCCGGCTTCTCACCGCCGCAATTAATCCGATTGCTCACTGCCGCATTTTATCCGGCTGCTCAACATGGAAGCCAATGTCTCACGTCCTACCTAAGAGTATTGATCTTCTTCTGCGTCTCCATCTTGGCGAAGAATTCGTCCACGTATTTTCTGACGGCGTAGGGCTTCATGGATTTGAGCAGGTAGCCGTCCGGCTTGTATTCCATGACCTCTTCGATGCTCTCGCGGTCCTGCCTGCCGGTCAGGAAGATCACGGGAATCTCGGAAAAGTCCTTTTCGGCGCGGATCATCGCTATGGTCTTTTTGCCATCGATGATCGGCATCTCATAGTCGAGAATGATCAGGTCAGGACGCCTGACGGTGATGCTCTTAATCGCCATCAACGCCGAATTGGCCAGCATCATGTCGTATTTGTCGCCCAGCCAGTTCTTGATTGACTTGAGCATGACTCCCGAGTCGTCGACCGCCAGGATTACCTTGCGGCTGTCCACCGTATGCGATTCATAGAACTTGTCCAGGCTGCCCACCAGGTCCTTGACGTTGATCGGCCTCAGGAACACCTTGCTCACGAGCTTAGACGGAATGACCCTCTCCACGCTGTCGATCTCGGCCTGATCCCCCACCATAAAAAGGGGAATGCCTTCTTCGGTCACCTTGTCCCTGATGAATATCTGCAGCTTGTCGTCTGCGATGAAGTCCTCATCCAAAAAGATCATGCATCCGCTGATGTCCTCGTCCAGCTTGTTCATCGTGCTTAGGTTGTTGACCAGGCTTACGTTATATCCGCCGTTCTCCAGCTGATTCTTGAGCGTGGTCAAAAGGTATCCGCCGGACTCGCCCACGAGGGCCAGGTTTCTCTCCGGTTCTCCGCCTTCATGTGCAAATTTATCCTTATAGTCTTCAAACATCCCGTTTTCTCCGCAAATAGCCGGTATGGACTGCCGCCCTCAGGATGGCTGATATCGTCTTGCCGTCCGTGATCGTGCCATTGCACACGTCATCTATGGCATCCTCAAACGGAACCGCCATTACGTTCAGGAACTCGTCCAGGTCCAGCTTTTGGTCTCCGGCATGCAGGCCCCTGGCCAGATAAAGCGTCAGCTTTTCACTGCAATATGCAGCCGCGGGATGGTATTCGCCCAGGTCTGTCCATTCGTCCGCCGTGATGCCGGTCTCCTCGAGCAGCTCCCGCTTGGCGGCTTCCAGCCTGGGTTCATCGGGGCCGTCCAGCTTGCCGGCCGGTATCTCGGTGATAACGTCATGCAGAGGATACCGAAACTGCCTCTCCAGGATGACCTTGCCGTCATCGGTCAGGGGCACGATCCCCACCGCTCCCATGTGCGAAATGTATTCCCGCTCGCTCGTATGTCCATTCGGCAGCTCCACCTTGTCCCTTGACACGTGCAGTATCACGCCGTCAAAGATCTTTTCCGTGGAAACCTGCTTTTCTTCCAAATCCTCAAACTCTAGTGCCATTTCCATCAGTCCTTTATGATAAACCAAGTCACCTGAATTGTTCAAGCAATGATTCGTCACGTGATCCGCATTCCGCGTACGCTCTACATCCAAAAGTATATCATAGAACGCCGTCAATAACATCTTTTTTATATTTCGGCGTCCATTCTTGCAAAATCTATTGACGTGTCATTACGGACGTGATACCTTCATATTATCATATGAACGATTGTTCATATGTTCACTTTTAAAAATTTTTATAAACAATTCGGGGCGGGCCACGGCGCCCTCCCGGCCAAACACAAGGAGAGTTGAACATGAATGCAAAAAAAACCTACAAGATCGAAGTCGACTGCGCCAACTGCGCCAACAAGATGGAACAGGCTGCCGCCGCTACCGCCGGAGTCAAGTCAGCCACCGTCAACTTCATGGCCCTCAAGATGATCGTTGAATTTGATGAGGGAGCTGACGTCGATTCAGTCATGAAGGACGTGCTGAAGAACTGCAAGAAGGTCGAGGACGACTGCGAGATTTATCTGTAATAACATTAGTAATTTTTTATTTAAAAAAGGCAAAACGATGAACAAAAAGCAAAAGAAAATGCTGATCCGCATAATTATCGCAGCCGCAGCGCTGATCGTGCTGGCTTTCATTCCGTGGGGCACGTCGCTGCCATGGAAGATCGTCAAATTCGCGGCTTACGCGGCAGTTTATGCCGAAATCGGCTACGACATCCTGCGCAAGGCCTTCAAGGGCATCAGGAACGGACAGCTCCTGGACGAGAACTTCCTGATGGCGGTCGCCACCTTGGGCGCTTTCGCGCTGGCGATCTACAGCGGATCGGGCGACTACCTCGAGGCGATCGCGGTCATGCTCTTTTATCAGATCGGCGAACTGTTCCAGAGCTACGCCGTGGGCAAGAGCAGGCGCAGCATATCCGACCTGATGGACATCCGTCCTGACGAAGCCTATGTCGAGCAGGATGGCGAGCTGGTGGCGGTCAGCCCCGATGAGGTGCCTGCGGGATCGGTCATCGTCGTCCGCGTAGGCGACAAGATTCCGATCGACGGACGCATCATATCAGGACAGACTACGCTCGACACCAGGGCACTGACCGGAGAGAGCGTGCCCAGGGAAGCGGGGCCCGGAGACGACGTCATCAGCGGATGCATTAATTTGACCACCGTGGTCAAAATTGAGACGAGCAGGGAATTTGGCGAGTCCACGGTATCCAGGATCCTGGAGCTCGTAGAAAACTCAAGCTCCAACAAATCAAGGTCCGAAGATTTCATCAGCCGGTTTGCACGGATTTATACGCCGGCGGTGTGCGGACTTGCCCTGGCGCTTGCGATCATCCCTCCGCTTTTTGGCGGGATCATCATGGGACGGGGATTTGATTTTGGCACCTGGATATACAGGGCATTGACCTTTCTGGTCATTAGTTGCCCGTGTGCCCTCGTGATCAGCATTCCGCTTACTTTTTTCGCTGGAATAGGCGGTGCCTCCAGGGCGGGCGTGCTCGTCAAGGGCTCCAACTACCTCGAGGCCCTGTCCAAGGTGGACCGCATCGTGATGGACAAGACCGGCACCCTGACCAGGGGAACCTTTACCATAACCAAGGTACACAGCTACGGCATGGACGCGCGTGAGTTTCTGAGGCTTGCGGCTCTCGGCGAGCCCACCTCCACTCACCCGATTGCACTCGCACTCTGCAGGGCCTACGCTGATGAAGCCGGCGAAGGAGCGCTGCAGGCGGATGATGACATCGAGATTACCGAACACGGCGGACACGGGGTTGAAGCCGTGATCGACGGCAGGCAGGTCCTGATAGGCAACCGCAGGCTCATGGATCAGCGAGGCATTAGTTCCGAAGAAGTCGATGAGACCGGCACTCACGTACACATGGCCGTTGACGGGATTTATGCCGGATATGCCGTGGCAGACGATTCCGTCAAGGACACCGCCGCAGAGGCGATAGCCACCCTTAAGAAGCTCCGTGTGAGCAAGGTCACCATGCTGACCGGCGACCTGGACAGGACAGCCGAGGAAGTGGCACGGACGCTCGGCGTGGACGAGGTACATTCGCAGCTCCTGCCCGAGGACAAGGTCGTCAAGGTTGAGGAAATGCTGAACTCCTACGACGGCAAGGGCACGCTGGCCTTCGTCGGAGACGGCATCAATGACGCGCCCGTGCTCTCGAGGGCAGACGTCGGCATAGCCATGGGAGCCCTGGGATCAGACGCCGCCATCGAGGCAGCAGACGTAGTGCTCATGGATGATGATCCCATGGGAATCTGCCGTGCGATACGCATTTCCCGCAAATGCATGCGCATAGTATATGAAAACATCTATTTCGCCATCGGCGTCAAGCTCATATGCCTGCTGCTCGGCGCGATCGGACTGGCCAACATGTGGCTCGCGATCTTTGCGGACGTCGGCGTCATGGTGATCGCCGTGCTCAATGCGATACGCGCCCTTTCGGTCAGGTCCATGAAAAAATAGAGAACTGATGAGCCTTGATCGAAGGCTTCGGTCAAAAGGCATGAATGAAGCCCAAGGTTTAAAGCTGCGCTTGAACGTCACGGTCTTTTTTGATAACATTAGTTATAGTAAACGACAAAACTCTTTTCGTTTTGGCGTTTACTGCGCCGGATTTTGG
>CALGGH010000162.1 GCA_937916415.1 uncultured Lachnospiraceae bacterium
TTATGAGAATCAGCATAATGTACGGCCCTGACGATGTTTATGTCATTGCCGGCATGATCCGCTCCGGTACTTTTTGCTTCAGTGCTTATGGAAGGTATCAGGTTCACCGCAACCATAACGCACATTAACATAGAGATAAATCTCTTCACATAAGTCCGAACATAAAAAAACTTTTTATCCATCCTGGTTTTCTCCCGATTTTGTTTTTCAAAGCATCTAACGTCAACTGTCATCACACGCAAAACATAATGCCTGATAATATATAGCATTTTGCATTGCTATATATAGCATATCATACATTTTAATATTTTCTCCGTCAACGATAATCATACATAGGGGAAGGTAAAATGGTTAGGAATACGAACATTAAAAAGAACATATCTTCTAACGTAAAGAAATACAGACAGATGAACGGCCTGACTCAGGCCCAAATGGCTGAAATGCTCTATCTTGACACACAGTATTACTCGCAGCTCGAACGTGGTGAGCGTAGTTTTACCATAGAGAAGCTTGTAATGATCTGTGACATCTTTCAAATTGGTATCGAAAAACTCATTACGATAGATAATACGGATAAACAAGAGAATGATTCCGAGCTTATTTTATCCATCGAAAACCAGCTTCATGATCTAAATCATTCTCAATTGGTCATTCTTGAGAAACTATTATCGGAGGTACTCCCATACATCGGATAAGCTGAAACACATCGGACTATCTCTTTTTGTCTTTTACTTACTGATCAACGACAAGTCCCCCAGGATAAACGCGACGGTCTCGCGAACGTGTTCGCCCGCAGGAATCAGAGCCTCTCCGTCACCATTCTGCTCGCCATAGCTGCCGAACCGGGAATGATTCCCGCCTTCTATCACGTGCTCGTAAAAATGCTTAGGAGCACGTGCCCTGCTCTTCTCCATCTGCTCCCGGTTGATAACGCCGTCCTTGCTGCCGATGATCATGATCTCGATCTGTGACTCCGGAAGTCGGGTAACCGGGTATGATGCCAAAAGCACCGTTCCACTCACCTCGTCCGCATGTCCGGACGCATAACATGAGGCGACTACGCCTCCAAGCGAGTGTCCGCCGACATACCACGTCTCATAATCATGCTCCTTCATGACCTTGGCGGCGGCATTGGGCTTAAAAAAGGCAAACCGAAGAGGTACCCTGACCAGGCAGGCATCCAGTCCTCCGGCAGCCAGCTCCCGAAGGAGCGGCGCATAGGACATCTCTTCCACCTTGGCCCCAGGATAAAAGACGAGTGCGGCATCATCAGACGGTCCGTCAAAGAGCCATCCGTACCCGGTTTCAACGACCGACACCGCATCATCCGACGCCAGTGCTTCAAGGGCCGTTTCGTCCGCATGGTAGAAAGCGGACGCATACGCCAGGAATCCGACGGCAATCAGCATCAATGATAAGGTGATGGCAAGCAGGCCGACGCGCCATGGTTTAATGTTGTTTTCAGTCTTCACGTCATTTCAGTCCCATTAGCTCAAATATTCCGTCAGTTTCTCGATCGGGATCGGCTTTGAGCATTTATAACCCTGCATCTGCTCTCACCGATTTCATGATTTTATCTTTTTTTCAGTAATATGGCAAGGCGGATGCATTTTGAATGCCATAACCGATAATTCCCTGCCGCGTGAATGCCAAAGCGTTATTCTTCAGATTATCCTACATTTATTTGATAATCATATTATTGTATGTTAAAATCGGTTGTATGAAAGATATCTCCGAATTATATTCCATTTTGAAAGACCGGTACGACAAGTATAGCAGAGAACTTACCTTGGTGGAGGACAAACTGTCCGCATATAGTAATCCCACGGCATCCATTGCCGTCAAATCGATAAACGGTAATAAGTATTATTATATGCAGTGGAGAGATGGTTCCAAGGTGCGTTCAAAAATGCTGGGCAGGGTCGAGCCGGGCACCGCCGCCGCTGAAGAAAGCTCCATTTTAGAGCGAAAAGGATTGCTGTCCAGACGCAAGGAATTAATCAAACTGATCAATATACTTGAACCCAAGAAAGAAGAACTGCGTAAGCTTGCCATGGCACCTGACTTAGACGAGGAATTCACCTTTGAGGTATTTTGGAAGAACGAGCTCTCGTCCAGAGTAAGTGTCCATAAGAATAAGGTACACATATCACGATACACGTTACATCCAATCAGACAGATCTTCCATGCGGATACCATCACAAGGCATCAGCTGACGGAAGCCCTAAGGCTCAGATGTTTCGAAGAGGGTCGCGCAGACATAGACACAAAACTCGCAGCTATCGGACTAACCGAATATGATCCGCTTGAAATAATCCGCAGGACACACGGTGTATCCTATAACGATTTCATCTGGATATGTTTCCCGGGCGAGAATCTACGTGCCGAGGACGTACTGGTCAGGAAGCTTGTATGACGTGAAGGGAACAGATATCGAAAAATGTTTAACGTAACAATAGATGATGAATACATAATAAATGACGAAGGAACGTCCGAGGGAACTCAGGTCAAGTACAAAAAAGACGGTTTCTGGTATAAGAAAGATCATCGCGGAAACGAGGGATTGTGCGAGTATCTTGCTTCAAAATTCCTTACTTTTACGTCCCTGTCGGAGGATGAATACATCGAATATGAAAAAGGAACCATCAACGGAAGTGCCGGATGCAGAAGCAAAGACTTCATCAAAGATGGAAATACGGAACTCATTACCCTCTACCGGCTCTATCGTAATGAGACGGGTACCAGCGTGCCCCGGATGCGCCCTCCGGGCATGTTCATGAATATCTGAGGCAGCGTGATGAATATCAGCGACGGTCCCTGATCG
>CALGGH010000163.1 GCA_937916415.1 uncultured Lachnospiraceae bacterium
ATCACATCATCATCAACGCCGAGGGCATCGGACACTCCACCTCGATGGCCAGGAGGATAGAGGCAGCCACGGGCATAGAAACCAGGGCGACCATCCTCGGATACATGCAGAGGGGCGGATCCCCGACCTGTAAGGACAGGTATTACGCTTCGGTCATGGGAGCTTATGCCACGGACATCCTCTGCGCAGGCAAGACCAACAGGGTGGTGGGGATCAGGCACGGCGAGTGCCAGGATTTCGACATCGAGGAAGCTCTTGGCATGACCAAGAGCATACCCGAGTATGACTATGAAGTGGCGAGGATACTTAGCTGATGATCACGAGTCTGACCAATTCGATAGTCAGGCACGTCACCCTGCTTCAGGCCAGGGAGAAGTCGAGGCGTGAGGAAGGACTGTACGTCATCGAGGGAGTCAGGATGTACTCCGAGGTTCCGCTGGAGCGGCTGGACGGAGTATACGTCACCGAGGAATTCCTGGGCGGCGTCAGTCAGGAAACTAATGAGAGGCTGGCGCAGACCGGATATGAACTTGTCACTGAGGAAGTCATGAAAAAAATGTCCGACACGCAGACGCCACAGGGCATTCTCTGCGTGGTCAGGACCGTGAGTCATGAACTGAAGGAGATCCTGGAAGGAGGGTCCCTTTTTTGCATCCTGGACGGGCTGCAGGATCCGGGCAACTTGGGCACGGTGTTTCGCAGCGCGGAGGCAGCAGGCGCATCGGGCGTGATCATGAGCCGCGATACCGTGAGCATCTATAATCCCAAGAGCGTGCGTTCCACCATGGGCACTCTTTTCAGGATGCCGTTCGCGTACGTCGATGACCTGTGCGGTGCCATCGAAGACATGCGCGGACTAGGAGGCATAAGGACCTACGCGTCTGCCCTTGACGGGAGCAGCGCCTATACCGAATTCGACTATTCGGGCCCGACGGCCTTCGTGATAGGCAACGAGGGAGGCGGCGTGACTAAGGCCGTGCGGGATGCGGCGGACGAGCGCATATTCATACCCATGGAGGGCGAAGTGGAATCCCTCAATGCCGCCATCGCGGCATCCGTTCTTCTCTACGAATCTCACAGACAAAGAAGCAGATAAGGCCCTTTCTGCAATGAATTTCCGTCTGATCAGATAAAATTTCCCATAAAATCGCCTTTTTTTGACATTTTAATAATTTGTTGATATTATTGTAATACTTTTGTAAAAACTTCCGATGAAGCCAGTGATGAAAAATACATTTTTGCGTGTGGGAACGGAAGCCTGCCTGGTCATGCTCGTCTGGATGAACGTCATGACCGCGTCGGCGGCCGAGAACGGCTCCGTTCCGGATTACCTGAATAGCGTGAGCGCGGGAGTCGCCAACATCGTGGGCACCAACGTCCGGGACACCGAGAAGTCCAGGCAGGCGATCGACGATCTGGTAAATTATGCCCCTGAGCCTGAACCCGAGGAGGATGAAGAGGAGTCCACCCTGTTCATGGCCAACGTGAACAATTCGGTGAACGTGCGCGTGGAACCCAGCGAGGAGGCCGAGAAGGCAGGCCTGCTGTACAAGGACTGCGGCGGCAGGATACTCGAGCGTGGAGAGGAGTGGAGCAGGATCCAGTCCGGCGAGCTCGTGGGCTGGGTCAGCAACGATTACGTCCTTTTTGACGAGGAGGCGGAGGCACTGGCCGCAGACGTCGGATTCAAGATACTGACCGTGGAGACGGATGCGCTCAGGATACGCGAGGAGCCCAGCACTGATTCCAGGATACTGGGCCTCGTGGCCAGCGGTGACGAGCTGGAGGTCGTAAACGACGAGGATTCGGAATGGATAGAGGTTGCCTATGATGACGAAGACGAAGGATACGTTTCCGCCGATTACGTCAACGTAACCTTTTCGATAGATTCCGGCGAGACGCTGGAACAGATAAGGATCAGGGAGGAAGCTGAGGCGGAGGCCAAGCGCAAGGCCCTGCTGCATGCGCAGCAGGCCAAGGTGGATGCCGACGGCGACGAGACCAGGCTGCTGGCCGCGCTGATACAGTGTGAAGCCGGCACGGCCAATTATGAAGGCCAGCTGGCGGTGGCCGCGTGCGTCATGAACCGCGTCAGGTCTTCGGCATATCCGGGCACGATCTATGGCGTGATATATGCTTCGGGACAATTCCCGCCGGCCTTGAATGGTAAGGTCGCAGCGGTGTATAATAATAAAGTGTATGATTCGTGTTTCGCGGCAGCAAGGGATGCCCTTGCCGGCAAGACCAACATCGGCACGGCCACTCACTTCAAGAGGGCGGGCCTCCATGACGGCATCGTCGTGGGAGGCAACGTGTTCTGGTGACAGGTCCGGATCGCCCGGAACCGGACATGCGCACACGGATGGGAAAAGGGGTGATCATATGAATGAAACATACGTAATCGTATGGATCATAGCTTTGGTGGTATTCATCCTGGTAGAACTTCTTACCATGGGGCTTACCACCATTTGGTTTGCAGGGGGATCCCTAGTCGGGCTCCTGCTGGCGGTCGCCGGAGCGCCGGTATGGGTTCAGGTGGTGGCGGCTCTCATAGTGACCATCATCCTGCTGCTCACCACGCGGCCCATAGCGATCAAGTATTTCAACAAGGACAGGGTGCGCACCAACGCTGAGAGCCTGATAGGCCACATGGCGGTCGTCATGACGGACATTGACAACCTGCAGGGCGTGGGGCTCGTCAACGTGGGCGGCCAGGAATGGTCGGCCAGGAGCAGTGACGACGACGTGATCATCCCTGCCGGCAGCGTGGTTGAGATACTGTCGATCAGCGGCGTCAAGCTCATAGTCCGGAGGGGTGCCGAACAGTAAGGGAGTCCGGGTGGGCGCCCAGTAAGGGAGTCCGGATGGGTGCCGTACAGTAAAGGAGGGAAAAATGGTAGTAGTAATCGTTTTGCTCGTGCTGGTGGTTGCACTGCTTGCAACCTGCGTCAAGATCGTTCCCCAGGCAAATGCTTTCGTCATAGAGCGTCTGGGAGCATATCAGCAGACCTGGCCGGTAGGCCTTCACTTCAAGGTGCCGCTGTTTGACCGCGTGGCCAAGAGGGTGACGCTGAAGGAACAGGTGGTGGACTTCGCTCCGCAGCCCGTCATTACCAAGGATAACGTCACGATGCGCATAGACACGGTCGTGTTTTATCAGATAACAGATCCTAAGCTTTTTACCTACGGAGTTGAGAATCCGATCATGGCCATAGAGAACCTGACGGCCACCACCCTGCGTAACATCATTGGCGAGATGGAGCTGGATCAGACGCTCACGAGCCGTGAGATAATTAACACCAAGATGAGGTCATCCCTGGACGAGGCAACGGATCCCTGGGGCATCAAGGTAAACCGAGTCGAGCTCAAGAACATCATTCCTCCCGCCGAGATACAGAATGCGATGGAGAAACAGATGAAGGCCGAGAGGGAGAGGCGTGAGGCCGTTACCCGTGCGGAGGGCGAAAAGAAGGCGGCCATCCTCGAGGCAGAGGGATTAAAGGAGAGCGCGATACTCAAGGCTGAGGCGGAGAAGCAGGCCACCGTACTGCAGGCGGAGGCCCAGAAGGAAAAGAAGATCCGCGAGGCTGAAGGTGAGGCACAGGCAATACTCAGCATACAGCAGGCCAAGGCTGACGGAATCAGGGTACTGAAGGAAGCAGGAGCCGACGAGGCCGTCATCAAGCTCAAGAGCCTGGAGGCATTTGAGAAGGTAGCTGACGGACAGGCCACCACGATACTCATGCCCGCGGACCTGCAGGGCATAGCATCCGTGGGAACCGCGCTGGCACAGGCGGCCAAGACCATTAAGTGAACGACCAATATCTGAAAGAGAAAACAGGATTCAAGGCAAATGACTGACAAATCTGATCTGCTTGCCCTCCTTCGGGAGGGCAAGTCTTACATATCGGGTCAGGAACTGAGCGACAGGTTCGGCGTGTCGAGGACGGCCGTATGGAAGGCGGTCAAATCCCTCCGTGACGACGGATATGAGATAGAAGCCGTATCCAACAAGGGATACCGCCTGATCAGTTCGCCTGACGTGATGTCCGAGTCCGAGATGGCCAGCAGGTTGCGGACCGTGTACGTGGCCCGCGAACTGCATTATTATGACAGGGTTGATTCCACCAACGTGGTACTGCGCCGGATGGCCGAGGAAGCGCCGGAGGGAACCCTGGCGGTGGCGGACATGCAGGAGGCAGGTCGCGGCAGGCGGGGGCGCGGATGGATATCCCCGCCCGGCATCAACATATACATGTCGCTGCTGCTTAAGCCCGAGATGGACCCGTCGGACGCTCCGATGATAACCCTGCTGATGGCGCTGGCCGTGGCGGACGCGGTAATTGACGTGACCGGACTGGATGCCCGGATCAAGTGGCCCAACGACGTGGTGACAGGCGGGCGCAAGATCTGCGGGATACTCACTGAGATGGACATGGAGTCCGACTACATCAGGGACGTCATAGTCGGCGTCGGCATCAACGTGAACCAGACTGACGAATCAGCCTTTCCGGAGGAGATAAGGAATACCGCCACGAGCCTCAGAATGTCGGGCGGCAGTGCGGTATGCCGGTCCGAACTGGTGGCCGCGGTGATGAACCTCTTTGAAGGTTATTACGAGGAATTTAGGCACAGCGGTGACTTAAGGGGCATCAAGGACGAATATGAAAAGCTGCTCGTCAGCATGGGACTGGAGGTCAGGGTTCTGGATCCCAAGGGAGAATACTCCGGCACGTCGCGCGGCATCAATGACAGGGGAGAGCTGCTGGTGGAGCTGTCGGACGGGACGCTTCGCGAGGTGTACGCGGGCGAGGTTTCCGTCAGGGGAATATATGGATACGCGTGATTGAGGACAAATGAGCGAAAGTAAGAGAACTGTCGTGTGCGGCGCGAACGCATACGAGCAGAAATATTATTTTAATAAGGATTTTGACAGGATCCCTCCCTCACTGCAGGAGGAACTCAGGATAATATGCGTGCTTTTTACGCAGGATGCAGGAGGGATATTCACGATAGCCTTTGACGAGGACGGTGAGCTGGTCATGGAGACGCAGGCCGATGAATACGACATCACCTATGACGAGATCACGGCCGGCATGCTGATAGCGGAGATCAGGCGCAACAGGGCTGAGCTCTTCGAGTCGCTGGCCCTGTTTTACCGGGTCTTCATACTGGGCGAGAATATCGAGGACCTGTGACTAGTATAACGAATAATAAATAATCAGCTCAATCACTTGATAAATTGCTCAGCTACTGCGTTGTCATCAGTCGACGATGCCACCGTACGTCGACTGACGACAACGAAGTAGCTGACGACAAGATGGCGTTTTAAGTAAAGAAGTCATTGAAATGCTACACTAGCCCCGAGGAATCGTACGAATACCATGAACATAGGACAAGTATATCTGAAACACGGATTGATAATGGCTCCGATGGCAGGCATCAGTGACCTGCCATTTCGTCTGCTGTGCGCGGAATTTGGCAGCGAGCTGCAGTGCATGGAGATGGTCAGCGCCAAGGCCATCACTTATCACAACCGCAACACGGAATCGCTGCTTGAGATCGATCCGGGTGAGGGGCAGACTTCGCTGCAGCTATTTGGCAGGGAGCCTGAGGTGATGGCCGAGGCCGTCAGGATGATCTCCGACAGGCCATATGACGTGCTGGACGTCAACATGGGATGCCCGGTGCACAAGATTGTGAACAACGGTGAGGGCAGCGCACTGATGAAGGAACCCGAACTGGTCGGGCGGATAGTGGAGGCTCTGGTCAGGGCATCCGACAGGCCGGTCACCGTCAAGATAAGGTCGGGATTTGACCCGGAGCACGTCAATGCTCCACAGATCGCCCGCATAGCACAGGAATCCGGTGCCAGCGCCGTGGCAGTGCATGGCAGGACCAGGGAGCAGTTCTATGAGGGCAGGGCTGACTGGGACGTGATCAGGCGCGTCGCGGAGGCCGTATCCATCCCGGTGATCGGAAACGGCGACGTGACGAGTGCCGAGGACTTCCTGAAGATGAAGGAGCAGACCGGATGCGCGGGAGTCATGATCGGCCGCGGGCTCAAGGGCAATCCGTGGCTGATGCGCGACGTGATCCATTACCTCGAGACGGGCGATCACGCGGCGGCTCCCACCAATCATGATCAAGAAGAGCTGGTGCTCAGGCACGGCAGGATGCTGATCGAGCATAAGGGTGAGTACGTGGGGATCCGTGAGATGCGCAAGCACGTGGCGTGGTACACGCAGGGCATGCCGGGTTCCGCCGCCTTCCGCGGCAGGATCAACGAGATGGAGACGTACGAACAGCTCGAAGGGGCCGTGCGTGAATTGTTCGAAGGCTGACGTGATGCGGAGCCCAAAGCCGATGAATGGGCCGGAGCGGAAGTGCCGTATGGGCCGGATGCCGGAGGTGCCGGATGAGACGGAGCGGAGGTGCCGGATGAGACGGAGCAGAAGTGCCGTATGGGCCGGAGCGGAAGTGCCTGATGGGCCGGATGCCGGAGGTGCCGGTGAGCCACGCGTCCGAGGTGCGCAACAGTGAGCCACGCGTCCGAAGTGCGCAATATTGACATGAAAGTGCATATTATGTATAATTTTCGTCGGTTATAATATGTGAAATGATCCATTTCACCCGTTATAAGCAGCAATGCAAAACTGAGCCACGGCAATGACCGGGCTTGCTGGTCGGGGAACGGTCCCCCTTAGGAACTGGCAATTGACAGATCCTTAGTTAGTAATACTGATAAGAAGGTGTAAAAATGAGTGAATCCAAAAAGAACATCCTTACCTCCGCGAGCCTGAAGGCATACGAGGAGGAACTGAGCTACCTCAGGGAAGTGAAGCGTCACGAGATCGCGCAGAAGATCAAGGAAGCCAGGGAACAGGGCGACCTGTCGGAGAATGCAGAGTATGATGCGGCCAAGGACGAACAGCGTGACAACGAGGCCAGGATCGAGGAACTGGAGAAGATCCTCAAAAACGTGGAAGTCATCTACGAGGATGAGGTGGACCTGGAAACCATCAACGTCGGCTGCCGGGTAAGGCTGATGGACAAGACTTACAAGGAGGAGCTGGAGTTTAAGATTGTCGGTTCCACCGAAGCGGATTCACTGCTTGGCAAGATATCCAACGAGTCACCCCTGGGTGCAGCGCTGCTTGGACACAAGACCGGCGACACCGTCAAGGTAGAGACCCAGATGGGCGAGATGGCATACAAGGTATTGGAGATTCATAACAGAAAAGACGATGAGTGAGAATAATCAGCAGGTAAACGAGGAACAGGACCTGGGACAGCTCCTGAAGGTCCGCAGGGAAAAGCTGGCAGCGCTGCAGGAAGCCGGCAAAGATCCTTTCGTAATAACCAAATATGACGTAACTTATCACGTAAGCGACGCTCAGAAGGAGTATGAGGCACTCGAGGCCAGGCTTCTCGGTGACAGGCCGCCCATGGATGTGTCGGGATTGCCCGAAGAGGAGGCTAGGCCCGCACGCAAGGCAGACTATGAGGAGCGCAGGGCCATCATGGACGCGCAGCCGATAGAGGTCAGCATAGCGGGACGTCTCATGAGCAAGCGCATCATGGGCAAGGCATCCTTTTCGAACGTGCAGGACAAGTCCGGCAACGTCCAGATATACGTGGCCAGGGACGCGATAGGCGAGGAACCCTATGCGGACTACAAGAAGTATGACATAGGCGACATAGTTGGCGTGAAGGGTCACGTGTTCCGCACCATGACCGGAGAGATCTCGGTACATGCGTCTGAGGTGACGCTGCTCACCAAGTCGCTGCAGATTCTGCCGGAGAAGTTCCACGGACTGACCAATACCGACATCAGGTACCGTCAGAGATACGTGGACATGATCATGAACCCCGAGGTAAAGGACACCTTTATCAAGAGGAGCAGGATCATCAGCTCGATCCGCAGGTTCCTGGACGACAGGGACTTCATGGAGGTGGAGACGCCCATGCTGGTGTCCAATCCGGGCGGAGCCGCAGCCAGGCCATTTGAGACGCATTACAATGCGCTTGACGAAGACGTGAAGCTGCGCATTTCACTGGAACTCTACCTAAAGAGGCTCATCGTCGGCGGACTCGAGAGGGTGTACGAGATCGGACGCGTGTTCAGAAATGAGGGCGTTGACACCAGGCACAACCCTGAGTTTACGCTGATGGAATTATATCAGGCATACACGGATTATCACGGCATGATGGACCTGACCGAGGACATGTTCAGGTACCTGGCCGAGACTGTGCTGGGCACGACCAGGTTTAAATACGGCGACATAGAGCTGGATTTCGGCAAGCCTTTTGAGCGCATCACCATGACCGAGGCCGTCAAGAAATATTCGGGTGTGGACTTCGACGATCCCGCCCAGGTGCCGGATGACGAGGCAGCCAAGCGGCTGGCCAAGGAACGGCACATAGAATATGAGGAGTTTCATAAGAAGGGAAATATCTTAAACCTCTTCTTTGAAGAATATGTCGAGGAGCATCTGGTTCAGCCGACGTTCGTGATGGATCATCCCATAGAGATATCTCCGCTGACCAAGAAGAAACCTGACGATCCGTCCAAGGTCGAGAGGTTCGAACTCTTCATAAACGGATGGGAGATGTGCAACGCATATTCCGAGCTTAACGATCCGATAGACCAGCGCGAGCGTTTCGCGGCGCAGGATGCCAACGCGGCAGCAGGCGACGAAGAAGCCGAGCACACCGACGAGGACTTCCTCAACGCTCTCGAGGTCGGTATGCCCCCCACGGGCGGCATAGGTTACGGAATCGACCGACTGGTGATGCTGCTGACGGACAGCGCGGCAATTAGGGATGTGCTGTTGTTCCCGACATTGAAGTCATTAAGCTAAAGAAACCCAGTAAAATAAAGGGTTTCAAGTGGTAAAAGGAACTTAGGTGCCACAAAAGTGCCACGAAAGTTCCAATGGTAGATGCAGAACTGTACATGATAATGCATTTACTCCTTGGGTAGTCAATCAAATATTTTGCAAAATTAAGGACACTTTCTAAAAGAGAAATCTTTTGAGAGTGTCCTTTTTGTTATGGTCAAAATTATTTTACAAAGGAGGATGTGCCATGAAAACAAGTACAGCGATAGGTGCAGGCAGAGCGATTATGAGAATAACCGTTCCCGAAATGAGACAGAGATTATACCCAATCAGAGGAGGAATGAACGAGTATGTTAAAAGTAAGAGTTTCGGGACCGACCTACGAGCTGAAAGACTACCTGGAGCACATGGAAAAAGACAAGGTGTATCAGGTTACAAGCCAATCAAAGCCCTTAAAGAATAAGGGTACAAACAAGATCTTCCGAGTATTTTCGGATGTGGACA
>CALGGH010000164.1 GCA_937916415.1 uncultured Lachnospiraceae bacterium
TTAAAGGTATGGTAGGCCGACGCGCCCGCGAAGGACTACCATACCTTTAATAGATGGACGATAACCAGCGGGGGTGCGGACGCAGTGACGACGGTCACCTGTTCTGATGCCACAAATAAAGAATTTAATGCTAACTGGACGGCGACTAACTATGCAATAACGCTTAAAACAAATGACGGAACGTTTGCGGCAACCGGATGGAGTGCCGGAGATATGACCGGAACTTATACAAAGACGTATTCCTATGCATCATCGGGATCTGACGTTACCATTCCCGATTCAATATCCAGATCAGGCTACACTTTTGCCGGCTGGAAATTATCCGGGAAGGACGATGATGCTGCTGCGAGGAATGTCACCGTGTCGGCCGCAGCTCCGGCTAACGTGACGTATGAGGCAGTATGGAGTGCGAATTCCTATGCGATGACGCTTAATACGGCAGGCGGAACGATATCGGATGATTCGTGGACCGTGGATTCTGAAAATGCCGGATACTCGAGATCATATACCATAGAAGATGAGTTTGTTCTTCCGATTCCCGTGATGACGGACGACAGCAAGGTATTTGCCGGATGGATCGGAACCGGACTCGGTACGGCCACGGAATCTGTCAGCATAACGGGCATGACGGGCGCTAAAACCTACACCGCCACCTGGACGACAAAACTTGTGGCAACCGTGATCATCTCCAAAGATAATACAGCTGGTGTCTACGAATATGGCGACAATCTGACCGCGACGTCTACTATCACTGCGCCGGAGTCGGGATATGGTACCGTTTCGTATCAGTGGCTGCGTGATGGCGAAGAGATTGAGGGTGCGACGACCAAGAATTACAGGATTACGGCGAATGATCTGAATGCTCAGTTGAGTTGCCGGATTGAGACATCTAACACGGCGGGAGCGGCAGTCAGTGATGCCACGACGGCTGTTGTTAAGGCGAAGCTTACCATTACCGTGACCGTTACGTCCAAGACTTATGACGGGACTACTAATGCAACAATTGCGTATGGGAGCATTACCGGAGAAAAAAATGGAGAAACGCATACGCCCTCGGATACGACATCCATTTCCGGAAGCTTTGAGGATGCATATGTTGGCATCGGAAAGACCGTAACGACTACGCAGTCATTTGTACCAAGCGGAGACATCAGCGGATATGACGTGGAGATGACGGGCCTGACGGGCGACATTACTGCTGCAGCACAGAGTTTCACGGTGTCAAACATAACCATAGGTAAGGGTGAGAGCATCACTAAGTCTAAGCTTAAAGAACTAATATCAGGCGTACATGGCGTCCTCACGTATACACAGACGTCGTCGAATGGCGGAGGTACTTATAATTCCACTAATGGCTTCGTTGCGGCGGAAGTTGCCAACACCAAGACTGAGACTCTTCAGGTGACGGCTGCGGCACTGGATCTGAATGGGGATGGAGTTTCTGAATATGAAGCATACACCGTCACGGACAAGGTGATCACGATTACGGTAACGACTCTTCCTACACAGGTTGTGACGTTTACGGCTAAGCCGGAAACTGCAACAATGGGTGACGAACCTTTAACCGTAACAGCCATTTCGAAATATGATGATACGGAAGTTGATGGGGCAACCATGACATATGCGACCGGCGATGCTTCCGTGGCAGAATTTGGCACGGGAGAAGATGCAAATAAGCTTACGATCAAGAAGGCCGGTACGGTCAGGATAACGGCAACGGCTGTAGCCGAGGATTATAATGATGGCGTATCAAGTTACGATCTCGTGATATCGCCCGCAACCCTGATCGCAGCCAACGTGATTCCGACTGAGACTGCTGTTGAGTGGTCGGGTGAAGCGATCACGATATTGGATGATGAAACCGGCTATTCCGTGAGCGGTAATAATACGGGGACTGACATAGGAGAATATACCGTGACCGTGACCCCTGCTGCAGATTACGTATGGGACGATGGATCGACAGCGGCCAAGTCATTTACGTGGAGCATAGTCAAGGCAGCCGCTCGGGAACCCGCTCCCACGGGACTTACCGGCGTAACGCCTACTTCATCAAGCGATGCTGATGGTAAGATCACCGGACTTGCTTCGGACAAGACCTATGAATATGCGACCGGCAGTACGGCAGATTCATGGGCAGAGGTAACCGCAGGATCGACTGAAATAACAGGCCTTGCAGCAGGAACGTATTACGTAAGGGTAAAAAATGCGGATACAATGCATTACGAGGACAATCCTGCAGCATCCGTTACCGTACCCGGATACGTTGCTCCGAGCAGCAGCGGCGACACCACGCCTCAAACCATCGCCATGACCGGCATTAAGCTTTCGGAAAATACAGTTACCCTGAAGGTTGGCGAGAACAAGACTCTTACGGCAACGAAAGAACCTGCAAATACGACGGATACGACAGTTGTCAGCTGGAGTTCCTCCGATGAGAGCGTTGCATCCGTAGTAAACGGAGTGGTTACGGCTAAAAAGGCAGGCAAAACAAAAATCACGGCCTCTGCAGGTTCATTTAAGGCGGAGTGTGAAATTACCGTAGAAGACGTTGAGATTACGGGAATTGCGATCACTCCTTCCACGGCTAAGGTAGCTGTTGAAAAGACCACGACGCTTACTGTCACGTTTACTCCTGAAGGTGTTTCGACGACACCCGAACTTGTATGGACTTCATCCGATGACACGATCGCTGCCGTAGCAGACGGAGTGGTAACGGGCGTTAAGGCCGGTGAGGTGACGATCACCGCGGCCCTTAAGGACAACGCTGCCATCAAGGCCACTGCCACGATCACCGTGGAGGAAGAGCTTATCCAGGCAGAAGGCATTACCATCTCACCCGCAACCGCCACGGTTGAGGAGAAGGGAACGGCAGCCTTAAGCGTTGCATACGCTCCCGAGAACCAGAATGAGAACCCTGAGATAACCTGGACATCATCTGATCCTGCCGTTGCGACCGTGGCTGGCGGCGTGGTAACCGCCGTATCGGAGGGTACCGTGACCATCACCGCCACCGCGACCAACGCAGGCGGCGCTAAGTTAAGCGCCACGGCAGAGGTTCAGATCAAGGGACACAGCGAGAATCCTGAGATTACGGTAGAGGGCTTTGACGAAGATACGCTTAAGGCTGCCGTGACTGCCGTCTGCCCGACATGCGGCACGGTACTCTTCGAGGGTGAGCTGACGGCTGTGGCAAATGCTGACGGATCCTATAAGTTCACGTTCACGTCACCCGTAGATAACAAGACCTATTCCGTGAACTGGTTCAATCATGAACACAAGTGGTCGGCGCCTGCATGGACGTTTGATGCCAGGGATTACGCTTCTGCCACGTTCACGTGCACGGCAGGCAAGGAAACCAAGACCGTTAAGGCTGACGTAGGCCTGCTGAAGACCAACACCAGGGGTGATTCCAAGTATCAGGCAACCGTTACCGGACCCGATGGTAGATCCTACAGTACGACCCAGTGGTTCGATCCGGCAGGAAACAAGACCACCGGAGGCGGCATATCCATCGAGGGACTTGAGGATAAGTATCCGTACACCGGAGCAGCCATCAAGCCTTCATTCATAGTCATGGACAATGATCTGGATGCGGTGCTCGCGCTCGGAACGGACTACACCTTAGGCTGGAAGAACAACACCAGGCTGGGTTCAACCGCTACCGTTACCGTCAATGGTAAGGGCAACTACTCCGGAAAGACCGTCACGGGAAGCTTCACCATAATCAATCCTGCGGAGGAGTACGACAAGGATGAGCTTCAGGGTGCGGTAAAGAAGATCGCCAAGATAACGGGAACCTACACGTACAACGGACTGCCCCAGTACCCTGCCAGCGTTACGGTTACCACTGACGCAGGCGACGTCACGCTTACCGGCGACGGAGCAGGCAATTACACGACGGAAAGCGATAAGACAGTTGCGATCAGCATTTCCAACAACGTGAACGCAGGAACCGCTACCGTAGCGGCTACGGGCGCTGACGGCAAGACCAAGAAGACCACGTTCAAGATCGCCAAGGCAGACCTGAGCACCGCAGGAACTAAGCTTGCGATAGACGTAAGCGATACAGCTTATGCAGTCAAGGGCGCGGTTCCCGAAGTGAGCGTAACCTACACTCCCGATGACGGCCCGGCCATAGAGCTTATCAAGGGTCAGGATTACGCCGTATCGGTCAAGTACGCCAACAATAAGAACGCTGCCGAGGGCAATGCCGTGACCATCACGGGCAAGGGAACCAACTTTACCAAAAAGGCTACGGCTGCCGATAAGTTTACCATCGGGAAGCATGAACTTACGGATGCGAGCATCCTGTCGGTAACGGCATTCGCAGGTACCGCTCCCAAGTCCATCAAGGCAGTGGTTGTGGACGGAAACGGCGTGGTGATCCCGGCTAAGCAGTACAAGCTGACCGTTACGAAAGGCTCTGAGGACGTCACCGCTTCAAAAACCAAGCTTGCGGCAGGCGATGAGATCACCGTGACAGTGGCAGCCACGGAAGGCGGCAACCTGAGCGGAGACGCCAGCATGGACGTGACCGCGGCTCCCAAGCTAAGCGCGGCCAAGGTTACTCTTTCAGCCGCACTTAAGAAGAACGGAGTGGAGTACGTCGGTGAGCCGATCGACCTTACGAGCTATGGTGACGATTCGGTCAACTACTTCGAGAACGACGGAATCAAGGTACAGTTAAAGAACGCAAGCAAGACGCTTGAAACGCTTGAATACGGTACTGACTACGTCGTAACGGGCTATCAGAACAACAATAAGAAGGGTACGATGACCGTATATATCACGGGCATCAGCGAGAAGTGCTCCGGTACCAAGTCATTCAAGGTTAAGATTTCTGCCAAGGTTATGAAGAAATCTCAGTAAGGAACCGGTAACAGATCACAAAGGAACCGGAAAATGATATTTTACGGAACCTGAGCATGGTAAACGACTGATCATCATAGTCGTTCACCGCAACAAGGATTTATGGAGATGCCCCAACGTCTCTGTAAATATGAGTACGTATAGTACTTGAAATTCTCCAAAGGGAAGGGATCGGCATAAAAGCCGGTCCCTTCCTGACTTATGTCCCATGTGGCAATGGACGATCAAAGCAGAATGCTTCTTTTTGCGGATCAACATGTCATGTCGTTGCATGCAGCGTCCCTGGAATGGAATCGGGGAAATCTTGATATCATGGGCATTTCATGGTATCTTTAGAGTGAAAAGAGGAACTAATAATAAATACAACAGTTATGAATAACGAAGCAAAAACGTAACTATTATTTATATTAAACAGATTAACTAGATTCACTTACTACAGCTTTTGATATAGAATTCAAGCAACGCGAGGTAAGCATATCATGCGTAAACTGCCTATAGGAATACAGGATTTTGAGAAGATCCGACAGAATGATTTTATATATGCAGACAAGACTAAGTATATCTATGATCTCGTTCAGAGCGGCGCACCCTATTTCTTAAGCCGACCCAGGAGGTTTGGCAAGAGCCTGCTTCTGTCCACCATGCGTTATTATCTGGAGGGACGCAGAGAACTCTTTAAAGGGCTCGCGATTGAGACTCTTGAGGGCGACGGAGAGGATACGTGGCAGGAGTATCCGGTCTTTTACATCGATTTTAATTCAGGGAATTATATGGAGAATAACGAACTGGAGGCAGTGATCGATGGGCATTTGCGCAACTGGGAAGCAATCTACGGATCTGATCCTGCTAATACCACCTTTGCACTCAGATTCGAGTATCTGATCAGGACAGCCGCGCAGAAGATCGGGCACAAGGTGGCAGTGCTTGTTGACGAATATGATAAGCCCCTTCTGGAATGTCCGTCGCATCTGGATGAGCATAACAGAGGTATCTATAAAGGCTTCTTTGGGGTGCTTAAAAAGAATGACTCATATCTCAAGTTCGTCTTCATCACCGGCGTGACCAAGTTCACCAAGGTGAGCATATTCAGCGATTTAAACCAGCTTGAAGACATCTCTATGGACCGGGAATACTCCGGCATATGCGGAATTACAGAACGCGAAATAGATGACTGTCTGAAACCGGATCTTGAACGGCTTGCCGCAAATAATGATATGAATACAGATGACTGTTATGCCGAACTGGCCCGGATGTATGACGGCTATCATTTCGCCCCTGACTCCGAGGGAGTATATAACCCGTTTAGCCTGCTGAATGCTTTTAAGAAGTCAGTCTTCGGCAGTTACTGGTTTGAAAGCGGCACTCCTACCTTCCTGATCGAGAGGATGAAAGAGACGGGTTTTGATTTCAAGACTATCACGGACGGCAGCATAGAGCGTTCGCTGAAGGAACTGATGGACTACCGCACGGATAACGGCGACATGGTTCCCCTGCTGTATCAGTCGGGATATCTGACTATCAAAGAATATGACAGGGAGTTTGACAGCTGTGTACTGACTTATCCCAATGAAGAGGTTCGATATGGTCTGGTGGAAGCCCTGGCTCCAACTGTCCTGTACAGGGATAAAGGGACTGATCCGCTGGATATCCGGTCTTTTGTGCGTGATCTCCGAAGAGCCGATACAGATGGAATCCGCGACAGGTTCAAGGCTCTCTTCGCCGGTTTGCCCTACTCATCACAGGCAGATGCTGACAAGGCATATGTGGAGCGAGATTTCCAGAATGTCATTTATGTAGTTTTTCTGCTCATGGGGCAGTATGTGACAGTTGAAAGGCACACGGCTCTGGGCAGAGCCGACGCGATAGTTGAGTGCGATGACTATGTATATATCTTTGAATTCAAGCGTGATTCCTCAGCAGAAGAGGCGTTGAAACAGATAGAGGATATGGGCTATGCCGCTCCTTACGCCGCCGATCCCAGGACTCTGATCAGAGTCGGCGCCAGCTTCAGTTCGGAGCCCCACACGCTGGATGAGTGGATCACAGGCTGATTTACCACACATTGCTTGTACTCTATATCAAAAGCTTACAATGAATGAGGAGAAAATCGCAAAAACGCAATTGAGACCGGATAGACAATCTATATTGATAACTATAAATGAGGATGTGAAAAATGAAATCTAAGCTGTTGATAATATCAGGGGTTATCGCATTAACACTCACTGCATGTGGAGGATCTGATGCTCCTCAGACCGCAGAGACTCCGGTTGAGGACACCGCTGTAGAAGAAGTGGCTGAAACTCAGACCGGGGAAGTGGTTGAAACTGCCGCGGAGACTGAAACTGCTGAAACCGAAAAAAACGTTGAAGAGGATGCAGCGGAAAAGCCGCAGATAGTATATGAGTATTACTATTGCTTCAGATGATCAGAAAGGTTTTGGGAGAGCATCCCGATTGGGATAACGAAGCGATTGCCGGGGAGGTCATGATCCGGGAAGAAGAAGCCGAGGAAGAATGAAGGATTGGAGGAGAATTATGGAACAGGATAAATTCAAGAACTATTCATATGATCATTCATATGATCAGGGTATTTATGATGAAAACCCCGGGCGCACGGCGGATTCCCGCGGCGCCATGCTTGACGGGTTCGGACCGGCCACTGAAATGGTCGGACAGGTGCAGGACGCGCTCAGGCAGGAGGTTGTTTCCAAGTCATTTTTATACATGATGGCGGCGCTCGGCGTGACGGCCGTCGCGGCTTTTGCGGCTCCGTCCGTCATGGCGCAGTGGCTGATGAGGAATTCTTACAATTTCATTCTGCTTTTCGTGGCGGAGCTGGTCATCGTCATAGTGTCCAACATAGCCGTTGCCAGGAACAACGTGCCGCTTACCGCCATACTTTTTACGCTTTATTCCTACATCACGGGGTCACTTCTCGGCATCATCTTCTGGGCTTATGACCTGACCTCCGTAGGCTCGGTGTTCCTCATGACCGCGCTGACGTTTGGCATTATGGCCGTATATGGCATGATCACCAAAAGGGACCTGACCAGCGTCGGCAACATATGCCTGATGGGACTCATAGGCATCATCATTGCTTCGCTGGTCAATGCCTTCATAATCCGCAACGGCATGTTTGACTTCGTCGTTTCCATAATTGGCCTGCTCATTTTTGTGGCATTGACGGCTTATGACGTGCAGAAGATCAAGCGCCGCGTGGCGTATTCAAATGGCGAAAACGTACAGGTGATGGCACTTTCCGGAGCATTTGAGCTTTATCTGGATTTCATCAACATATTCCTGAGACTGCTCAGGTTATTCGGCAAGAGAAAATAAACGCCTAAATACGCACTTAAATACTCGGATAAATATGCTTGGTTGAATGAGTTTTGGTTCTTTACAAAAACGAACGCATGTTCTATAATTGATCCATGAGCAATTCGGACGGTGATCATAACAGAACGTACGTCGCGATAGACCTCAAGAGCTTCTACGCATCCGTGGAATGCCGCGTCAGGGGTCTGGATCCGCTTACGACCAACCTGGTGGTGGCCGATCCTTCGCGAACGGAGAAGACCATATGCCTGGCCGTGTCGCCCTCCCTCAAGTCCTGGGGGATTCCCGGCAGGCCCAGGCTTTTTGAAGTGGTGGAAAAGGTCCGCGAGGTCAACGCCATGAGGAGGCTCAAGGCTCCGAATGGCAGGTTTCACGGGAGCAGCACCGATGCGGATGAGCTGGCCGCGGATCCGGGACTGGAGCTGGACTACGTCGTTGCGCCCCCTCAGATGAAGCTCTACATGAAGACCTCGACGGAGATTTTTAACATATACATGCGGTACGTTGCTCCCGAGGACATTCACGTGTATTCGGTTGACGAGATATTTGCCGACGTGACCCACTATCTGGATACGTATCACATGACGGCGCACGAGCTGGTCATGACCATGATCCATGAGGTGCTGAGTGAAACGGACATCACGGCCACGGCGGGCATAGGCACCAACATGTACTTATGCAAGATCGCGATGGACATAGTGGCCAAGCACATGGACCCCGACGAGGACGGAGTCCGCATAGCCGAGCTGGATGAGATGAGCTACCGCAGGCTTCTTTGGGGACACAGGCCCATCACGGACTTTTGGCGCGTCGGCCGCGGAATATCGGCCAGATTGGAGTCCAGGGGCATGTATACCATGGGGGACGTGGCCAGGTGTTCGATCGGCGGGCCGGATGATTACTACAACGAAGACCTGCTTTACGACCTTTTTGGGATAAACGCCGAGCTGCTCATAGACCATGCCTGGGGCTATGAGAGCGCGACCGTCGCTGACGTCAAGGCATACCGCCCCGAAAACAATTCCGTCAGCCAGGGACAGGTGCTTTCATGCCCGTATGATTACGACAGGACGCTCCTCATAGTCAAGGAGATGACGGATCAGCTGGTTCTTGACCTGGTTGAAAAGAGGATGGTGACCAATCAACTCGTCCTGACCATAGGCTATGACGTAGCGAATCTGACCGATCCGGAGATCAGCCGGGGATACGGGGGGCCGGTGACCGTGGATTACTACGGCAGGAGGGTGCCGAAACATGCTCATGGCACGGAGAACCTGGAGGAATACACCTCATCGACGAGGATCATCATGGACGCCATGGTCAGGCTCTACAGGAGGGTCGTGGATCCCACGCTCCTGTCCAGGCGCATAGTGGTGGCAGCCTGTAGGGTCATCCCTGAGTCCGAGGCCGGGAGGGAGAGGGCCTCTGACGAGACCTATGAGCAGCTTGACCTGTTTACCGACTATGGCGCCAGGGAACGTGACAGGCAGGAACGTGAACGGGAAGAGGCCAGGGAAAAACGCATGCAGGAGGCCGTTCTTTCCATTAAAAAGAAGTTTGGCAAAAATGCCATCCTGCGGGGCATGAACCTCGAGGAGGGCGCCACCGCACGAGAGCGCAACGGACAGGTGGGAGGACACAGGTCGGGCAGTGACGGGTAAGCTTGGGAGACCTGCACCCGGATCCGGGTCCGGCAGTGAAGGGTAAGCTTATGAGATCGGAAGAGCGTCGTGTAGGGAAAGAGTGTAGATCTCG
>CALGGH010000165.1 GCA_937916415.1 uncultured Lachnospiraceae bacterium
CTTTACTTAAAACGCCATCTTGTCGTCAGCTACTTCGTTGTCGTCAGTCGACGTAGCCCACTACGACTCCTTCCTTCGCCACGTATCTGACAACAATCTGGCATTTTAACTCAAAGAGTCATTGAAAAGCTACACTAGAAAGAATCTGATATTCATATGTTAGGTTAAAAAGATGGGTAGCACTATATAACGAACTGTTGCAAACAAAATAACTTTAACTTGTTCATTTGCCTCGGGCAGATGTCCATCAGCTTCATCAGAAAGCCTTTGCGCAGCTCAGAAAAAAAACGTTAATCATTGACTGTTATTTTTGGTTTGGTATAATTATCCCAAAGATGACTAAGCGGGAGCTATGCATTTTAGGAAGGAGAACAAATGAGAGGAAAAAACTTTACAGAAGTATATTGTCAATTCTTTTACTGGTTTCTTTAACTGTGTCCGGCATACCGGCGTATTCAGTTATGGCCGCGGAAGAGAATCCATTGCTAATGAGTACAGGGCAGACGTAACGGACGGATTTCAGACGATCTATAAATTATATGACGTAAGTTATGAACCACTGTCCTCATATTCAGTGCTCGGGGAAAATGGGTATCCGTATAATGCCGGATCATACAAGGTTGTCGTGACCGGCATCGGAAGCTATAGGGGAACCGTAACCAAGGAGTTTGAGATCAAGCCGCAGGATATCGCAATAAAGCCCCTGTCTGCGAGCAAGTATTATGGTCAGAGGATCCTGAATTTGAATTTAGTTATAGTGTCTACGGAGCTGAGAGGCGGGAATTCCAGGATGCTCTTGAAGGCAGCCTTTCACGGGAGGCCGGAGAATACGTGG
Source organism: uncultured Lachnospiraceae bacterium (assembly GCA_937916415.1). Taxonomy (GTDB): domain Bacteria; phylum Bacillota; class Clostridia; order Lachnospirales; family Lachnospiraceae; genus XBB2008. Next base: position 836 of record CALGGH010000165.1, read on the forward strand.
GATCATATGGAATAAACCTGGGATCATTGAAGGTAAAGGATGATTCTCATAATTTCACGATACGATTTGACGATCAATATGGTGCCAGGCTAAAGATCAAGCCTGTTGACCAGCAATTGGAGATCAATCATGGTTTTGTAGTGAAAACAGGAGAAAGGATCTCGCTGTCTGAAATGAGGGATGCCGTCAGGATCACTACGGATCTGGCAGATAAGGAAGAGGGAGGAACATTAACATATCAGGTTTTAAGCGGTGACAAACTGCGTGCCATGAATGATGACGGACTAACGGCCGGAAATCAACCCGGATCGATCAAGGTAGGGGTGATGCTTGAATCCCTTGACGTCAACGGAGATGGAACCGACGAATATAATCAATATCCACAGTTTGGCTTTTCACACAACTTATATTTCGACGTATTCGTTACGGATAAAAGCATTACCGGGATTTCCGTGGAAGAAGGTGAGATAAACAAAGTATGCGGTGATCCGGATTTTGTGATCAAAGCCGTTGCGGAAACACCCGGAGAAAACGGCACGCTCACTTATAAGTCAGGAAATGAACGCGTATTGAGAATAGATGGAGAAACCGGATTGGCTCAGATAACTGGTGCCGGCAAAACCATGGTTACCATCGCATATGCCTCTGACGCAACCGTTGGCCAGCAGTATGTCAACGTCATAGTGGCCAAAAAGGGAAGCCCGTCTGCTCCACAAGGGCTTACGGCTGCTGATGCGACCAGCATTGATGGAAGAGGCAGGATAATAGGTACCACCAGGGACATGGAGTATGCCCCGGTTTTAAGGGATGGTTATGGTATTTTTAATCAATGTGGTGATGGAGAAACATATTTATATCCGGACACATGGGCTGTGAGATATACAGAGACGGATTATGCCGAGGCCGGGGAGGCTGTCATTCTCACAATTGGCAGTCATGACATGTCAGATCAGACCGGATTCGTGACCGGAAAGGATAATTATAAGGGAACCCGTACGATCTCGGTCATCAGCGTAGACAAAGGCAGTCAAAAGAGCATTGCCGTAGATGCTAAAATCATGTCCAGAACGTATGACGGACTTGAGCAGTATATAGATATAGCCAATCCTTGGAACAGTGATTCTTCATCGGAGGTGCTGGTTTATGAAAAGGGAGACAAGGAAAAGACCCCTCTTGCAGAGGGCGATGACTACCTGGTTTTCTATCCGTCTGACATGACTAACGCAGGTACGAAAAAAAACACCTTTGTCGGAATTGGAAAATATGCCGGAACCATTATTATCTTAACGAGGGTGTTGATTATGTCGTAAGCTACAGCAGTAATAAGTCCGTGACTGAAAAAGCCAGGTGTAGGATCAAGTTTATCGGTAACTATAAGGGAACCAAAACAGAAACCGAAACATTCAGGATTGAACCCATTGTCATGAGTGACTGCAACATGATTTCCATGGATCTTTGGTATGCCGGCAAGCCGGGGACTTATGTCTCGAAACCATACGTATCCTATGATGGATATGCCGTGCCGACATCTTCTTACACAGTGAGATACTACGACTCTGATGATAAGGAGATATCATCCGGGAATAAAATAGAACTGGGTGAAGGCGATACTGCGATGGTGATGGTGCTCGTAAAGGGTAAAGGCAATTATTCAGGAGAGGGCTGGACTTATTATACAGTCTATGACAGGGGACTGTTGGGAGATTATGGGGATCTATCCAAGGCGAAAGCTGACATAGTGGACAATAATGAAGAAAGCATAAGTAAATTGGAGTATACCGGCGGGGAATTGTGTGTCGGAAAGGACTTCCGGGTGACCGTAACCTGTGCAGATGAGACGGCAAAGGTTTATACGCTTAAACAGGGCGAAGATTATGACGTCTTCTGTCACTCAAACATAAATGCCGGAAACATGACGATCATAATTCAGGGCACCGGACGTCTTGGAGCAGGTGGGCTGCGTTGGCATGGAGCATCGAAGATTTCAATGCCGATTGTTGCCAGGACGATAAAATGACGTGTTATTATGATCAAATAATGAATTCAAAACCACATCAGAATTCGTAGCGTAAGGAGGAGCAAATGAACCGGAAAATCAGAAGAATAACGTGTGCTGCAGTGTCCATGATAATCATGACACTGGTGCCTTTGAACTCATTTGCGAATGAAGCAGAAGCATATGCAGATGAAGATTTCGAAATTGAAACATCAGAGTCTGCCATGGATGAACTCCTTTCTGAGGGGGATATAGCGGCATATGATGCGGAACTCCTTTCTGAGGAGGATATAGCGGCGTATGATGCGGAACTCCTTTCTGAGGAGGATATAGCGGCGTATGATGCGGAGCCCTTTTCCGCGGAGGATGATGGCTATATAGCCCGGGATTATGCTGCTGAATCATATTCCAGGGGCGACATAGTGAATTTCGGACACCGTCCTTACGGAACTGATTATTTTGTTCCGGATAAGGTTAATTCACAGCTCAAGGGAGCTGAAATGGGACAATACCTGATTGACGGATTTAGTTATTATTCTGACGGAAGCACGGTCTATGGAACGTTTCCTTTACGTTGGATCGTGGTTGACGTACAAGGTGATTCCCTGGTGCTGATGGCGGAGTATGTATTTACGGCCAAGGCATTTTCGAATTCGATCAATGGAGATGAAGTTGCGTGGTCATCCAGCAAACTCCGTGAATACGTTAATTCAGATTCGTATGCAGATACGCATTTTCTTGAGGATGAAAAGGCTGCCATACTTACCACGAACGTTACCGCTGATGGCGAGGAAACGCTGGACAGATTCTATATCCCATCATACGAGGAACTAACGACATGGTTTGAGGACAGTTCAAGCCGAAGGGCATATTACTATGACATGTACACTCCTAATATAACCACACCGATAACCGGATCATCCACGGCGCTTGCCTACGACAAGACGAACTATACCTGTGCATATTGGACCCGCTCGTCCAATCATGAGCATTATACGTTTGCTCAGCCCACTTACGTGGACTGTAACGGAGAGATCCGCTGGGGTGGGAGAGTCTATAACACCTGGAATCTTGCCGTGCGCCCGGTTGTGAGAGTGGATGCGTCTTCTCCGTATGTGACTAGGGCAATCTCAAATCTTCCCGCTGCATCTGACGGTACGGTCGTACAAACTGAAGGTATTGAGACGAACGCATTTTCAGATGCCTTTCTGCAGCTGCCCTATTCAAAATACGGAAGCTATTCATCATATGATTCATCAGGAACCTATAGCGTGATGGTTCCACGGAAGTATTCCCTTGGAAAGACCGCCATTACAACCTATGTATATGGATTCGGGGCGGAACGGGAGACCTCCGCAGCTTCCGTGATAACGCTGCCCATTACGGAAAGCATTTCCGCGGAGGGCACAACCGAGGGAATTACGCTGACCTGGAGAAGACCCTGTGACTGGAGCCTGTCAAATGGAAGATATGGGTATGAAATTCTTAGATCAGACGGCGAAAATGGTGAATATGAAGTGATATATCGCGGTGCGGTAAGCAACATGGTGGAGGATGATGAGCTCGTATTCGATTATTTGGATGATTCCGTTGAGGTCGGAATCAGGCATTATTACAAGGTTCGTGGCCTCATGCCTGACCAAAACAGTGCAGACGGAGACGGACGATCTGTCAGCATAGATGGTTATTCCGGTGAGTTTTCCAACATTGCATATGCCGAAAGACTTGAACTCGTGCCCGAAGAGGGATCCAACATAACCTATGTGTTGAATGGTGGCATCAATAATCCGGGCAATCCGTCAATAGTGGCCTCCGGAACCTCGTTTGTGTATCTGAATCCTACAAGGCCCGGATATGCCTTCGCGGGTTGGTTCAGTGACGTTAAAATGAAGCAACGGACAGTTGGCATAGTGGCGAGTCAGGGCTATGACGTGACCATATATGCCAAATGGACGGCAAACAAATACATGGTAAACTATGACGGTAACGGGAATACGGGAGGAAAGACTGCTGCGACAACTCTTACCTATGATAAGGCATCTAAACTGGCAAAATGCGGGTTTAAGAGGAATGGTTACATGTTCTATGAGTGGAATACAAAGGAAGATGGCAGCGGAGACTCATATAAGGCAGGCGAAGCGGGCATTCATAACCTGAGCGATACGGAGGAGGCCGCTACTCTTTATGCCATCTGGAAACCAATTGGATATGTCGTATGTTTCAAGGCACCGGATAAAACGCAATCGATGGCTGAGATTACTGCCGCTTACGATGTCCCGTTTGAGATTCCCGACAGCACCTTCGTCAAGCCGGGATACTATTTCTCGTCATGGAATACTAAGGGAAGCGGCAAGGGAGTCACCTATCATCCCGGGGACGAGGCAGTGAATCTTACCTCCAAGAATAAGGTAAAGGTGACACTGTATCCCGTTTGGCAGTATGACGTTGTGTTTGACGGCAATGGCGGCGAAGGGGACATGCCGATGCGGACGTTGTTTTACAAGACTGCTGCTAAGCTGCCGGAAAACCGGTATACAAGAACGGGCTATGTTTTTTCCGGGTGGAAGGCAGAAGTTAATGGAAAGAATCGTTCGTTTAAGAATAAGGCTTCAATCAAAAACCTGGTGAATACATCCGGAAATCCGGTTTGTCTCGTGGCTCAGTGGAAACCCGTCAAGTATTCGGTCGAATTCAATCCAAATACAGGTGACGCCAAGTATGACAAGGCATCAAAGAACATCATAAGAGTGAAGAATCTGGCTTATGACGTGACATACAGGATTCCGGCGTGCGCGGCTCAAAAGCAGGGATATGTTTTCACGTGCTGGAACACTAAGCCGGACGGTTCCGGCGATTCAGTCAATCCCGGAGATGAACTGAGTGGACTGAGTGATATGCCGGCAACCGTGAAATATTATGCAATCTGGAAACCTGCAGGGGATTCGGGTGCATCGGAGTAAAGCATTTCTTGTTCAGGGAAGGCATTGATGACCCTTGCATTAACATGATAAACACAAGATTTATGCGCAAGAGCTACTGCAGGATTAACCCTAAAAGCAGATTTGACAGGATTATGGGAGTAGGATATACTCTTTATAAAAGGTGCTACCGATAGACGGTTGCCCACTTGATTGGTTTTTAAATAAAAATAACCGCGGGCTGGCGGTTATTTTTATGCCCTGCTATTGCGACCTATCGCATAGCCAAGGCTAAAACAAGTGATTGCAAAGCCTATCACGGCCAAAAGGTCTATTATAGTCAGCATGACATTGGCCCTCCTATCGAAGATTCCCGCAAGGGGTTTCTATTTGAACGAAGTTCTCAGTACTTCGATTATCGGGCAACCGCCTACCGTATATGGCAGCACCATATCTATCATATCACGGAACACATGTTCTATCAATAATTCAACATATAATTCCCGGGAATTTTAAATGACATATTAGAGTATGTGGGAATCAAAAAAGGCTTGTATTATTTGTTGCTATTTGGTACAACTATCCCAAAGATGACTAAAGGAGCAACATTTTTTAGACGTTATGAACAAAACATGGAGGTTGGATTTATGAAAAAAAGAGTATTACCAGAATGATATTGTGCGAATAACTCCAACTGGCACAATTACTGCCGTAGGTGTAGGCGAAACAACAATAAAGGGAACGGATAAGGGGGGAAATATCCAAAACATAACCATAACAGTTTCAAGTCCAGCTGAAAAAATGGTCTTTATAAAGGCCGGTAAGAGCAAGACCGTTAAGTTTTATAATGTCATTTCTGGGAAAGCGACATGGGAAACATCAGATTCAAACATAACGGGACACATTGCTGCTGGAAAAGTAAACGGATTATATAGTGGATCTGCAACGATATTATGTAAGTATAATCCATATAATACAACGAATCCAATAGAATATAAAGCGAAAGTCTTTGTAGAAGATCCATCAATCATAATTCATGATGATAAAGGATTATACACTAAAAATGCAAAAACATCAGGAACCCTTAGAGTTTCTATGGGTGATGTATCTGTTTTTGAAGTATCAAATGTTTATCAATCAGTAAAATATGTAAGCAGTAATCCAAGAGTCGTCTTTGTTGATGAATCAGGGGTAATGTATGCGGAAAATTTGGGATCTGCGACAGTTACGGCAAAAATTAACGGAGTAACCCTAAACGTAAACTTCCTGTAATCGGTCACTAAAATTATATTATTTTGGCGAGACCTGCATCGCGCCAACGAGCCAGATCCCACCGTGCATCTGGTTATTCCTTGGATTTTCGGCGTTCCCGCTCTAATGTGGATTTATTCTTTGAGCCTTTGGGTCTGCCACGCTTTTTTGGTGCCTGCGGTTTCTTTTCCTTAACCCGTTTGTTCTTTGAGCCTTTTGGTCTTCCGGGTCCTCGTTTGGCATGTTCCCGAACCGGAAGCTTATGAACCGGATGGTTTGAAACCTTGTTTTGGCGATCATTCTCTGCGTCCGCAATAAGGTTCATGTCTGACTCAACAAGACCAAGCTGGGATAAAACACTTGCTGCCTTCAGCGACATCAAGCGGATGTATATATATGTTTTCTCCCTTATCCGGGTCATGGAAACAAAACTGAGTTCCTTTAGAGCCTCGTTTGAATCTATCGTTGCTTTTGTGCATCTGTTGGTAAATTCATTACGCAGGATGCCGGCAATGAAACCGCATGCAAACTTTGAATGCCAGCTTTCCGCCGTATATACACGAAGGACATCATATCCGAGCTGTGTTTTGAATATTGCATACTGGGACTCTGAATACTGCCTGAGAGAATAAATATCACTGGCTTCCTGTGCTGTCATTGGCTTTGACATGGCTAATGCCGCAAAGCCAAAACGATTGACGGCCTTTTGCAACTCTTGCGTATCAACATCAACGGTATCTTTTTTTCGGCCTCTGTATTTCTGGATAATGATATATGGTCTGATGCTGTTATCGATGGTGTAGGTTTGATTGCCGGCGATATTGTCTCTTGCACATGCCACACCGTCCTTTACCTTATCGGTTAAGGCGTTTGTACTCTTGGCACTTCGGATATTATTGTAAAGCAGGGCGACATGCAATTGATCATCACTGTTTTTGAATATCGGCACTTGATCTACAATGCCGTATTCACCGGAAGTGTTTAACATATGATCAACATCCTCGCCCCTGAGGGCAGAACCGTGTCTTTCGATCATCTGATCAAAGCCGTGACCACCTTTCATCAACATGATAAAATCAAGACCGGCTTCCGTCAGGCACTTTATGTCATCCCGATTCCAGAAACCACGATCAAGGATGACTCCCTCGGTCTCGACTCCGTACTCAGACAGATAAGCAACCATTTCTTTAAGAGCTACGGAATCCACACGCGATCCCCGGTATGGGAAATATGTTATCGGAGTTCCATCCACCGAGCTTACAGCCCACATGTAGCTTACGATCGGACCGCCATTCCCTGACTTATCATGCCCTGGTTCTGCCTCATACATCTCGGTAGCATCACAATCATCGTTGCTGCCATCAATGCATAGCCAAGCCTTTGTGATGCCTCTGTCTTTACAGTGCCGTATCCAGTTTTCGCGGAACAGGCGACCCTGTTCATCGGTCATCTTGTTCTTGAAGAAATCTGACAGCCAAGTGTCGCTATAGGTCTTATCAGAGAACAAAAGATGCTTGCGCATAGTGTTTTGGAAGTCTTTGGCCACATTCGAATGGCTGAGTATGGAGTACATGGAATAATCCATGATCATATTGGCATTCTGCGGTCCAAAGCTTTTTATCATTATTGGATATAAATCCGTATGCTGTCCGATCGCAAGGAATGCGACATATGGTCCGATAATCTTGGTAAACTCCGGCAGTTTTTTCTCATACGGAACATGTTTGTTAAAATCCTGCGGGAACAGTACCTTGTAATTATCATTGGGATACATTTCGGTTTCGCTGATTGAAATGCCAATAGCGATTCTCGTATCATTGTTGTATTTTTTTTCAGGCAAGTAGTTCTTTTTAGTTGTTATAAAAACCCTTTTCCCACTGGATTTAGGATGGTTGGCATCACCTGGAATGGGAACGATTGCATTGTAATCAACGGACATATATTCACCTCATATATTAGTGACCACTGTACCAATATATTATAGCGAATATTTTAATATTTTTCAAGCGAAACCATTGATTTTACTGAATTTTTAAGGTGTTTATTATTTTGCTTTAGTGACCGTTTTTAGGAAGTTTACGCTAAAAGTCAAGGTTATAGTGGATTAATAATTCATCAGTTGGTTAAGAATATCTTAGTACAATGGCATTATGCCTCTTTTAAGGGAATGGAGGGAAGTTTTTTAATAGCGCACGGATCATGTTCCGAAAGTGCAAGACTGTCGCCAATATTGATGGACATGACCGGATCCTTTTGAGTCAGGATAAAGACGCAAAAGATATAAGTGCTTCGACTGGCAGATGAGGATATTGGCTCATGAAATCATGATGAGCGACCTTCCCCGGTATGATCCGGAGCTTGCATCTGATGGTGACTGGGGATTCGTTACGGACTTCTCAGAAAAATACGGGGCATCCGACATGGATTTGGATGATGAATATGACGAAGATGCGGCGGGGTGGTGATCACCCCGCCCTTTCTTGGGTACAGAAAGAAGCAGATTATTTTGCTCATCGGATTGACAATCACCACTGCTTGATTTATTGTAAAACCAAGTAACGAGAGGAGTTTTTGCATGCGGGAGGAGACTGCGCAAAGCATCATCGCGGCCGGTGAGATCGGAGCCAAATATGACAGCGTCGCCAAGAATCTCTGGCATAAGAGGGAGATACTGGCACCGCTCCTGAAGTATGCCGTCAAGGAACTCGAAGAGGAATCGGTGGAATCCATCATGGGCCTGATAGATGCCGATTCGATAAAGGAAGACATGCCGGTCTCGGACCTGCCGGCGGACATTAACAGACTGGATACTGAGGAAACGTCGCTGACGGAAAAGACGGTCTCGTATGACTGCAGGTTCGTCGTCAAGAATCCGAAGCTTTCCGATGAGATCATGATGGTGGTCCTGCACTTTGACATGGAGTTTCAGAACAAGTACAGGCCAACCCTGTCAGACGGCAGGTCGTATCCCATGATCAAGAGGGGCATCTATTACGCGGCCCGGGAGATAAGCTCGCAGCTTAACTACGTTACGGAGCAGACCAACTACAGTGACGTATCGAAGGTAATAAGCATATGGATCATCAATGACGATTCAATTTCGCTGGACCTTCAGAACACGGCCACAAGGTATTGCTTCACGAAGGAAGAAGGTCAGAACCAGCTTGTTGAAGCTTTTAACCGTTTGCAAAAGGGAGAGAGCCGGGAAGACATAATCAAGTCCGGGATTGACGAGCATACCGTTGATCTGGCGATGACTCTTCGTAAATGAATTAGCTTTGAACAAGCATGAAAAGACGTGGCGGCGTCGTCTGAATTAACGCTTTACGTCGGGATTATTGTTTGAATGACGTGTCGTCAGCTTCTTCGCAGGTTCCTTGGATATGACCTGATGAATACCTGCCTCTGATTGAATGCTTCATGGATTATTATGCCGGTAGGTGTTATTTCGTAAACCAGCGTATAGCCCTTGTAGAACAGCTCACGAAATGAATCATCCTTCATTTCCGGTATGGGATTTCCCTTCTGTGGAATCCTGCAGAGTTCACGAGCCTGTTCGCGCAGGCGTTCGATGAACGAATCCGCGGCATCCGGGCTGTCCTCTGCTATGAAGTCCCATATGGAATCCAGGTCATCAACGGCATCCGGAGACCATTCCAAGTCAAGCATTGATCATGATCCCCCGTTTTGACTTGAAGTGCTCGTCCAAGCTCGCGTCGGAAATCGTTCCTTCCGTGCGGCAACGGTTCCTGCTATGTTCCAGCCTGGCCAGCATGTACAGCCTTTCGATGATCTGGAGTTCGTCCATCTCGTCGGACAGGGAATTGATCTTTTCTATGATTAAGGCTTTGGCAGTGCTCATCTCTTGATCCTCCGTTTCAGGCTTCAATCTAATCATTGCTTATATCTGAAATATACCATGACGCAGCATTTTCTACAATAAAGATCTCTGTCATGGGCTTTTACGTCGGGAAAGACCATAACAGATTTTCTTGTAAGTCACCTTTTTTTGTGCTATTGTCAAATCATGACGAGAACATTTAAGGAAATGCCCTGGTTTACAAAAGAATGGGAAGCGTTGGGTTTCGATGATGAGGCGCTTCGGGGACTGCAGAACATCATTTTGGATGATCCGGAAGCAGGAGACTTGATTCGCGGAACCGGAGGCGTCAGAAAACTGAGATTCGCCTTTGTGGGCAGAGGGAAAAGCGGAAGCTGTCGTGTCATATATGTTGATTACGCGGTTTACGAAACCGTATACCTGATAGCCGTATACCAAAAGGCAGACAAGGAAAATCTGTCACAGGCAGAACGGAACGACATCAAAAAACTGGTTCAGCAGCTGAAGAAAGAAGAAAGAGAGGCATGGAGACGATGACTTTGTATGAAGAAATCATGAACGGCCTGCAAAGCGGACTGGATGCCATCAACAACAATGACGACATCAGAACTACGACCGCGTCAAATGATGACAAGGATGAAGGTGATTCCTTGGAACGGGAACCCCTTCAGAACTAATCAGGCAATTCATTCCGCATTCCATAATTAGTACACATCATCCCGACGTAAAGCGTTAATTCAGACGACGCCGCATCGGGATTTTTCTATGTCAGAATCCCAAAACGCAAAAACCAATACGGATGATGAACCGTTAATTAAGGGCTCATCAAGCACCAACCAACCCTTATTGAAAGGCAGAGCACGTCGATGAGCCTTTCGCTAACGGCTCAAAAACGCATCCGTTTGACATAGATGACGCACCCTGCATGAAGGGGCGGGCGTCCGGCCGGTCACGCAAGTCCGGTCCGGCAACACGCGCCTTCGGCAGGAAAACCAACACACGTTTTTAACGAAATGGAAGGAGAATTACAAAACATGAAAAAGTTTACCAAAACTTTTCTGAGCGGCATCCTCGCCGCTGCAATGATCATCACTTCCGTGCCGGAGACAGCACTGATAGCACAGGCTGCTACGGATGATGAAATACTCATCGAAAGCGGTGAAGAAATCGTTGAGGAACCGACTGCTGATGAGATTGAGCAGTTAGGATCAGTAATGAAAGAAGATTATGAAGAACCGGAAGAAGCTGACGTGGTAAATCCGGATATGGAAGACTCCGTAAGCCGAGTGCTGGGCATTAATGGACAGCTTTCGCCGACGGCGGGGACATATTTCAAGGGTATTAATGTTGAGTATGGGTGACCGACGTTTACGTTGCGGGCGATGCGGAAGACGTTCCCGGCGAGGATGACAAGTTCGAGGTAGAGTACTACGGCGGAAGCACGTTCCTCGTCAAGGCCAAGGCAGGCGCCAAGCTTGACACCAAGACCAAGAACACGCTGAACCTGATCGCGGTTCTTTCGGACGGAGAGAACGACACGTTCGCACCTTTCGCGCTCAAGAACTTCAAGCCCGTGGCAACCGCACCCACGTTCAAGGTGGCACAGGCCGTGTTTACCGCAGCTGACAAGAACGTGTCCGTGAACTTCACGAGCACGTACAAGGATGCGGCAAAGCATCAGGTACAGCTGATGCCCAACACGCTGTCACAGGCCAGCAACACTGACAAGTTCAAGGCAGTGACGGATGAGTCAGGCAACATCCTGATCGATGAGGAGGGCTTCTTCACCGTCAAGCCCCTGATCCAGAAGTCAGGCAACTTCAAGGTAACGGCAGTTTACAACTTCGTAAACAGTGGAGGCGAGGCACTCGACGGATCCATTTCCAAGACTTCTTCCGTTAAGCTTAAGTTCAAGAAATGATTGAAGTCATGATGCCATGATCAGTTTCTGAGTTACAGAAGCCCCCGGGGAGCAATCCCCGGGGGTTGTTATATTCATGGGGTTGATAACTGGTCGTAGAAATGTAAGTAGTACATAACTGTAAGGCCAGTTATGTACAACTTACAGTTATGTGCTACTTACGAGGATTTCATGCCATAGGCTTATTTTGTACTACTTACCTTTGCGTAACTTTTCCCCCCCTCTGCAAGCAATTGTTTGATTACAATTCCGTGTGTGATATAATGCAATTAGAAGCTGAAGGATGATACGTTTACCCATTAGGGCACTTTTGAGGACGCAATGAAACGAAAAAACGGAACCACGTTTGACGACGTATTCAGGACAATGGCCCTAAAGATGCCAAAACTGATGATAGCCCTCATAAACGAGGCATTTGGGGAGAACTATCCTGAAGACGTGGAGATCGTCCAGCACAGGAATGAGTTTGTGTCGGATTCCGGAAAGATCATCACGGATTCCATCTTCCTGATAAACGGCAGACGATATCACATAGAGTGTCAGAGCAATCCTGACGGCAGAATGGAGATCAGGATGATCGAATATGACTTCGCGATCGCTCACGAGCATGCAAGGATTGAAGACGGAAAGTACGTGATCCGGTTTCCAAAGTCCGCCGTCCTGTACCTGAGGCATAACGTAAACACTCCGGACAAACACGTCGTAAAGGTGGTGATGCCTGACGGACGGGAAACGGAATACGTTTGCAGGGTCATGAAGGCCCAGGAATACGGCATTGACGAACTCTTCCAAAAGAAGCTGCTGGCGCTTGTTCCATTCTACCTGATGAGATTCGAGGACGGTTTTGCAGATTTTGAAAATAGTGGCCCTGATCGAAAAACATTCCTTGCGGACTGTGAAGATCTCAGGAAACGCATAGAGACGGAAGTCAGTGATGAGGAAACGCTGTACAACGACATCATAAACCTTACGATCAGGGTGGCGGATCACGTGCTGACGGGCCATCCAAAGACAAGGAAGGGGGTAAGGGAAACCATGGGAGGAAAGGTTCTGACGCTTAGTTCTGAAAAGCTGATAAAGAAAGGCCGTGCTGAAGGCCGTGCTGAAGGCCGTGCTGAAGGTCGCGCTGAAGGCCGTGCTGAAGGCCGTGCTGAAGGCGGAAACACCATGCTGTACAAGCTGGCAGAAAACGGAGACCTGACCATTGAAGTTGCGGCAAAAAATGCCGGAATGGATGAGGAAAGCTTCAGAAAGAACATGCTCGCGGCAGGATATAAACCATTTAGTAAGGAAGAATAAGCCTTCTTTCGCAGGGGATCAGGAATGGATACCACCGGACGATATCTGGATCTCTCCGGTAGTCTCCCTCTACCCTCTCCCACTGAGCTGCAAATCCATTTTTGTTGTCCGGTGGGAGGTTCGGAGGCGGTTCTCCCGCTGGAGGTTTTTCAGTCCAAGAAAGGAGAAACGCATGAACGCTGACTGAACCAAGAATTTTGATGAACTGACTTTTACCGACGACTTCATGTTCGGCAAGGTGATGGAGGACCTGGATCTCTGCAGGAGGGTGATCGGAACGCTCCTGCGGCGTGACGTGGGCGAGCTCGAGCAGGCCGTCCCGCAGCGCGAGTTCAGGTACACCCGCGAGGGCAAGCCCATCAGGCTGGACGTGTACGCCAGGAGTGAGTCCGAGGGAGACGACCTGCCGGAAGGCCTCAGGCACCTGTATGATTACGTGAGGACCGGACGGACGGCGGACGAACTGACCAGGGAATTGGACGCCGCGGTCACCGAAGGCCGCAGGCGGGAGGAATGGAGGTCGGAATACATGAAGGAACGTGCGCTGATGATGGACATGCTGAACGACATCGAGGAAGCCAACGCCAGGGCCGAAAAAGCCGAGGCTGAGACCAAGACCGCCAAAGATCAGTCTGCCGCAGACAATGCCAGGGCTGATGCCGCAGATGCCAGGGCCGAGAAGTACCGGCATATGCTCATCGACAACGGCATTAATCCGGACGATTAAGTCCATGATGGCTCATACGAGAAGTGACATGGCCCCGGAGCAGCACCACTGCTCCGGGGTTGTTTTAGGTTATGGGGTTTGATAAAATCAAGTCAGGAGAAGGGCAAAACTTCGCACATGGAACAGGGCAGGAACCGCCGTTAAAAAGCCGTGTCATGATAAGTACCCCTTAACCCCGTGAAATAGTTTTTCTGAGGAAAGCCGGACATGAAAAAGATTGGAATAGGATACGAGAATTTCAAGGATTTTACCAAGGAGAAGATGTATTACGTGGATAAGACCATGTTGATTAAGGACATAGTCGAAAAGGGAGGAAAGACCACCCTCTTCACCCGTCCCAGGCGCTTTGGCAAGACCCTCGCCCTGTCCATGCTCCGCACCTTTTTTGAACTCGAATATGACGAAAACGGAAAAGCCGTCGACAACCGCCGATATTTCGAAGGCATGAAGATCATGGATGCCGGAGATGACGTTCTCGGCATGATGGGGCAATATCCCGTGATCAATCTGTCGCTCAAATCCGCCAAACAGCCTGATTTTTTCAATGCGTTCATAAAGCTCAGGGATGACGTATACGGCGAGATTCTTAGGCATTATTACCTGAAGGATTCGGTCAGGCTCAACGCAGAGGATAAAGCCATGTATGCCGAACTACGTACCCGGACCTCATTGGAAAAGCTCACGGATGCGGACACGTTCCGCATGGAGGTCGTAAGATACTCCACCGCATTAAAAACGCTTTCGGGATTATTGAAAAAGCACCACGGCAGGAACGTGATCATCCTGATCGACGAATACGACGTGCCGCTGGAGAACGCATGGTTTTGCGGCTTCTATGATGAGATGGTGGGCTTCGTCCGCTCACTTTTTGAATCGGCGCTTAAGACTAATGACGCGCTGGAGAGGGCCGTGGTGACGG
>CALGGH010000166.1 GCA_937916415.1 uncultured Lachnospiraceae bacterium
GGCTCCTGGGCACGAATACGTGGATGCTGAAGAATATCAGGATGCCGGCAACCGCGTAGAACACGACCGACACGTCCAGCACCAGGCCGAAAGTCATGTAGATCAGGTTGAGGACGATGACGAGCGTCAGGACCAGCAGGATCATCAGGTACTTGAGACGATAGATGCTGACGCTCTGCCTCATTCCGTGGATTATGAAGAGGAGGGAGACCAGCACGGTGACGTAGTCTATGGCCAGATGCACGTAGTAAGGATGGTGAAAGAAAGTCTGATAAAAGGTTACTCCCGATGCATTGGTCGTTCCGTATACCTCATATACCCTTTCAAACGCTATGTTGGAGAGGATCATTACGTTGTCAATGCCCATCAGGCAGGCCATGGCAGGACGGAGCCTGTACAGCGCGTTTTCGTGATCGGTGTATATCAGGCAGAAGCCGAACAGGAAGAATATGATCCAGTCTATGGCGGCGAAGTAAAATGAATATGAGACGTTAGCCATGCCCTTTCCGACGGACAGTGCTATCATTATGTTGGAAATAATGGCGATGACGCACATGTTGAGCGCCATGTTCAGCCAGAGTCCGTATTTCTCCCTGACGTGAGTTCTGGTCAGCCTGACCGTCATCATCAGCACGATGATCGCCAGGACGTCTATTATGCAGAATAAAGCCTTTGCGTACATCTGAAGCTCCTTTATGTCAGTATTTTCTCCAGCAGCTCGGGAAAAACAGGGCAAGCAGCGGGAAGAATTCGAGTCGGCCGGCGATCATGTCCAGCATGAGCACGTATTTGGCAAACCCTGAATATATGTCGAAGTTGCAGCCGTAACCCACCTTTTCAAAGGCCACCCCCACGCAGTTCATGCAGGTTGAGGCCGACGAGAACAGCGTCATGAAGTCGAAGTCATTGCCGATGCTGATGAGCAGCACCGAGATTCCGAGCGTAACGAAGTACAGCGCGGCGAAGGAATTGACGGACCTCAGGGTTTCCGAGGAGAGCGGCTCGCGGTTTACGTAGAGCTTCTTGTGCTCCTCCGGATGTATCAGGCTGCGGAATTCCTTGCGTATGGCCTTGATGAGGATCGTCAGTCGTGCGACCTTGAATCCACCGGCCGTTGAACCCGCACATCCTCCCACCAGCATCAGGATCAGCATGATTGACTTGGAAAATGCCGGCCAGCCGTTAAAGTCCGTGGTGGCAAAGCCTGAAGTCGACATGATCGAGGTCACCATGAAGAAGGAGTGCCTGACGGTCTCGCCCATCGTCGGATACAGCCCGTGCACGTTGCCGGCGATCAGCAGCGTCGACGCGGCAATCATGCCGAAATATACCCAGATTTCCTCAAAATTTAGTATTGCCCTGAAGCGTCTGAGCAGCAGGTAGTAGTAAGCGGTGTAGTTGACGGCTCCGAGCGTCATGAACACGGCTATGATCCACTGCTGAGAGGACGTGAGTGACACGACTGAGTCGTCGTAAACGCTGAATCCTCCGGTTCCCACGGTACCGAACATCAGTGTGGATGAATCAAATAAATTAAGTCCTGATATAACAAGCGCGATCGTGCCGATCACTGTCAGCAGCACGTACAGGGCATAAGTCAGCATCGCAGTGTCACGCACCTTGGGAAAAAGCTTTTCCACGGAAGGCCCGGCACTTTCGGCACGCATCAGGTTGATGCTGTGGTCTCCGAGCATGGGAAGCACGGCAAGGATCAGCATGAACACGCCCATGCCTCCCAGCCAGTGGGTGAAGCTGCGCCAGAAGAGCGAGATACGCGAAAATGATTCAACCTCAGGCAGAATGCTGGCACCGGTGGTGGTGAATCCGGATATCGTTTCGAACAGCGCGTTGGTAAAGGAAGGGATCTCGCCGGTCAGGACGAATGGCAGCGCACCAAATACCGAAAGAAAGATCCATGCGAGGGCGACTGACGCGAAACCTTCGCGTACGTACAGTTCGCCTTTTTTCTTTTTGGCCAGCTTAAAACAGGTGCCCGTGATCAGGCACAGCAACGCAACGCCCAGATATATCAAGGCATGTTCCCTTTCGTGACAGCCCAGTCCGACCAGGACGGGGATCACCAAAAAGACTGCCTCAAACTGAAGCACCCAGCCTATGACGTACGTAACTACGTAAAAGTCCATGACAGTCCCGCAAAACCGCATTTAACCTACAGAAACATCTTTAATAATATAGTATAACTCACAAAAAGTCCATGGATTGCGAATAACGTGGTTCGCGGCCGTGGAATAATATAGTATAATTTTGTGTAATAGGGATAATTTTTTGTGAGACGTCATTGGAGGAAACATGAACGTAATAATCGTAGGCTGCGGAAACGTGGGAAGCACGGTTGCGGAGACTCTCTCGCACGACAGGCACAGCATCGTGGTCGTTGACCTGGACAAGTCTAAGGTCGACCTGCTTACCGACGAGCATGACGTGCTCGGCGTGGTCGGCGACGGCCTGAACTATCAGGTGCTGCTCAAGGCCGGCATAGAACACACGGACCTGCTCGTAGCCACCATGAACTCTGACGAGCAGAACCTGCTGTGCTGCGTGATGGCCAAGAGGTCCGACAGGTACTGCAGGACCATAGCCCGCGTGCGCAATCCCATATACAATACCGAGATCAGCTATCTCCGGCGTGAACTGGGGCTGGCCATGATCATCAATCCCGAATACATCTCGGCATCGGACATAGCCAGGAAGTTCCAGTATCCGGATTCCGTGACCGTGGAAACCTTCACGAGGGGGCGCATAGAGCTGCTGCACGTGACCGTGGCCCATGACAGCCTGTTGGATGGCATCTCGGTAGGCTCCATCAGGAACAAGTGGAAGTGTGACGTGGTCATATGTGCCGTCAGAAGGGGGACGGAGGTATTCATTCCGGGACAGGATTCGATTCTTGAGACGGGGGATGAGCTGACGATCTCGGCCACGCCAGGGGATGCGGCCGCTTTTTTCAAAAAGGCTAAGCTGTATGAGAACCGCATCAGGAGCTGCATCATAGTCGGCAGCGGCAACGTCGGATACTATTTGGCAAAGAGGCTTACCGATGGAGGCATCAGAACCAAGATAGTGGAGTCTGACGTCGAAAGGTGCGACCTGATCAACGAGGAGATACCCAGGGCCATAGTCATCCACGGAGACGGCACTGACGAGAGGCTGCTGCTCAGGGAAGGACTGGGCGGAGTGGGGGCCTTTGCCGCGCTGACGGGCATAGATGAGGAAAACGTGCTGCTGACGAACTTTGCCATGAGGGTGTCGCACGCCAAGACGATCACTAAGCTCAACCGCGTCAACTACAGCGACATCTCTCATAACGTTAATCCGGAGAACGCGGTTTTCCCCGGCATACTGACCGCGGAATACATACTTAAGTATGCCAGGGCGATGCTGGACGCGGAGAGCAGCTTTGGCAACGCTTATGAGATACTTGACGGCGACGCGACGATGCTTGAGTTTTTTGTTTTGGAAGAAAACGAGGTGACCGGCACTGCGATATCACAGCTGCGGATGAGGGGACGCACGATACTGTGCGCCATCACGCGTGACGACAGGCTGATGATCCCTACGGGCAGGGACGAGATCAGGGTCGGCGACAACGTGTTCCTTCTGACTCTGGAAAAAGACGTCAACAGGATATCGGACGTCATGTCCAAATGATGGTTCAAGCCATGTGTTCCGGACGGATCAGGCCATGTCTTTCGGACGGATCAAGCCATGTGTTCCGGATGGATCAGGTCACGTCCTCCGGATGGATCAGACCACGCCTTCCGGACGGGTCAAGCCATGTCTGCCAGATAGATACTGAATTCATCGGCCGGGAGCGGCTTGGTGAAATAATACCCCTGCATGTACCTGCATCCGATCTCCCTCAGCAGGTCATACTGTGATGCGAGCTCCACGCCCTCGGCGTTTACGGGCACGCCCATGTAGTCGGCTATGTCCTTGATAAGGCGGACCAGGCGTCGTACCTTGTCATCCTCATGGATGGAGGTGACGAACCCCGCGTCCAGCCCCAGCACGTCTATCGGCATGGAATTCAGCGAGGTGAGGGAAGAGTACCCGCTGCCGAAATCGTCCATTTCTATCTTAAATCCAATCCTTCTGAGCCTTTCAACCGCATCAATCAGCTGGCGCATGTCACTGGAGTATGAGGATTCCGTGATCTCCAGGATCATGTCTGCCGGAGTCATGCCGTGACTGTCCAGCTGCCCGCGCAGAAAATCCGGGAAACCGCCGTCATAGAGGTTGATCCTGGATATGTTGACGGACATGGGCACGTCCAGTGAAATCTCCTCGCGCCATTTGGCGAGCTGTCCGACGGACTTGGTGATCACGTAGCGGTCGAGCAGATGGATCAGGCCGTTCTGTTCGAGAACGCTTAAGAAGCTTTTGGGGCGGATCATTCCGTACGCAGGGTGGTTCCAGCGCACGTAGGCTTCGATCCCGCTAAGCACGGGTTCACTGCCCGTGACGTCATACTTGGGCTGGTACACCACGATGAACTGTTCCTTTTCGAGGCCCTCGTGAATGTCGCTGACCATGTGTTCCTCAAAGATCGAATGCTCCCTGAGCGACATGTCGTAATATGCTATGGACCTTAAGTAATTGCCGCGCAGAGTGTTGCAGGCAAACCTGGCGTCCGAAAACCGTTCCTCCATGGGCAGGGCATGATCGACCTTGGAATAGACGCCCATGCGGATCCTGACGTGCAGGTTCTCAAGCAGGCTCGACAGCCCGTCCTGGATGAGGCCGATCAGTGCGTCATATGAAGGATGATGGGATAGGTACATGAAGAAGGTGTCGGCCTCGCTCCTGCAGGCCAGTCCTTCGGAATCCGACATGAACTGCCGCATGCTGCCGGCGATGGACTTAAGCACGTTGTCGCCGAAGCTGCGTCCGTATATCTCGTTGACCAGGTGGAAGTGCTCGACGTTCAGGATCACGGCATCCGTCCTGAGGTCCGGATGGTACTTGTCGATCATTTCCGCGTATTTATAAAAGAAAGTCTTGCTGTACAGGTCGGTGAGTGAATCCCTTTCGTTGGACTCGATGAAGTTGCGGTCCTCCGAGAGTTCTATCGTGCGTGCGATCCTGGCCCTGATCACGTCGGGCATGTTGTAGGGCTTCCTGATGAAGTCCGATGCGCCGAGGTTCAGGGTTCTGACCTCCGCGTCCTCCTCGGCGGTCAGCACTATTATGGGAACGTGCCGCATGACTTCGTCGGCCCGCATGGCCTCGATGACCTCGAAGCCGTTCATTTCGGGCATCATCAGGTCCAGCAGCACGACGCTGACCATTCCCTCGTTTTCACGGAGGGTATCCAGGGCTTCCAGTCCGTTGACCGCATACAGCACGTGGTAGTCGTCCCGGAGCATGTTGCCCAGGATCTCACGGTTGATGAGTTCGTCCTCAACGATCAGGACGAAACGCTTGACGCTTTCTCCATCATTGAAATACATTATCACACCTCACAGTCTCACGTCTGCATCAAGTATACCATTATTTCGTTCGGTTTTGCCTATTTTACGTTTTTTCTGTAAAATAAAAGAAATAGTGCGCATTTTTGAAAATATGGTGTCAAGCATTTTTGAAAATATGGTGTCAAGCATTTTTGAAAATATGGTTGACATCATTTTTTATTTTTGATAACATATTATTCGCGTCAAGCAAAGACGGCATGCGCGAGTGGCTCAGTTGGTGGAGCGCGACCTTGCCAAGGTCGAGGCCGCGGGTTCGAGTCCCGTCTCGCGCTCGTTAAAACAAAAGGAGCGTACCGAATGGTATGCTCCTTTTGTTTTACGGAGCGCAGCCGAGCCCTCGAAGGTTCGAGGTCTCCGCTCCGGTCGGGCCAGAACCGACGTCCCCCGGACGTCGTGGCCCCCGTCTCGCGCTTTATTTATCCCCTTTTTACAGGAATGCTTCTATGAATATGGTAAAAAAGCCATTTCGTATGCCTTTTTGTCTCCGCAGGTTGGTTTCAATTCTACAGTTATGACAAAACCGCCGCTTCGCACAGTATTTGCCATAACCTGCATTACGTCACGTTTCCCGGGAACCCCTGGCTTGTGATGTGAAATCACGCTCATCCTCGCCCGCATTACGTCACGTTTCCCGGGAAACCTCGATACGTGACGTGAATTCGAAAGTCTGCTGCAGGGGCCGCCGGCCTTCGGTATGTTTTCATTACGTAAGGAACTGTCAATAAGTTAAGTGATCAAATTGCGAAGGATGATTTTCAGACTGCAAGGAAGAAAACGCAGCCGTAGCGGGGTGCTAAACGTCCGGTGGACGTTTGCTCAGCACCGACCGCAGCGAAGCGGAGACCGGCGAGGCTTTCTGACGCAGCTGCCGGGAGAGCAGACAAGCAAGATGATCAGATTAATTATTGACAGTTCCAAATAATGTTGACGTTCCCGGCATGTCGGAATGACGTGGGCAATCGGGACAAACTTTCAGACAAAGTTTTACGCAAGGAGCTTTACGACCGACATGGACTCAATATCCGTATGCATCATAGCCAGAAACGAGGACAATCACATTGAGGAATGCCTTAAGCGCCTCCGTCCCTGCAAGTTCGAGATGATCGTGGTTGACACCGGATCCATCGACCGCACCATGGAGCTGGCCAGGGCATATACAGACAAAATATATCAGTTCGAGTGGTGCAGTGACTTTTCCGCCGCGCGTAATTTTTCGATAGAAAAGGCCACGAACGACTGGATACTCGTGATCGACTGCGACGAATACCTGGAAAACGTCAATCTGCTCGACATCTCCAGGATGTGCAGGGACAACCCCGACAAGGTGGGCCTGATCCAGCGCAACAACCCCTACACGATCCAGGGCATCAAGTCCATCATGAACGAGCGCATAGGCAGGTTCTTTAACCGCAATTACTGCCACTATGAGGGCTCCATCCACGAGCGCGTGACGCGTCTGGACGGCTCTGCCCCCGAATGCTTCGAGGTGCCCCTCACGATATATCACGAGGGATACGTCACCGAATCCGACAAGCGCACCCGCGCGACCCGTAACCTCGAGATGCTGATGACCGACATCCGCGTCAGCGGCGGCAATTCATACAAGTACTACCAGCTCGGCCGTAACTACGTCTTCATGAACGACACGGCCAAGGCCATCACCTATTACGAAAAAGGCCTGATGATGGACGACGTCAATCCCAAGGATTCCTACGTGGCCAGCATGATGGAGTCATACGGCTACTGCCTGCTCGAGATGGACGAGACCTGCAACTCGCTCGAGATCATCGACAGGTTCTATGACGCTTATTCTTTCCGGGCCGACTTCCTGTATCTGGCCGGCATGATGTTCGAGCGCAGCGGACTGCATGACCGCGCCTATAAGGAATTTGAAAAAGCCACCACGATCCGAATCTTCAACCGGGGCGGCACGAGTGATTACAGGGCTTTTTATCAGATGGGAGTCATATTGGAAACAAAGGGCGATCACGAAGGTGCCCGTGCATTGTTTGAAAAATGCGGCACCTACGCTCCCGCCCTTGCAAAACTCGAGAACATGGATTTCCTCAAAAAACTGTCGCATATCTGATTACGTGATAACATGGAATCAGAAAAAACATATGCACTAGTGTAGCGTTTCAATGACTTCTTTACTTAAAACGCTACACTAGAGATT
The DNA here is from genome assembly GCA_937916415.1 of uncultured Lachnospiraceae bacterium. GTDB lineage: Bacteria > Bacillota > Clostridia > Lachnospirales > Lachnospiraceae > XBB2008. Next base: position 7,669 of record CALGGH010000166.1, read on the forward strand.
TTTGCCCGTCAGCATCTTATACGCCTGCAGGTATTTCTCAGTCGTCTTCTTTACGATGTCCTCGGGCAGCGTCCAGTCATGCGCACCCTCGTGAGCCGTGAGATAATCCCTCGCAAACTGCTTGTCAAAAGACCCCTGCGTCCTGCCGGGCTCATATTCGTCGGCAGGCCAGAACCTGGACGAATCCGGAGTCAGGATCTCGTCTCCCAGCACCATATCGCCGTTTTCATCCAGGCCGAACTCCAGCTTGGTATCGGCTATGATGATGCCCCTGGTAAGCGCATAATCCGCGCATTTCTTATAGATCTCCAGCGTGTAGTCCCTGAGTTTCGCGGCATATCCCTCGCCCTTGCCGGGGAATTCCTTTTCCAGGACTTCTATCGATCTCTCATAAGAAATGTTTTCGTCATGATCACCGATCTCGGCCTTGGTGCTGGGCGTGTATATCGCCTCTGGCAGCTTGTCTGCCTCTGCCAGTCCCTCGGGCAGCCTGATGCCGCATACGGTGCCGTCCTTCTTGTAGCTCTTGAGTCCGCTGCCGGTGATGTATCCCCTGACGATGCATTCGATGGGCAGCATGGTCAGCTTTCTGCACAGCATGCTGCGTCCCTTAAACTCGTCGGTCCTGAATTCCTCCGGCATGTCCGCCGTATCGGTGGAGATCATATGATTGTGGATGACGTCCTTGGTCAGTTCAAACCAGAACCTGGACATATGCGTCAGCACCGCCCCCTTGCAGGGGACGGTGTTGTGCAGTATCACGTCGAAACAGCTGATGCGGTCGGTCGCGACCATGATCAGCGTGTCTCCGTTATCATAGATTTCTCTTACCTTGCCTTCCTTGATCGGTGTGGGTGTGCTCATTTTTGTCTCCTATGATCAGGCCTTTTTTTGCGCGATGGCTGCCTGTGCTGCCGCAAGCCTGGCGATCGGCACGCGGAAAGGCGAGCATGATACGTAGTCCAGGCCGATCTCGTTGCAGAACTCTACTGACGAAGGATCTCCGCCGTGCTCTCCGCAGATGCCCACGTGCAGGTTCGGATTGGAGGGCTTGCCCAGGTCCATGGACATCTTCATCAGCTTGCCCACGCCGTTCCTGTCGAGCTTGGCAAAAGGATCGTTCTCAAATATCTTGGCATCATAATATGCGCTCAGGAACTTGCCTGCGTCATCTCTCGAGAATCCGTAGGTCATCTGAGTCAGGTCGTTGGTTCCGAAACAGAAGAAGTCAGCATGCCTGGCGATCTCGTCAGCAGTAAGCGCTGCCCTCGGGATCTCGATCATGGTACCTACTTCATACTCAAGCTTGTATCCTGCAGCCTTGATTTCTTCCTCGGCGGTCTCCACTACGAACTTCTTGACGTAGTCAAATTCCTTGACGTCACCGATGAGCGGGATCATGATCTCGGGCTTAACCTTCCAGTTGGAGTGCTTCCTGGATACGTTGATGGCTGCCCTGATCACGGCCCTGGTCTGCATCCTGGCGATCTCAGGATAGGTGACTGCCAGGCGGCATCCGCGGTGACCCATCATCGGGTTGAACTCATGCAGTGAGTTGATGATGGTCTTGATCTCGTCAACGGTCTTGCCCTGAGTCTTGGCCAGCTTCTCGATGTCGGCTTCCTCGGTGGGAACGAACTCATGCAGCGGGGGATCCAGGAACCTGATGGTGACCGGATATCCCTCCAGGGCTTCGTAGAGCTTCTCGAAGTCGCCCTGCTGATAAGGCAGGATCTTCTCAAGTGCCTTTTCCCTGTCCTCTACGTTGTCGGAGCAGATCATCTCCCTGAAGGCATCTATCCTGTTGCCCTCGAAAAACATGTGCTCGGTACGGCACAGTCCGATTCCCTCTGCTCCGAGTTCGCGTGCCTTGCGCGCGTCGGCAGGGGTGTCGGCATTGGTGCGGACCTTCATTGTGCGGTACTTGTCAGCCCATCCCATGATGCGTCCGAACTCGCCTGCGATCGTGGCATCCACGGTAGGAATGATGCCGTCGTAGATGTTACCGGTGGAACCGTCTATTGATATGAAGTCGCCTTCTTTATACGTCTTGCCGGCGAGGGTGAATTTCTTGTTGGGCTCGTCCATGGCAATGTCTCCGCAACCGGACACGCAGCACTTGCCCATGCCCCTGGCAACTACGGCTGCATGGCTCGTCATGCCTCCGCGTACCGTCAGTATGCCCTGTGCGGCCTTCATGCCGGTGATGTCCTCGGGTGAAGTCTCCAGGCGGACGAGTACGACCTTTTCGCCCCTGTCATGCCACTTTTCCGCATCCTCTGCCGAGAACACGATCTTGCCTGCTGCCGCTCCGGGTGAAGCGCCGAGGCCGCGGCCGATCGGGGTGGCCTTCTGGATGGCCTTTACGTCGAACTGAGGGTGAAGCAGTGTGTCAAGGTTGCGGGGATCGATCATCGCTACTGCCTCTTCCTCGGTCTTGCGTCCCTCATCAACCAGGTCGCACGCGATTTTTAATGCTGCCTGCGCGGTACGCTTGCCGTTGCGGCACTGCAGCATGTAGAGCTTGCCGTTTTCCACGGTGAACTCCATGTCCTGCATGTCGCGGTAGTGCTTCTCGAGGATCTTGCAGACCTTGGTGAACTGATTGTATGCCTCAGGGAACTTCTGCTCCATCTCGGTAATGTGCATGGGAGTACGGATTCCAGCAACCACGTCCTCACCCTGCGCGTTGACGAGGAACTCGCCCATCAGCTTCTTTTCGCCGGTGGCGGGATCACGCGTGAATGCAACGCCCGTACCGGAGTTGTTGTTTAAGTTGCCGAATACCATGGGCATGACGGAAACGGCGGTACCCCAGCTGTAGGGGATGTCGTTGTCGCGGCGGTAGACGTTGGCCCTCGGGTTGTCCCATGACCTGAACACGGCCTTGATGGCTTCCTTCAGCTGTACGATGGGGTCTGAAGGGAAGTCCTCACCGAGCTCACTCTTGTACTCGGCCTTGAACTGCTCAGCCAGGTCCTTGAGGTCCTCCGCAGTCAGGTCTACGTCGAACTCTACGCCCTTTTTCTTCTTCATCTCGTCGATGAGCTCTTCAAAATGCTTCTTGCCGACGCCCATTACCACGTCTGAGAACATCTGTATGAACCTGCGATAGGAATCATATACGAATCGTTCAAACTTGGGATCGGGATTTCTGGAGATCATTGCCTCCACTACTTCCTCGTTGAGGCCCAGGTTCAGGATCGTGTCCATCATGCCGGGCATCGAAGCCCTCGCACCGGATCGAACCGAAACGAGCAGCGGCTTGTCAGGATCTCCGAAGTACTTGTCATTGATCATCTCGATGCGGCCCACGAACTCCATGATGGCGCTCATGATCTCGTCGTTGATCTGACGGCCGTCCTCGTAATACTGGTTACAAGCCTCGGTCGTAACAGTGAATCCCTGCGGAACCGGCAGGCCGATGTTGGTCATCTCTGCCAGGTTCGCACCCTTTCCGCCGAGCAGTTCGCGCATGTTCGCGTTACCCTCGGTAAACAGGTATACCCATTTTTTTGCCATAGATTTAACCCCCTGTTAAGAATTTGATGATATCCAATGTCAGAATCTGACATCAAATCTGTAATTTGTCTGAAAATCAGACGTCACAAAGAGTATTTTACTACGTTTTCGGCAATATTACCATAGAAAGACGTTCGTTACCTGCCATCCAGCAATTCCTTGTAAAATATGTATTGCTGAATCACTCCGGCGTATCCCTCATATCTGTCAAACGGGAAATCGCCGCCATACTCCCTGTCAAGCACCTGACGCACGTGAGTGTCCACGGGAAATGCATTCAGGTGATGCAGGCCGAAGAGGCATATGCAGTCGGCCACCTTGGCTCCCACGCCGTATACCTGCAGCAGGGCCTCACGGGCTTCCCGATAATCCATGGCTGATATCCCGTCCAGGTCCAGCTCGCCGCCTGTCACGGCCCTGGCCGCCCTGACCACGTACTTGCTCCGATAGCCAAGATTGCAGGGCATCAGGTCGTCATCACGCAAGTCAGCCATGCTCTCCGGAGCGGGAAATCCGTAATGATGCGGAAACTGCTCCCCGTATTCCCTGCATACTTTATCGATGCACTTATGGATCCTCGGGATGTTGTTCTGCTGGGAGATCAGGAACGTCACCAGCATCTCCCAGAGGTCCTGGCGAAGTATGCGTATGCCGGATCCGGCCCGGACGGCCGCCGTCAGGTACGCATCCTTCGGATCGGCCAGAGACTGTACGCAGGCATAGTCCGTGTCCGTATCCACGTCGAAGTATTTTTTCCAAAAGGCCACGTCCTCCGGATCGTCACAGTCCAGGGTGATCCCGTCCTTTTCCTGCGTGGCGATGACGCGACGGGACCGGGCGATGATTTCATACGTTACGTGGGAGCCCGCGGCGTCAGGGCCCTCTTTTTCACCTGAACCGGCTGCTCTTTTGGGGGCCTGTCCATCGCCATCATCAATTTTTTTCATCCTGAAGCACTGTCCCGAATCGGCAATCTGCGTCAGGTTTATGTTTTTCTCGGTTATTTTTTTCATCACAAAATCAATCTCCCGATACCTGCCTCGAGGATATCGGGAGTCATAAGTCATATTTCATCTGTTTCCAAAACATCTGAGTCAGTTCGACTCTGAATCATCAGCATCGATCGATTCGTCAGGTCTCTGGTTTCGTCTAAGTGACTTGATCTTTTTTTGTGCTTCTGCCAGATTTCAGGACTGACGGTCACAACCAGCGTTCCGTTTTTGTTCAGCATGTATTTCTGAATAAAGGCCGAAACATCATCCTCGGAAACTTTTGCTATATTTTCATCATAAGAAAAGAAATAGTCGGAGCCACAAGCTGACCAGAAAAAAGAGAGGGACTTTAAGATTCCTTCCGCACTTTCTCCGTCATAAATTTTTGAATCTTCCAGCTGACGAATAACGAAATCCGTGCCCCGCTCCTTGAAGAAAAGTTTTTTGTCTGCCATGGCGGGAAAGGCTTTTTTCTTTAAGACAGAAAGAAACAAATCGCCTTTTTCAGCCGGATTGAGCTTGCCTTCTGCCACAGGCTCTTTTACCACGTCAATGCTTCCGATTCCATAGTTTTCATCCTCGACTTCGGGAACAGCCGCCGGGCCTTGAGCGGCATCCAGCATGGAGGCATAAAAGGTGAGCATACCGCTCCTTCGCCTCGTGGGATAAGTAGCTCCCACGTAATCGCTTTCAGGGATTCCTAGTGCCTGCTCGGAAATGAAAGTCCTGGCAAAAATACCGTCCGGGCTGTTCACAAGATTTGTCCAGACATCAGCGGGATAGGTATCTTCCGCATCAGTTTCACCATCAGGGCCGGCCAGATAATAGGCCGCATTTACCATGACGTCAGAGCTACCCGGATTCACAAAGACTAATTTCTTATCGCGGGTAAAACGGTTCCTGATTTCAGCCTTATCTAAAGTCACTGGCTCTTCGGGATTCTTCCAGTCAGAAAAAATCTCTATGACATACTGAAAAACTTCTTCATGATTCACGTCGCCGCCAACAAAAATTGCAGAATTGGCCGGCGTATAATAGTTTTTCTGAATTTCCCGCAAACTTTCCACACTTGCGTTTTTTACGACAGAAGGATTTCCGCCGGAATCAAGGCACCAGGGATTTTTAAACATGGTCTTGAAGATTGAAGCCATGCGGATGTGAGCAGGGTCAGTGAAGTTCGCATTGATTTCCGCCAAAACGACCGACTTTTCGTTTTCAAGTTCCTGTTCGAGGTCGTTTAATCTTTTCATTTCACCGGCTTCGATGATAGAGTCTGTGAAAATTTTTTCGTTCTCAAAATTTTTTTCGTCCACGTTA
>CALGGH010000167.1 GCA_937916415.1 uncultured Lachnospiraceae bacterium
AGACGTGTGCTCTTCCGATCTGCTTTCATGCTCGGTAAGCCTTTTGACAAATTCAATGGGCGTGGAAGGAAATGAATCCTGCGAGGCTGTCATAAAGGCAGTAGAGAACGCAGGCTACATGGCACAGCTGAAAAACGCAGAGAAAAAAGAAACAAAGGGGGGGCTTTTTTCGGCGGAGGAAGAAGCGCTTGAGGACCGGGAGACGCCGGCATTAAAAAAGCGGCTGATTTTTTCCGCGGCCTTTCTGATCCTGCTCATGTATATCACCATGGGCTTCAATATGTGGGGCTTCCCGCTGCCTTCTTATTTTACCCATAACCATCTGGCACTGACATTGACGCAGATGATCCTGTCAGCCATTGTCATGGTGATCAACCGGAAGTTCTTCATAAGCGGCTTCCGCGGACTCATTCACCGAGCCCCCAACATGGACACGCTGGTCGCCCTGGGATCCGCAGCTTCCTTCGGATACAGCGTCTACGCGCTCTTCGCGATGACGGTGGCCGAAAGCGCCGGAGACCGGACGAGGGTCATGGAGCTCATGGATGAATTCTACTTCGAGTCGGCCGCAATGATACTGACGCTGATCACGGTCGGCAAGCTCCTCGAATCCATATCCAAGGGACGCACCACCAATGCGCTGAAGGAACTGATGAAGCTTGCGCCCAAAACGGCGTTTCTGATCGAGGACGGTGAGGAAAAGGAGGTTCCGATAAGTCAGGTCAAGGTCGGGGACAGGTTTGCCGTCAGGCCCGGCAGCAGCATCCCCGTGGACGGCATAGTGATAGAAGGAAACAGCGCGGTAAACGAATCCGCCCTGACCGGTGAAAGCATTCCCGTGGACAAGGCCGTGGGCGACACGGTCTCATCCGCCACGATCAATGCTAACGGATACATGGTCTGCGAGGCCACCCGCGTCGGTGAGGACACCACCCTTTCACAGATCATCAAGATGGTAAGCGACGCAGCCGCAACCAAGGCTCCGATCGCCAAGACAGCCGATAAGGTTTCGGGCATTTTCGTGCCCGCGGTCATAGGGATCGCCATTGTGACATTCGTCATATGGATGCTCGTAACGCGTGATACGGGCTACTCCCTCGCCAGGGCAATATCCGTGCTCGTGATCAGCTGTCCCTGTGCCCTCGGACTGGCCACGCCGGTAGCGATCATGGTCGGTAACGGCGTCGGCGCGAGGAACGGCATACTGTTCAAGACCGCCGTGTCCCTGGAGGAAGCCGGCAAGGTGAATACCGTGGTGCTGGACAAGACCGGCACCATAACCAAGGGCGAGCCCATGGTCAGGGGCGTGCACCCGGCGGACGGCATCAGCGTTGACGAGCTCATGGACGTTGCATACGCGCTTGAGAGCAGATCCGAGCATCCTCTGGCAAAGGCCATCGTAAGCCATCACGACGAAGCCGGCATGAAACCTGCCGCATGCGAAGCGAACGAATGCGATGCGGGCGAACGCAAGGCGGGTGAATGCGAAGTGACAGATTTTGAGGCCCTGTCCGGAACCGGCCTTCGCGGCAGGCTTGACGGTGCGGAGATATGCGGCGGAAACAGGGAACTGATATCCTCCGTCGCCACGCTTGACGACCGCAGCCTTTCGCTCTCAGACGAATTGGCCGAAGGCGGTGAAACGCCGCTCTTTTTTGCCAGGGACGATAAGTTTCTGGGAATAATATCCGTGGCGGACGTGATCAGGAAGGACTCTCCCGCCGCCATCAGGGAACTCAGGGAAATGGGCATACGCGTGGTCATGCTGACCGGAGACAACGAAACGACCGCCCGCGCCATATCCGGGGAAGCCGGCGTGGATGAAGTCATCGCCGGGGTCAGGCCGGACGGCAAGGAAGCGGTCATAAAAGAACAGCAACGAAACGGCAAGGTAGCCATGGTCGGTGACGGCATCAATGATGCTCCCGCCCTCACCCGTGCCGACGTCGGGATCGCCATCGGTGCCGGCAATGACGTGGCCATAGACGCGGCCGACGTGGTGCTCATGAAGAGCGGCCTGTCGGACGTGACCGCGGCCATAAGGCTCAGCCGTGCCACGCTTCGCAACATTCATGAAAACCTGTTCTGGGCATTTTTCTACAACGTAATCGGCATCCCGCTCGCCGCAGGAGCGTACGTGCATGCATTCGGATGGACGCTCAACCCAATGTTCGGAGCCGCCGCCATGAGCCTGTCAAGCTTCTGCGTGGTAACCAATGCGCTGCGCCTCAACTTCGTGAAGCTGCATAAATGATCACCTGTAAATGGACATCTCAAATATCTTGGCTATTGTTGACAATGCAAGCAGCTCATATTCGGACCACTTCTGTCTCTGCTCCATCCTGGCGAACATGATGAAGCCCCTGACCTCCCCGCCGCTCTGCAGCCTGAAGAAAAGAGCCGACTGAACGTCACGCGCCGCAAACCTTTTAGTCAAATTGGGGTAGTTGTCCTTGATGTTGTTAAGCCAGTCGATCACAAAAAGATTATTCTTGTCAAAGCCGGACTTGAATTCCTCGTCCATCGGCAGCCACTTGATGTCTCTCTTGTTATGAAGCGTTCTCTCGGGAGTCCAGCCGAATCCGACCTTGCCACCCTCATATATGATGAGTATCTCGCTGAGACCAAAGTTGGCGCCCACGTTGCCAAACGTGGCTTCCATGCTGTCGGTGCCGGCCGAGAGGTAATTCTGAAGCATGTACTGTATGATGCCTATCTTGTCGAAGGCTACCGAGAAGTCCCAGGTCGTGCCAGAAGCATCCGTCTGCAGCAGGTCATGGTGCATCTCGGGAGTATATATGACGTAGCGGTTCCTGCCCTTTTCCTTGGCCAGGTAGAGCATCCTGTCCGCCAGTTCCATAACGCTCTTGTACGAATCACCGTGATTGGGATATGCGGCTGCGCCCATGGAACAGAGATCGGAAGAGCACACGTCTG
>CALGGH010000168.1 GCA_937916415.1 uncultured Lachnospiraceae bacterium
CCTGCACAGGCGGGCGGACTCGGAGGTTTTGGCAGCTTCAGTCCCGACCTGATCGGGGATTATGCCCAAAAGATCCAGACGGCAGCCAGGAAGGCTTCCGCGGCCCTGGGCGGCAACAACGGCGCAGCACCGCAATTCGTGGACAAGAACAATTACAAGGTATACAGGTTTGAGGTTCCCTTCAATCCCAATGAACTGACCATCACCGGATACGGCGGTGAGGAAATGGCCATACAGAGCTTCTCAAATGCGGAACTGCACGGTAACGGTGATAAGCAGGGCAGCAAAGGCGGCCGTCCCAGTAACCACATAGGAGCCGCCAAGTCCTACATCGAGCTGAACATACCGCTCATCTTTGACAAAGTGAGCAATGCCGACGCCTTTTACGGGGACAAGTTTAACCTTGGAGCGACCAACGTGGCCAAGACGGGCGCATCCTTCATCAAGACGGGCGTTAACGAGAATTCGTATTCCGTACAGCCCGAGGTTGAGGCGCTGACTCAGATCATCAGGTCCAGCGACATGCGACTGATGAGATTTACGTGGGGCGACATGTCCTATGAGGGAATATTAAACAGCGTGAACGCCGAGTATCAGATGTTCAACGTCAACGGACAGCCCATACGCGCCTCGGTAAACCTGCGCATGGTACTGCTCGATGCCGAGGATTATCCGTCCACGTCCAAGACCTGGGTTGAGAAATACAAGAATCGCTTTGGATATGATGCGGCTCAGGCTGCGATCGGCGGCATTGGAATGCTTGACATCCATTAACGGTACGGGAATATGGCAGAATATGATTTAGCAGAACTGTATAAGACTTATGAAGGTTTCGACGACCCCAGGCTTTCAGTGGAGCTGGGCGGACGGGATCCCCTGGAGGATAAGAAATTCCGTCCAACCGTTTTTGACGTGTCCGTGGAAGTGACCAGTGAGCTCAAGGCCAGCATCGCTTCCTTCAGCATAGGCAACGTGTTCAATGAGACGGCAGGCCTTTATGACATGTCTAATCTCAAAAAATACATTTACCTGGGACTGGACGTGAAGATCTACATGGGACATGCGGCCAGGATCGTGGAGGTGTTCCGCGGATACGTGGCAAGGGTGGATTTTGAATACGATCCGGATGACCTCTCGGAGGGCCTGGTGCACGTAACCGCCATGGACGTCAAGGGCATCATGATGGCCAATAACAGCTCCAAGAGGCTCAAGGCCAACTATTATTCTGACGCGGTCAAGGAAATATTTGACGGATCCGCATATCAGGACCTGATCAACAGGCAGGTCATCGCTGACCTGACGGTCATAGACACGCCGGACAAGCCCGGGGGCGGAGATGCCACGGGCGGCGCCATGGGAGGACTGGGCGGCGGTGCCGTGGGAGGACTGGGCGGAGCAGGTGCCGGCGAACAGCCTGACATCCGCATAGAGATGGTGGCGGAGAGCGATTATGAATTCGTGGTGAAGGTGGCCAAAAAGTTTAACTACGAATTCTTTACCATCGGCGGACACGTGACCTTCCGCAAGGCCAAGGCCAACACGATGGATCTGATAGAGATTTATCCCTCACAGGTGATAGAGGCCTTTGACATAGGATATGACATCACGGGAGTGGTGGGACAGGTGATCGTCAGGACCATCGACATCGCCAAGGGCACCAGGATCGAGGTCAAAAAGAAGAACTCGGGCAAGTTCTCCCTTGGAGGCAAGGCCAAGCCGCTGATCAGCAACCAGCAGTACGTATACACGGATTCCTCCGTAGAGACCCAGGAACAGGCCACACAGCGTGCCGAATATCTGATGGAGGAGATGTCGTACAGGCTGGGCAACCTCAACATGAGGCTCAGGGGCATGCCGGAGCTGGTGCCCGGCAGGTTCGTGAAGCTGAGGGATTTCGGCGATGGCATATCCAATACGTTCTACATTACGGACGTGATACATGAATACAACCGCAGCGGCAGATATTCGACCACGATCATTGGCAGGGCTTCAACCATGAGCCAGTGAGCTGCGTAAGCTAGCGAGGAAACACATGCCTTTCTTTGAATACATGGACGACGTCGCAAGACACAGTCTCGAAAAGAACAATATGGGAGACAGCCTGATCGAGGGAGTCATAGTAGGTCAGGTGGTCCGCAACTACGATCAGAACAAGCAGGGTTTCGTGCAGGTCAACATCACGACCAGGGACTATCAGGAGTCCAGGCTCGTGTGGGCCAGGATGGCCTTTCCGTACGGCGGAAGCAAGTGGGGCGAGTACTTTTATCCCGAGGTCGGGGACCAGGTGCTGCTGGCGTTTGAGCAGTGCAACATTGACCGGCCCTTCATCATAGGAGTCGTGCCCAAGGTCAACTCATCCTTCGTGCAGAAGGCCTTTGACGAAAAGAACCAGTTCAAGCGCATCCAGACCCGCAACGGCAATCTCATTGAGATCAAGGACAACAGTGAGGGTGACGGCGAGAGCGATCACATACTGATCAAGACCGGCAAGGACTTGCACAAGCTGGAGATCGACAATGAGAAGAAGAAGATCCTCATCTCTGACAAGGACGGCAACAACAAGATCGAGATGAAGACCGAGAACGGTCAGATGACGATCAAGGCCGAGCAGAAGCTGACGATCGAGGTCGGTGACAACATCAAGATGATAATGAACGGTTCCAACGGCACCGTGACTCTGGAGGCATCCAGGATCAAGCTAAACGCCACGGAGAACGCGGAGGTCAAGGCCAACAGCCGGCTGACGATCGAGGGAGGCAACGCCAGCGTGTCGGGCAACTCAACTCTGGGTCTCAAGAGCAGCGGCCCGGTATCGGTGGAGGGAACTCCGATCAAGCTGGGATAGGATGATGGAACCGGACGACGATCAGGAAATAAAAGCAAAGGAATCATAACATGGCACAGGAACATTTAGGAACAGGAATGGCGTTTCCGCCGCGCATAGACCCGGCCACGGGCAGGTTCGTGACCAGCAGCGGGTTAGACAGCGTCAGGGAATCCATATATCTCATATTGATGACGCAGACCACCGAGAGGCTGACCAGGCCGGAGTTCGGTACGGACACCGCGGAATACGTGTTCATGGACATGAACCAGACGTACATGACCATCATGAAAAGGGACCTCACCGAGAGCATTCTCAGGCAGGAACCCAGGGTCAACCGCGTGGACGTGGACACCGACATGGATGCCCAGCAGGGATACGTCCTGATCAACATAGATTACGTCGTGGCTGAAACCAATCAGAGGGGCAACCTGGTATTTCCGTTCTACCTGAATGCCGAGCCGGCTCCTGACGAGGAAGAGGAGTATTATGAACCCGACGTCATAGACGTGGATTTGACCGGAATGGGTGAGTGAAAAAATGGCTGATTTTTTTAGGGCTCTGACTACAGAGGAAATAGAAAATTACATAATCGAGCTTGCCAGGACGTACGCGCCGGAGTGGAGGTTTAATCCCGACGATCCGGACATGGGTACCGTCATTGCGCAGATTTTTGCCAGACAGGAGGAGGAGAACGTCCGGCTGATGGGCATGATGCCTGAGAGATACCACCTTGAATTTGTCAACATGCTCGATTTTTCGCTGCATCGCGCACAGCCTGCGGGCAGCATCGTGATATTCAACTTAGACGGAGGAGTACTGCCCGGTGCGCAGCTGCCCAAGGGAACCAGGCTGAGCGCCGAGTCGGACCGCACTGACAGCGGATTCGCCATCTTCGAGACTGACAGGAGCATATACGTGACCGAGTCTCAGATCAGGGCCGTATTTCAGACTGATATCGAGAGGGGAACCATATCCCCGATATTCGGTGACTTCGACGTCCCGGAGATAATACCCGCATCGGCCATGCCCGTGCCGGAGGGCGGGGAGGGCGAGGCTGGCGAGCCTGATGCTTACATTACGGACGTGGTGGATGAGAACGTGATCCGCACCATTCCGCCCTTCGTTCTCTTTGGAGAGAAGACTGACCTCGGCCAGAGCGTGCTCATCATATCCCATGACATCCTCTTTGAGGGAGTCGGAGAGCCCATATACGTCAGGCTATCCGGAGGTGAAAGCTTATGCCGCAGGATATTGAGCGGAGAGTTTTCTTTTAAGTATCTCAGCAAAGACGGCTTTTTGGATTTCGACAGCGTAAAGCTCTTAAGTGACAACGAGACCTTTGAACTCATCAAAAACGAGGAGAGTCTCAGGATAAACGCTGACGACAGGGAACTGTCGGCGGTCATCATCACTGCCAATGAGGTCATGACGGATTCGCTTAACCTCGATGGCGTCAGCCTCTCAGCGGGAGGCGGCTCCAGAAAGCCGGAATACGTCGGTGACGGTTCACAGGAGCTGGAGACTGACAAGTTCAAGCCCTTCTCCGATTCGCTGGCCATCTATAATGAATGCTATATAGGACACGATCCGTGCTTTGCCAAAAAGGGAGCCAGGATAAGCCTTGACTTCAGGGTCAGCTATCACGAGAACCAGATCCGCCTTACCGCGGAGGAAGAGGAAGCGGAGCTGCAGATAGTCAAGCGTAAGCCCAAGAAGACTGCCTTTGACAATCCGGCCCAGGTGAAGGTCAACGAGATCACCATAGAATACTACAACGGCGTGGGCTGGAAGAAGCTGCGCTGCGATACGGAATATGCAGGAATGTTTGAGAACTGCGAGCCGGGACAGTACAAGCTGGGCTTCATATGCCCCGCGGACTGGGAGGCAACTGAGAGCGGCCCGTACAGCGGCAGGGTCATACGCATGAGGGTGACGCGGTCGGACAACTGTTACCTGCGTCCCGCGATCCACAACTATCCTCAGATCGAGAACCTGCGCATCTCGTATTCCTATGAGGGCAGGTATGCCGCTCCGCTTAAGCTCGAGAGGATATTCGGGACCGTCAAGGAAAACATAACCGACAGGATCGGCGGCAATAAGGAATTCACGGTCCTCTCCGGATCGTCCTACGCGGAAGACGCGCTGTACATAGGACTGGACAGGAAACTTGAGGAAGGTCCGGTCAGCATCTTTTTCCAGCTGGCTGATTCAGCCAATCAGAACGGCGTGCGGTTCCGCGTGGAGTACAGCTCAGGTTCCGGCTTTAAGGAGATGAGGTTCACGGACCTGACCGAGGGCTTCACGAGATCGGGCACCATCATGTTCATGCCGCCCGCCGACATGTGCGAGACCGTCATGGAGGGCAACAGGCTGTACTGGATCAGGATCAAGCGCAGCAAGTCACGCAAGAGCGACGTTTCGGATGTTTTCCTGCCCCGCATAGTCAGGCTCTGTCTCAATGCCGTGACCGTCACCAATGTGCGCACGAGCGATGAGACCGATTACTACATAGACGAGATAATGCCCAGCATGCATTTCGGGCTTGGGGCCGCCAACATCCTGGATGCAGAGATATGGGTCAACGAAAGGGGCTTCGTGCGTCAGGAGGAGATGGACAGGCTGCTTACGGAGCATCCGGAGAAGGTGCGCGCGGAGTACGACTTCCTGGGCAGGGTTTCGGCCTTTTACGTGCTTTGGAAGGAGGTCGAGAGCTTCTATGAGGCGACCGACCGCAGGGTTTACCGCCTGGACAGGATGACGGGTACCGTCATCTTTTCGGACGGGACGACCTGTGACATGCCCAGGGTTACCGATGACATAGCCTTTAAGGCGCGCATCAGGTCAACGGACGGCGAGGACGGCAACCTTCCTGAGGGTGCCATCACCGACTTTGCCGGGGACGCTCCGTACATAGATTACATATACAATCCGATCCGCGCACACGGCGGTTCCAACTTAGAGACCATAGATCACGCCCTGGAGAGGGGCGCGGGCATCATGCACGACCGCGGCAAGCTGGTCAGCGAGGGGGATTACGTCCGTCACGTCATGGAGTTTTCGGACAGCATCGAAAGCACCAGGGTGGTGGCAGGCATGACCCTGGACGGAAACGTGGATCCTTCGGACATTTCGATAGTCCTTTTGATGAAGGATTTTGCCGACGGCGCCTTTTCGTTCCACAGGGTGTCGGCCAACCTCAAGAAGGATCTGCTGGAGTCCTGCATGCTGACCGTGTCGGAGAACAACCTTCACATAGTCGAGCCGATCTTCGTGGACATATCCGTAAGCGTCTGGGCCACGGTCATGGACATGGACGACAGCTTCGAGGTACAGAACGAGGTAAAAGGCGTCCTTAGCGAGTACTTAAATCCCGTATCCGGAGAGTTCAACGATGGATGGAGCATAGGAGTGCTGCCCAAGGAATCACAGATGCTGATGAGGCTGAGCGTCCTCCGCAGCAAGGCGATTATCCGCAGGATCACGCTGATAGGGCATTATGTGGACGGAAGCGGGGAACACGAACTGGACGTGAATGACATAAACGTAACGCCGTTCATGGTCTGCAGGAGCGGCGAACACAAGGTTTTCATCAACAGTTAATAAATCAGGGGCAAGATATGCTTAGTGTACAGGAATTACAGAGCAGAACATATGAGGAGAGAATGGCCGACGTGATGCGCGAGCTTCCGCTGCGCAGTTCGGAATGGACCAATTACAATCCGTCCGATCCGGGCGTGACCATTCTGGAGAACCTGACCGCTTTTTCGGCATTGCAGGGAGCGGAGATCGTAACCTTGAGCTACCGCGCCAAGATGGCGCTTCTCAAGATGGCGGGATTCGTGCCCGGCAGGGGCAAGTGCTCGCGGGTGCTGTTGTCGGCAGACGGGCTGGAGGAGCCGGTCGTACTGCCTTCGGGACAGAGATTCCGCCTGGGTGACATCTGCTTTGAAACCAACCGTGAGGTCACCGTGGCCGCATGCCGGATGTCCGGAGTATTCATCTGGGCCAATGACCGGTTCAATGACGTCAGCTTCGTGCTGGACAGCGAACTGAAGGTTCCGGCCAAGGCGTTCGGAAATTCACCGCAGGCCGGAAACGCCCTGTACATGACCTTTGACGGCAATCCCGAGAACCTGAAGGAAGTGATCCTCTACGTCAAGATGGCGGAGCGTGCCGGCAGAAATGTCACGGTCGACAGGACGGAGCACATTTTCGCCGACCTGGACTGGGAGGTATATACCGATGCCGGCTTTGTGAAGGTGGGCGTCAGGGATTTTACCGGAGGCTTCGTAAACAGCGGGGAGATCAGAGTCAACATGACAGACGTCACGCCTGCCATCTGCAACGAGACCCCGGAGAGCGGATACTGCATCAGGGCGGTTCTGAAGAGGGCGGACTATGACATAGTTCCCAGGATCACCAACCTGTTCGGATTCCTTTTTGAGGTATGGCAGAAGGACACCAGGAGCAGCAGCCAGAGCTTCTCCAGGGCGGACAGGGTTCACGTCAGATCCACCATCGGCGAAAACGTGTATTTCGTCGTTTTTGGCAAGGAGGAGAAGGGCTCGTCCTACCGCAGGTACGAACCGGTTCATACCGACGATCTGACCGGCAGGTACTGCCGCATCAGCCAGAACAGCCCCGGAGACGTGACCTTTGAATTCGATGAGGCCACGTTCGGCTACGCTCCCTGGAAGTTCAAGGAGTGCGTCAGGGTCATCATATACAGCGAGGAAATCATGCGCCGGTTCTCCGTGGGCAAGGTCATGGGTTACGACGATCAGGAGATAGAGCTGCCGGTGTCAAAGATAGTTCACGAGAGCTTCTGCCTGATAGCGCGCAGGCGCGACGCGGAGGGCTATCTGTATGACTTCGTCAGGCCCGAAAAGAAAAATGACGGAGCGCTGTGCTATCATCTGCTGGAAAACGAGGGACGCATCATCATCGAGGATGCCGGAGATTTCCTGGGCGCGGACTTATTCATGGGCAGCGTTGCGACCACGATGGGAGAAAGGGGCAACATAGCCGCAGGAAATTATCTGGCCATTGAGGATTCGGAAGTCCCCGTCAGGTTCTACAGTCCCGGCACCGGCAAGGGCGGAGCACACAGGGAGACTCTGGAGGAGGTCAGGGCGAGGTTCCTGGCGGACATGAAGACTCCTTATACCGCGGTGACGGCCTCTGATTACGAATATCTGGTGAAGACGACTCCCGGACTCTGCATCCGCAAGACCAGGGCGGTGATGGACGAGAAGGAAAACATGATCAGGGTGGTGGTCATGCCCGACATGGACGACATGTTTCCCAAGCTGCCCGAAATATATATCGAGCGGATCAAGGAGAGGCTCTCCGAGAGAAGGCTCATCACCTCCAGGTTCGACGTCAAGCAGCCCGTCTACGTCGCCGTCGGAGTCAGGTGCACGGTCTACGTCAAGAGACATTTCACCGACTGCAGGGAGCAGATAGAGGGACGCATACGTTCCAGGCTGGACTACATTCACGGAGATCATGCCTTCGGTGAGGTGCTCAGGTTTGAGGACGTGTTCCATTCCATAGAGGAGCTGCCCTGCGTGGAATACGTATATGAACTGTCGCTGCATTCCGAGAACTCCAAGCTGGCACAGGTCAGGGAGTACGACGTATATCCCAGGTATGACTGCCTGTGTCATCCGGGATCCATACAGCTTCAGCTGGTCAATTCATAGAGTAAAACGCCTGATCCCGCGGGGACCGGGCCTGAATGATTCAAACAAGAGAAAGGCAGGGTTATGGCCTACGACATCTGGTATTCGATAAAGGGAAACAGAATAAAGGGCGGCTGTGTCAAGGGATTTGAGTATGACGAGTCGGGCAGGCTTGAGCTTGATCCGAAGACCAATGAACACAGCGTGTTCTACAAGGTGATCGAGGGATCCGAGGATGACGCGGAATGGGGACGACTTAGCTGTACGCTTCTTTCCTCAGAGGAGATTGTGTGTTACACTTATGTTTTGACCAGAAACAATCCCGAGATCGTGACCGACGCAGGAGAGGTCATCAATCTGGATGATTATCTGGCGGACTCGCAGGTTGACAGCTATGACAAGGTCAGGCTCATGACGTCGCTCGGAGCTGAAAAATTCATAAACTGCGAGAACGCGCTTTTATATGACCTTAAGGGCAGGTTTCTGTACGTCGCCGTGGAAATGATGGGATTCGGCGATGCAGTGTTGCAGGACGTGCGCGTCAGCGCGGTCGGCGATGCCTTCATGAATACGTTTCCTCAGGTATATCAGGAGAGAAACAGCTTTTTCCATAGGTTCATGTCGATCTTTTCCTCGGTTTACGGAGACATCGGCGAGATGAACGACAACCTGTTCCTTATGCTGGACCTGGACATGTGCAATCAGGAAATGCTTGAGACGTACGGTTCCTGGTTCGGAATAGACCTAAAGGGAGGATTCCTTGAGGAGGACGTGCTTCGCACGCTTGTCAAGGAAGCTTATCACCTGAATAAGATAAAAGGCACCAAACAGTGCATCAGGCGCATCCTCGAGATAGTTTTGGGAGAGGAAGTGGTGCTGATAGAGAATCGCGTGCAGGGAGGCGGAACCTACGACGTGACTGTCCTGATAAGCCGGCACCTGACCGAGGACCTGCGGCATCAGCTGACCTTTTTGCTGGATCAGTTCAAGCCCGTCAGGACCAGGATCAGGCTGCTCCAGATGGAGAAGGAGGCTGTCATGGACGGCAACAGCTACATGGACATGAATGCGACCATCCCGGGAGAGAAACACGTTGTGCTTGATGAAGAATCACTGTACGATGGTGCAATAACGTTGACGTGATGAGGAGAAAAGATGACTGTTGAAGAAATCAAGGGCGAAGGCATAATGCAGCTGAACGTCAGCGGACGAATCGATGCGATGAACGCGACGGAATTTCAGAATGCGATATTGAAGGCCTTCCAGAAGTCTGACAAGGTGGTGCTGGACATGAGAGAGGTTCAGTACATTTCCAGTGCCGGACTAAGGGGACTGATGATCGGGCACAAAACGGCGGGATCCAAGGGCGGCAGGTTTACCCTGATCAACGTATGCCCTGCCGTAATGGAAATACTAAGGGTTACCGGACTGGACAAGGCACTCAACATACAATGATCACTTTTGAACACGTATGCCATCAGTATGAGGATGAGACGGGAGAAATCGTCGTCTATGACGATTTCAACGCCGAGATCGCAGACGGCGAATTCATATTGCTGACCGGATCAAGCGGGAGCGGCAAGACCACCCTGCTCAAGATGATCCTCAAGGAGATAGAACCCGCCAGCGGCAGGATCATCGTGGACGGTCAGGACATCAGCCGCATCAGGCGGAGGGACGTGCCGTATTACCGGCGCGGGATAGGGGTTCTTTTTCAGGATTTCAGGCTGATGCAGGACGTCAACGTATATGATAACCTGCTGGCAGCGATACTGGCTACCGGAGGATCCGGCAAGGAAGCCGAAAACAAGATATCGCTCGTGCTGTCGATGCTGGGCATAGACAGGCTGCACAAAAGGTTCCCGAAGGAAATGTCGGGAGGAGAACAGCAGAAGGTGTGCCTCGCGAGGGCGGTGATCAATCATCCGAGGATACTTCTCGTGGATGAGCCGACGGGCAACCTGGATCCGGCATCTTCCGCGGAGATCATGAGGCTGTTGGACATAATACGTCACCAGGGCATTACCATAGTGATGGCGACTCACGATCTTAGCTTTGCCGCAGACGGCAGAAGGCGCAGGATCGATCTGGATGAGCTTAAATAAATCGAATTGGAGGTTTACATAACATGAATCGCAGCCAAAAACTGATACTGGTACTCTCATGCCTGCTGTATGCCGGTGTCATATTCGGGTATTTTTCGCTTGATCCCGTTTACCTGCTCGTGCTGTTCGTACTCTTTACGATCGCGGTCACGGCATTCGCGTTTGCAGCCCTGCGCAGTCACAATGACTATACCGGAGCCGAGCACCTTCAGCAGGAGATTGGACTACTGAAGGCAGAAAACGAGCAGATCCGCGCGGATAACGAGAGGGCATTGGAAAACAAGGACTCAGAGATCCGCAAAAAGGAAGTCGAGATGGACGACCTGAAATCCAGGCTGAACGCCAGTGAGGCAGCGCTTGAGGCTGTTCAGAAGGAATCAGATGAACGCATTGCCGGCGCCGCACAGGCCGCGGCCGCAGGTCAGACGGAAGCTTCACTTGAGAGCCTTCTTCCTCCGGATGACGAGGATCCGGCAGTTACCGTGGACATCATAGACGTGGCCAGACATGCCATAGCCGAGCTGAGCGAGGCCGCGCGGGCGGCAGGACTTACGATCAACATCTCCAGCGCGTCCGAGAAGCTCATAGTACATGCGAGCGCCAAGCGGCTTCTCATCATGTTCCGCAACATCATAGACAATTCGATCAAATACATGCAGACCGCAGGAGTGCTGGTGATCACGATATCGGCCATAGAGGATGACATCTTCATCGTGCTCAAGGATACCGGCAGGGGCCTGCCCGAGAATGAGACCAGGCACATATTCGAACTCAATTACCAGGGTTCAAACAGGATAAGCGGCAACGGACTCGGACTTACTCAGGCCAAGGCCATAGTGGAGCACTACGGCGGCACGATCTATGCCCGCAGTCCTCAGGGCAGCGGCATGGGCATCTATATTCAGCTGCCCACGTCGTAGGCTGGGGAGACCGCTTAAACTGTTGATTACGGAGAATGAGTCTTTATGAAAAACAACGTTAAGATATTTATTGCATTATGTGCTTTTTACATAGTCGTGGCGATGCTGGCGCTTTTGCTCTTAAACGGCAAGGGTTCCCCGTTTACCAAGGATGAGAATTCCTACGGAGCAGAGCAGGCGGTGCTGGATCAGACCGTGATCGGAGAGACCGAGAATGATTATTCGGCAGAAGCCGTAGCTGACGAAACCCCGGCTGAGGAGGTTGTGGAGGTGACGGAGACCGTGCCGGAGCCGGAACCCGAGCCCGAGCCTGAGACGGTTCAGGAGATCAGGTACTTTACCTTCGTGACCAATACCACGTACACGATACTGAGGCTCCGCGAGGGCCCGTCTGAAAATGCAAAAATACTGGCCAAGCTGCAGCTGCGTACGCCCGGATACGTCCTTAAGCCCGGCAATGACTGGTGCATGGTCGTGATGCCCGGAGGAACGGTCGGATTCTGTTCCACCCAGTATCTCAAGATCACCGAGGTGACCAGGGAAACGTATCCCGCCGACTACGTTGACATGGTCGAGGCGGCGGATGAGGAACTGACGGTACCGCAGTTTAACGGGGACCTGATAGACGGGACGGCCATTACTCCCGAGGAGAACGCGACAGCAGAAGGCACGGAGCAGTCCGCGGACGGATCGGCAGACGCTTCCGCACCTGCCACGGATGCGGCGGCGCCTGCGGCACAGTGATCCTGATGAACACCTGATCTGTGTTTCGTGCAAAGGGGACAACCGGATGCTTAATGATGATCTGAGCAAGCAAAAAAAAGATAAGGAAAAGCAGCTGAATCGCAGAAGGATCAATGAGGAAGACGACGAAGACGTGGAGACTTACATGTACGACGTTCGCAAGCCGATGGAGTTTCTGAATGAAAGCAGCCACGGGGTGTTTGACATCTCCAGACAGACCGGAATCAATTCAGCGGCAAGCGTGTTTGACCGTAAGGCTACGTTTCGGACACATGGGTAACAGAGGACAAGATGGCAAATTTTACCGAAGAATTAAATACCTCCCCATTCAGGGATTATAGCGAGTACATGCAGTACGTCTTTGACTGCGTCAACAGCAGCATGGACGTATACATATCCAAGCTGAAGGTTCAGTATGCCAATGGCGAGGGCGGTTACAAGAACATCATGTATCCCGACATCGAGATCGCGGGGGACACGTGCCGCAGCCGTCTGACCGAATCATACAAAAGCAGGAATGGGTCATCCGAGGAGTCATCTGACGGAGAGAATGCCGGGGACGCCGCCGGAGCATCTGATGCGGGCATGGGTCCGGATTCGGAAGATGACGGACTGGACGATTTCGACCTGGGCGATCTTTTCGGCCCCATCGGTGAGAGCGGCAGCAGCAATGATGAAGATGACTTCGATGATGATGAGATAGATTCCAACCTCCTGGACCTGCTGGGTGACTTCGCGGCCAGCAACGTAGCGAACGTGGATACCGAAGATGAGGTCGCCGGAGCCGGAGACGGAGACGTCTGGGAAGAGATACAGAAGGACAGTGAGCTGCCGATAGTGGAGAGGCTCAGGCTGATCAACGAGCGTGCCAGGCTCACGGCTGAAAAGGGCATCAGCCTTCCGTTTTATGAACTGTGCAACAGGCTGGAGTTTGAGCCGTTTACCCAGTTCTGTTTCGCGGCGGGCATCCTTTCATCCACCCAGACCGATTATGCCGGAGTGTTCCACATCATCAACGAGAACCCGGGACTGTCGGCACCGACGATAGAATCCGCGGCCAAGGTATTCTTTGGCTCCAGGTTCTCCATCACGGGAGCCTTTGGCGACATGAGTGCGTGCCTGGAGCAGCTCCTGCCGATACTTCCGCTGCAGGTTATTGACAGCATGCCTTTTTCGACGGTAGTTTCGCCGGATAAGAGGATGATCGACTACCTGTTCGGACGTAATCCCCTGACGCTGGATGAGAATTACGACAGGTTCATCTACATGATGACCGATGACAAGGAGCTTGATCCCGTCATGGCCAACCAGAGCCGTCTCGATGCCATGAAGATCTCATATAACGACGGCGTACGCATCTTTTATTACTATGGTGATGACGGCAGCGGCAGGAAGTTCTTCGTTAAGCATTTCTGCCGTGAGAACGGCCTGAGGGCCGTCGCGATCAACTGTAAGAAGCTGTTCATATATGATTACGGCTTCGTTGAAAAGGCACTATGGTCCGTTACCAGGGAGTGCATACTGACCAAGTCATGCTGCTGCCTGACGGAGCTGACGTACCATGACGAGGAGAAGGAGAAGTTCTTCGGATACATGGACCTCGCTTTCTCCAAGCTTACGGAAAAGGGCATACTCGTGTTCGCCATGAGTAAGCTCTACATCGACTTCCGTGAGGTTACCAAGAGCGAGTTTACGGATCTGGAGCTGCCCACGCCGGACACCGGAGAGCGTCTGACCTGCTGGGAGTATTTCTCCAGGGGATTTGAACTGGCGGATGAAGTTGATCTGCTTGAGATGTCCACCAAGTTCCTGTTTACGTCAGGCAAGATCCATGACGCCCTCATAAAGGCTAAGTCCCTCGCCAACATGGCCAAAGAGGAAAAGATATCCAGGACAAGCCTGTTCAAGGGCTGCTATGCCCAGATGAGTTCGGAGCTGTCGCAGAAGGCGACCAGGGTAGAGGCCAAGTTCGGTTTCGACGACATAGTCATGAATCCGACCCAGCGTGAGACCATAGAGCATGCCATAGAGCAAATGACGTACAGGAAACAGGTATATGAATCCTGGAATTATACGAGAAAGTATCCTTACGGCCGAGGCCTGACGGTGCTGCTGTTCGGTGCACCCGGTACCGGTAAGTCCATGATGGCGCAGGTTTTGGCGCATGAGCTTAATCTTGAGCTCTACCGCGTCGACATTTCCAAGGTCGTGGACAAGTACGTCGGTGAGACCGAGAAATCCCTGTCGATGATATTCAGGGAGGCCAAGAAGTGTAACGTCGTGCTGTTCTTCGACGAGTGCGATACAATATTTGCGAAGCGTTCCGATGACGGCGGATCCAATCAGGCTTCCGCCAACAACAAGACGGCCCTCCTGCTGCAGGAGATGGAAGCATACGACGGTGTCTGCGTGCTGGCCACGAACTACAAGCACAACATCGACCCCGCATTCTTCCGACGCATGAAGTACATCGTCGAATTCCAGTTCCCCGACGTGGACACCAGGGAGATGCTATGGAGGACCACCATACCCAAGGACACGCCTCTCGGAGAGGACGTGGACATCAGGTTCCTTGCGGAGAAATACGAGTTTGCAGGTGGTAACATCAAGAACTGCATCCTGAACGCGGCTTTCCTGGCCGCAGCCGATCCGACCGCCAACGGTCAGGTACACATGAGGCATTACCTAAATGCCATCAAGTACGAGTTCGTTAAGGTCGGCAAGGTATTTACCAAGTCAGACTTTGAGCCTTATGCAGAGGAAGTAGGACTTGCCTGAGGAGAAGGCATATGAAGAAGATCATTAAAAAGTTTAAGAACCTAAGATCCGGGGCCAGGATACTGTTCGTGGCATTGCTCACGATCTGCCTGGTGTTTGCTTCCACGGGCATAGGCACGCTGTTCGTGTCCGCTGAAGAACAGGTCGCCGTGCTCGGAGATAACGATGGCGGTGACGGCGGCCAGAGCGACGGGAATGTCCAGGGCGGAGAATCCGGCCAGACCGACGGAAACGTCGAAGGCGGAGAATCCGGCGAATCCGGAGGCAGCCGGGAAAGCGGAGACGCGGGTGAAGGCAGCGACGGAGAGAAGGATGGCGAAGGCGAAGGTACCCGGACCGGAGATGAGATCACGGACGGTGACGGCGAAGAGGCAGGCACTGAGAGCGGCTCCGAAGGGGAAACAACAGACGGCGAGAAGAGTGACAAGGAAGCTGCTGACGAGGCCGCATCCAAAAAGAAAAAGGCCGGTGAGACTGAGGAGCCGGAGAGGCTCAGGGACACGCCTGACGGTTCGGGAGATCCGAGCGGCAGGATAATCGTAGATGATTACAAGTCCAAAAAGCTTACCGACCGGACCGACGTCGTGATCCTGACCAAGGATAAGCTGGAGATCAAGATTGAATCGGACGCGGATCCCATATATTATTTCACCAGCGAGAACAAGTATTACACCATATCCGACATAGAGGGAGCGGTTACCGACGGCAAGGCCAAGTGGAAGACTTATTATGACCAGAGCCGTCCGACCATCCCGTCCAACAGCGCTTTTTATATCTATGCCAAGCTGGGTGACGGGGATAATCCCGGGTACGTATCCACGGCTAAGATGGTACATGATACGGAAAAACCGGTCGTTAATTCAGCAGCGGTCGTTAAGCCGGATTCGTCATCAAACTCCGGTACTGAGCAGGTCGCCGCAGTGGTCGGCAAGGACAAGCTCAGCGGAGTAGAGAGCTTTTATCTCATGTATGAGGAACTGACCCAGGATTCCACGACTCCGACGGCAGAGTGGGTGGTTGAGAACGGCACCAAGAGCGACGTGCAGTATACGGAGGGTGAGAATGCCGCCGCCAGCTTCCCCCTGTCAGGACTTTATTCTGACAAGACCTACGTGTTCTACGTGGTAGCGAAGGACAAGGTAGGCAACATCAGCGAAGTGAAGAGAATCGAGACCAAGGGCAAGGGACCTTCCACCAAAGACGTGTCCGGCAACGGACTTGACGCTGACGCGGCCGGCGGAGCAGGTTCCGGATCGGGATCCGGGTCGGGATCAGGCCTTACTCCCGCATCCAACGGCCTGGCCAGCAAGGCTTATGCGGATGCCGTGGCCAGGGCCAAGGCACAGGCTGCGGTCAGGGCCGAAAATGCCGCCAGGGCTGCCGTACAGGATGCTTCGGCACAGTCCGCGGCCAGTCAGGAGATAAACAGGAATCCGTATATCTCGGATGCCACCGGCGACGTGAAGATCGGACTCCAGGCCACCGGCAGCTGGGACAAGATCGCGGATCAGATACAGAGCTCTCCCGCGGGGGCCAGCATGGATGTGGAGATGAGCGGTCTGACCGTCGTTCCCGCCAAGGTATTCAATGCCATGCAGGGCAAGGACGTAAACGTCAGCTTTAAGATGAATGACGACATGGTCTGGAGCGTCAAGGGCAGCGACGTGTCGGGGGCCCTCAGCACCTCGACTGACCTAGGCATCAAGGTTGGCAGCAAGAACATTCCGTCCAAGCTGCTGAATGACATGGCCGGGGTGTATCCTCATACGGAGATCGCGATCAGTCATGACGGCAAATTCGGATTCGAAGCCACGCTGAAAATGCCCCTGGGCAGCTCCAATGCCGGCATGTTCGGACACCTGTATTACTATGACGTGGATAACGGTGAGCTTACGCTCGTCCAGTCAGTCAAGATACCTGACAACGGAATGGCAGAGTTTAAGCTGGATCATGCTTCTGATTATGCGGTCATCGTGCGGTCTCAGGAGGTATTGGCCTCATCCGGCAGTGAGGGCGCGGAGCTGATGGACAGGGTCATCTCCGGCTCCGCCGAAATGGCGCCCGTGGCATCCGGATACACGACCATCAGCATGTCACAGGTGACGTCGAATAACGGCAACGTGCGCATATGGCTCTTCGCGATCGCGATAATCAGTGCCATGATGTGTGCGGTGATCCTGTTCATGCCGGGACTTCAGATGCCCGAACCTGCTAAGGCTGAGGTAAATAACGTTAGATATTGATTAAAGGATTATGTCATGGGTGTAAATGGAACTTTAAACATTGAAGCAACCGTCGATAATCTGGGCAAGGTCAATGAATTCATAGAAGGCAAGCTTGAAGAGGCCGGATGTCCTGACCTGCTGATGATGACGATCGAGCTGGCCGTTGAGGAAGTATTCGTCAACATAGCTCATTATGCTTATGGTAAGGTTGACGAGTCCGGCAATGCCATACCGGATACCGGCACCGGCCCGGCCCGGATCGACGTATCGGCCGGCGATGGCGAAGTCGCCGGTGTGGTGGTGGAAGAACAGGGGCTCCACATTGTTGAGGCCGCCCTTGGAGGCATTGGCATACTTCACGCTGCCAATCCCCAGATGGCCGGGCAGTTGATCCAGTTCGCCATTGGTGAAAACCTGGCTCAGCAGGCCCTGCCCCCGGTACCGGTAACTCTTCCCTTCATGGTCGAAGGTGACAATACCGCCGCCTTCCTGCCCCCGGTGCTGAAGGTTGTGCAAACCATAATAGATGAAAGTGGACGCGTTTTCCACGCCATATACAGCCAAAACACCCATATTACGAAATCATTACTTGGTTCAAACGGTCCAGGACAGTCTTGTAACTTTCCTCCACGCGGCTCAGGTCCAGGCGGAAACGGTCCTTGTCCAGCCGCTCGCCCGTAGCCTCGTCCCAAAGGCGGCAGGTGTCCGGAGAAATTTCGTCGGAAATGATGATGGTACCCGTATCCGAAGCCCGGCCGAACTCGATTTTCATGTCCACCAGTTCAATGCCGGCCCTATGGAACAAAGGGAATAGCAAGTCGTTGACTTTCCGGGCAATATTGTACATTCCGTCCAGCTCCTGATAAGTGGCCAGCCCCAGGGCCACGGCATGGTCCCGGTTGATGAACGGGTCTTCCAGCTTGTCGTTGTTGTAGCGGAGATCCACGATGGTATTGGGATTCCTGTACCCGTCCTCCACGCCCAGTCGGACGGCCAGGGAACCGGCAATGCGGTTGTGCACCACCACCTGCAGGGGGATAATCTCAATCTTCCGGCAAAGCTGCTCCTTCTCACCCAGCAGCTCGATGAAATGGGTTTCCACCCCGTTCCGGTTCAGGTAGTCCAGCAGGAGGGCCGATATCTGGTTGTCCAGTGCGCCCTTCCCCTTGATGCGGGCCCGTTTCACATTGTTATAGGCCACCATCACATCCTTGTAGCGGAAAATCACCTGGTCGGGATGGTCCGTGGCAAAGACTTGTTTCTCGTTTCCTTCGAAGATCAGTTCTCCCTTGGTCATGGTATCAATTGTTTTTTCTGAAATAATGGACTGCGTTGCTGAAAAGGGGCTGTGCGCAGTCGCCGGAAATATTCTTGAAGAGGTTCTCCTCAAAACGCTCGGAATGGCCCATCTTTCCCAGGATGTGGCCGTCGGGGCTCAGGATGCCTTCTATGTCGTAGTAAGACCCGTTGGGGTTGTCTTTGTAGCGGAAAGCCACCTGCCCGCGGGCAAAAAGTTCCCGGGCCAGGCTTTCCTCCACCACGAACTTGCCCTCTCCGTGGCTGAAGGCGATGCTGTGCCGCTGGCCCGGACGGAAGCCCTTCAGCCAGGGGCTGTTTACGGAAGCCACCTCCGTGGTGGCCACCAGCGAGATGTGGCGGTTGATGTCGTTGCGGAAAAGGGTGGGTGAAGCCTCCGTGACCCGGCCGGTTTTCCCGTACGGGAGCAAACCGCTCTTCACCAGGGCCTGGAAGCCGTTGCAGATGCCCAGGATGAGCCCGCCACGCTCCAGAAGCGCCTCTATGGCGGCACTCACCTTGGCATTGCCGATTACGTCGGCGATGAACTTGCCGCTGCCGTCCGGCTCGTCCCCGGAGGAGAAGCCGCCGGCGAAGGCCAGGATATGGCACGCCTCAATCTGCCGGGACAGTTCGTCGATGGAACGGAGCACGTCCGCGCCGGTGAGGTTCCGGAACACGAAAGGATGCACATCGGCCCCGGCGACGCGGAAGGCCTTTGCGGTATCGTAGTCGCAGTTGGTACCCGGAAAGACCGGCAGGCATACCACCGGATGCTCCACCGGATGGCCGGGATAAACCAGGTTGGAGGGGTTGTATGAAAGCGGCTCCACCTTCGGCACAGGAGCCTCGAAAGCCGGTTTTACGCGCGGAGGATACAGTTTGAAGTAGCGGCCCTCGTAGGCCTTTTCCAGTTCCTCCAGGGCCAGTGCGGTCCCATTGATCCGGATGACGCCTTCGGCGACCCTGCCCAGCAGGTGCAAGGCGGGGAACGCCAGTTCCTTGTCGGCCTCCAGCACCACGCTGCCGTAGCCCAGGGAGAAGAGTTCCTCCTCCGGAAGGGTTACATCGGCCCCCAGGGCGTTCCCCAGTGACATCTTCACCAGCGCCTCCGCCACGCCGCCGTAACTCAGCGACCAGGCCGACAGGACCTTCCCCGAGGCAATCTGCTCCCGGAGCCAGCTCCAGTTGCGCTTGAGCTGTTCCGTATCCGGCATGTAATTGCCCAGCGGGGTGTGTTTCAGCAGGTAAATCCGCTTGCCGGCCTTCTTGAACTCCGGAGAAATCACCGTGCGGGCGTCCACCGTTGTAATGCCGAAAGCCACCAGGGTGGGCGGCACGTGGATGTGCTCGAAGGTGCCGCTCATGGAATCCTTTCCGCCGATGGAGGGAAGTTCCAGGGCCGCCTGCATCTTGAGGGCGCCCAGAAGGGCCGACAGCGGCTTTCCCCAGCTGTGCGGATCTTCCGTCATGCGCTCGAAGTATTCCTGGCAGGAGAAGCGCATCCCGGACCAGTCGGCCCCGGATGCGGCCACCTTGGTGCAAGCCTCCACCACCGCGTAGGCGGCACTGTGATAAGGGCTCCAGCGGGCCAGGTCCGGATTGTAGCCGAAGGCCATCACGCTGGCCGTATTGGTAAAGGCGTCCGCCGGGAGCTTCTGGACGGAGACCTGCGTTTCCGTGGCCTGGCGGGCGCCGCCGTAAGGCATCAGGACGGTGGATCGGCCGATGGTGGAGTCGAACATCTCCACCAGCCCCTTCTGGGAAGCCACGTTGGGGGAAGCCATCACCGAGAGCAGCTTCTCCCGAAGCGAGGCGCCTTGCGGCTTCCGTTCAAAGGGATTGCGGTCTTCTACGGGGCCGATGGCCGCCTTGGCAAAGTGCGGGGCCCCGGCGCTGTCGATGAATTCCCGGGACAGGTCGCAGACCTTCTCCCCGTGGAAAAACATCCGCATGCGCCCCATAGCGGTAACGTCGGCCACATGGGTAACCTCTATATTGTCTATGGCGCAAAGCGCCTTGAAACGTTCCAAGGAAGCGGCCTCCACCACCACTGCCATCCGCTCCTGGCTCTCGCTGATGGCCAGTTCCGTGGCGTTGAGGCCGGCATATTTCACGGGGACCCGGTCCAGATAGATGTCCAGCCCGGGGGCCAGTTCGCCGATGGCCACGCTCACGCCGCCGGCGCCGAAATCGTTGGACTTCTTGACCAGCCGGGTGACTTCCTGGCGGCGGAACAGGCGCTGCAGCTGGCGTTCCTCCGGGGCATTGCCCTTCTGGACTTCGCTGCCGCAAGTTTCCAGGGAAGCCTCCGTGTGCTGCTTGGATGAGCCCGTGGCGCCGCCTATCCCGTCGCGGCCCGTCCGGCCTCCGAGCAGCAGGATCACATCCCCCGCGGCAGGCGATTCCCGCCGTACGGCCGATGCTTTCACGGCGCCCACCACGGCACCTATCTCCATGCGCTTGGCCGTATAGCCCGGGTCGTATATTTCCCGTACATGCGTGGTGGCCAGGCCAATCTGGTTGCCATAGCTGGAGTAGCCGCCGGCAGCCTTCCTGGAAATCATCCGCTGGGGAAGCTTGCCCGGAAGGGTATCGGCAACGGGGGCGGTAATGTCTCCGGCGCCCGTCACGCGCATGGCCTGATACACATAGGCCCTGCCGGAAAGCGGGTCCCGGATGGCGCCGCCCAGGCAGGTGGCGGCCCCGCCGAAAGGTTCTATCTCAGTGGGATGGTTGTGCGTCTCGTTCTTGAACTGCAGGAGCCATTGTTCCTGTACGCCGTCCACATCCACATTCACATAGATGCTGCACGCGTTGTTTTCCTCACTCTGCTCCAGGTCTTCCAGCTTGCCGCGGGAGCGGAGCCAGCGGGCGCCGATGGTGGCCAGTTCCATGAGACAGAGGGGCTTCTTCTCCCGCCCCAGGTCTTTCCGCATCCCCTTGAAAAGCTCCAGGGAGCCTTCCAGCTCCGATTTCAGGAAGGAGTCATCCAGGGTAATCTCCTCTATTGCCGAGGTGAAGGTGGTATGACGGCAATGGTCGCTCCAATAGGTGTCCAGGATGCGGAGTTCCGTCTCCGAAGGGTCTCTCCCCTCCCCGGAGAAATAGCGCACCACCTCTCCCAGGTCGTCGGTGTTCATGGCCAGGCCATGCTCCTGGCAGAAGGCGCCCCAGACGCTCCGGGGCATGGAAGTAAAGCCGTCGAGCAGCTCCAGGGGCTTCACATCGGCCTTTTCCGCGAGCGAAAGCACAGCCAGATCCTTGGGGCGGCACTCTACCGGGTTGATGTAATACCGGGCTATCCGTTCCAGGGTTTCCTGCGGGAGGCTGTCTTCGAAGATGAGAAGGCGCGAGCTCTTGATTTCCACCTCGGCCCCCGGGTCTATCAGATGGACGCAGTCCACGGCCGAACTGGCCCGCTGGTCGAACTGTCCGGGAATGTATTCCACGGCCAGGTACTTCTTTCCGGCAAGGTCCAGCGAGTCCGTGACCGTATCCGTAACCACCTCCCCGAACACGCTGTAGCGGCACTTTTCCACCAACTCCTCCGAGAAGCCGAAGAGGTCGTACACGCTGATGAGCCTGAGGCTGCGAAGCGACAGCGACAAATTCTCGTTGAATTCGGCCAGCAGGCTCCCGGCCTCTACCCGGAAGCGGTCTTTTTTCTCCACGAACAACCTGCTATTCATTCCTGTTCAAGTATATATGTAAAAAATTGCCCACCTGCGCAGCGGCGCAAAGGCGGGCATGAAGTCATAGGACCGTAGCAAGGACCTTGTCACTCTGCTGCTTGCGGAACTGTTTGAGCTTGGAAGCCAGGTCCTGATCCTGCAAGGCGAGTATGGATATTGCATACAACGCGGCATTCCTGGCCCCGTCGATGGCCATGGTGGCCACCGGGACGCCCGAGGGCATCTGGACTATCGATAGCAGGGAGTCCAGCCCGTTCAGGGCTTTGGACTTGACCGGAATACCGATTACGGGAAGGGTGGTGAGCGCGGCTATCACCCCGGGAAGATGGGCGGCGCCACCGGCTCCGGCGATGAACACTTCACAGCCCTTTTCCGGGGCCGACTCCACGTACGCAGCCAAAGGGCCCGGATTGCGGTGGGCGCTGAGGACTTTCTTCTCGTAAGGAACACCAAATTCTTCCAAGGTTGTGCAGGCTGCGGACATTACATCCCAGTCACTGGCACTGCCCATGATCACGGCTACTTTCATGATGAAACCAAGTAAAAATCCACCTCTAACAGGCTGCAAAGTTAAAATGAATCTTTGAGCCGTGCAAATCCTATCCCACATTTCCCGGAAATATTTTTCAACAAGGCCCGTGTTGATATTTTTCGCCATTATTTTTGGAGAAATCCACTTATTTGCCTTATCTTTGCAGGCAAACCGAAAAATGATGAACTACATGCTCAAATCCCAGCACTTGTGCTCCGGTGTCATCGGCCCCGATGAAGCATTGGCATCATTTTTCCTATAGTATTTGTTCAGACAGCCGTTAACGGTTGTCTTTTTTTTGGTTATATGGTAGTAACATTACCTGCATTCACAGACATTCACGTGCATTTCAGGGAGCCGGGGCAAACCTACAAGGAAACCATCCTCAGCGGTTCCCGCGCCGCCGCACGGGGCGGTTATACCCTGGTTTGCGCCATGCCCAACCTGGACCCCGTCCCGGACAGCCCCGGTACCCTGGCTGTAGAACAGGCCGCCATAGACCGGGATGCTGCTATCACAGTACTCCCCTACTGCTCCATCACCAAGGGGCGCAAAGGCCGGGAACTGGTGGACTTCGAAGCGCTCAAGAGCCGCTGCGTGGCTTTCTCGGACGACGGCTCCGGCGTGCAGGACGGGGACATCATGCTCCGGGCCATGGAAGCGGCCGCCCGCGCCGACGTAATCCTGGCCGCCCACTGCGAAGACAACACCCTCCTGAAGGGCGGCTACATCCACGAGGGCCGCTACGCCCGGGAGCACGGGCACAGGGGCATCTGCTCCGAGAGCGAGTGGGGCCAGATCCGACGGGACCTGGAGCTCTGTGAAAAAACCGGCTGCCGCTACCATGTGTGCCACATTTCCACCCGGGAGAGCGTTGCGCTCATCCGGGAGGCCAAAGCCCGTGGGGTGCGGGTGAGCTGCGAAACGGCGCCACACTATCTGGCCCTCTGCGAAGAAGACCTCCGGGAAGACGGCCGCTTCAAGATGAATCCGCCCCTGAGAAGCGCCGAAGACCGGGAAGCCCTCATCGAGGGGCTCCTGGACGGCACGATAGATGCCATCGCCACCGACCACGCCCCCCATTCGGCCGAAGAGAAATCCCGCGGCCTCGAGGGCAGCGCCATGGGCATCGTGGGGCTGGAAACAGCCTTCCCGGTCCTGTACACCAAGCTGGTCCGGAGCGGACGCGTTCCGCTGGAAAGGCTGGTGGAGGCGCTTACGGAAGGGCCCAGGCGCATTTTCCGCCTGCCTCCCGCCCCGCAGGACCGGGTGCTGGTAGAGCTGGACACCCCTTTCACCATCCAAAGCAGCAGTTTCGCCTCCATGGGCCGCTCCACCCCTTTCGAGGGCTGGGAAGTGTACGGGCGCGTGCTGGAAACCATCCACAACGGAAAAACAGTTTACAAATATGATAAGGCCTTCTAGAAAACTTGTCCTGGAAACCGGCCAGGAATTTTACGGAGTGGGCTTCGGCGCCTCCTGCCGCCAGGTTTCGGAGATTGTGTTCAACACCTCTGTGGTGGGGTACCAGGAGATTATCTCGGACCCTTCCTACGCCAACCAGATTGTGGTGATGACCTACCCGCTCATCGGCAACTACGGCATCACGGACGAGGACTTCGAGTCCCGCAGCGGCTTCCTGGGCGGGCTGGTAGTGCGGGAGTGCTGCGACACGCCCAGCAACTTCCGCTTTACGGAAACGCTTGAAGAGGAGCTGGAAGAGCATGGCATCCCCTGCCTCAGCGGAATAGACACCCGCATGCTCACCAAGATTATCCGGGACACGGGCAGGCCGATGGCCGCCCTCGTAGAGGCCGACATGCCCAAGGAAGAGGCCCTGGCACTGATTGCCGCCACTCCGCGCCTCACCGGGCAGCTGAAACAGGTGAGCTGCCGCAAGCGCTGGGTCACCCGCACCCCGCACCACCGCTTCCACGTGGTGGCCGTGGACTGCGGCATCAAGAACAGCATCCTGCGCTGCCTCAAGGACCGGGGCTGCAATGTAACCATCGTCCCCTACAATACCCCGGCGGAAGCCATCCTGGCCTTCAAGCCGGACGGCGTACTGCTTTCCAACGGCCCCATCTCCGCCCTGGAAGCCCCGGAGGTATGCAGCCTCTTCTCCCGGCTCAAAGGCAAACTTCCCATCCTGGGCATCGGCCTGGGAATGGAAGTGATGGCCGTGGAATACGGCGCCAGGCTGCTGCCCATGGGCTGCGGCATGCACGGTGACCACCCGGTACGCGACTGCGCCACGGGACGCATCAATATAGCCGTGCTCAACCAGTCTTACAGGATCGATACGCTGGAAGGAACCGGCCTCACCGCCACCCATACCCTGGTTCCGGAAGGCTATGTAGCCGGCCTGGAAGACCGGGAGAAGCAGGTTTTCGGCGTCCAGTTCCACCTGGAAGCCGCCCCCGGCCCGCAGGACAACGTAAACCTGTTCGACAAATTCATAAAGATGATGGAGGAGCGCCAAAATGCCTAGAAGGACAGATATCAAGAAAGTGATGGTGATCGGATCCGGTCCCATCGTCATCGGCCAGGCTGCAGAATTCGACTACGCGGGCACCCAGGCCTGCCTGGCACTCAAGGAAGAAGGTTACCAGGTGATTCTGGTGAACTCCAACCCGGCCACCATCATGACCGACCCCGATATCGCCGACAAGGTGTACATGGAGCCGCTCACCCTGGAGTATGTGGCCAAAATCATCCGCTACGAACGGCCGGACGCCCTGGTTCCGGGGCTGGGCGGCCAGACCGGCCTGAACCTGGCCGTGCAGCTGGCCAAGAAAGGCGTGCTGGACGAGTGCGGCGTAGAGATTCTGGGCACCTCTTTCCAGAACATCGAGAAGGCCGAAGACCGGGAACTGTTCAAGGAACTGTGCCTGGGCATCGGCGAGCCCGTGATTCCTTCCGAAATCTGCTACAGCGTGGAGGAAGGGCTGGCGGCGGCCGAAAAAATCGGCTATCCGGTGATCCTCCGGCCGGCTTTCACCCTGGGCGGCACGGGCGGCGGCTTCGCCTACAACCAGGAAGAGATGACGGACCTGATGCGCAACGCCCTGTACCTCTCCCCCGTGCACGAGGTGCTGGTGGAAAAGAGCATCAAGGGCTACAAGGAAATTGAATTCGAGGTGATGCGGGACCATGGCGACACCGCCATCGCCATCTGCTCCATGGAGAACATCGACCCTGTGGGCGTCCACACCGGCGACTCCATGGTGGTGGCTCCGGCCCTCACCCTCACCGACAAGGAATACCAGATGCTCCGTGACAGCGCCCTGAGGCTCATCCGGGCCCTGGACATCGAAGGCGGCTGCAACATCCAGTTCGCCCTGGACCCGCTGTCCTTCAAATACTATATCATCGAGGTCAATCCGCGCGTATCCCGCTCCTCGGCCCTTGCCTCCAAGGCCAGCGGTTTCCCGATCGCCCGCGTCACCGCAAAGATCGCCGTGGGCCTGACCCTTGACGAAATCACCGTCGCCGGCGCCCCCGCCTGCTGCGAACCCGCCATCGACTACGTGGTCGCGAAAGTGGCCCGCTTCCCCTTCGACAAGTTCAGCGAGGCTTCCAACGAGCTCGGGACCCAGATGAAGGCGACGGGCGAG
This sequence comes from uncultured Lachnospiraceae bacterium, assembly GCA_937916415.1. Taxonomy (GTDB): domain Bacteria; phylum Bacillota; class Clostridia; order Lachnospirales; family Lachnospiraceae; genus XBB2008. Next base: position 26,424 of record CALGGH010000168.1, read on the forward strand.
GTGATGAGTATCGGCCGTACCCTGGAGGAGAGCCTTCTCAAGGCCATGCGTTCCCTGGAAACCGGCTGCTGCCACATCCACAAGAAGAAGTTCGACGACTGGACGGAAGAGGCCCTGCTGGAATACATCTCCACCCCGACCGATGACCGGATTCACGCCATCGCGCAGCTGCTGCGCCTTCGCATCGACCTCTCCCGCATCTACGACCGGACGAAGATTGACATGCTCTTCCTCGAGAAGATCTACAACATCGTCCGGATGGAGCGCCGCCTGAAGGCCGATCCGGGAAACATCGGCACCCTCCGGGAAGCCAAGCGCATGGGCTTCGGCGACAAGTTCATCGGACAGCTATGGGGCCGCTCCGAGGCCGACATCATCCGCCTCCGTTTCGCCGAGGGCATCCTCCCGGTGTACAAAATGATCGATTCCTGCGCCGCCGAACACGAGACCTATGTCCCCTATTTCTACTCCACCTACGAGCAGGAGAACGAGTCCCTCCGGAGCGAGCGGAAGAAGATCCTCGTGCTGGGGTCCGGTCCCATCCGCATCGGCCAGGGCGTCGAGTTCGACTACTCCACCGTCCATGCCATCTGGGCCATCCGGGAGGCAGGCTACGAGGCCATCATCATCAACAACAACCCCGAGACGGTCTCCACGGACTACA
>CALGGH010000169.1 GCA_937916415.1 uncultured Lachnospiraceae bacterium
AATCAAGGTTGCAGCGGCGCCGTCAAAGATGCTGTCACGACGCCGGACGGATCACGACTTTTTTCAAATCCGTCCCATGGTTCATCCTGAAAATGACACCGTGACTCCGTCCCCATGGTTCATCCGATCAGGCCGTGGTAGTCCTGTAATGACGTGATCTCTCCCGATTCATGCGTCTTGACGTATTTGATACCCTCCGCTGTAGCGCGGGCTGCCGCAATAGTCGTAATGTACGGGATACGAGCCTTGATAGCAGCTTTTCTGATATAACTGTCATCGTTCACACTCTCCTTGCCTACGGGCGAATTAACTATGAGGTCATATTCTCCGTTCGTGATGGAATCCAGGACGTTGGGCCTGCCCTCGTAGAGCTTGTTGATGCGGGTAACGGGGATGCCGGCCTCGCTTATCACGTCTGCGGTTCCGTGGGTCGCCACTATGTCGAAGCCGTCATCGTGGAATGCCTTGGCGACCTCCACGACCTCAGCCTTGTCCTTGCTGTTTACTGAGATCAGCACGCGTCCTTCCGTCGGAAGCGGCGAACCGACTCCCTCCTGTGCCTTTATGTATGCCTCGCCATAGGAAGGACTGAGCCCCAGCACTTCTCCCGTGGATCTCATCTCAGGTCCGAGCACGGGATCCACCTCCTGGAACATGTTGAACGGGAAGGCGGCTTCCTTAACTCCATAATAAGGGATGTTCCACTCTGCAAGCTCAGGCACCGGAGACTTCCTGCCGGTAAGCTCGCTGGTGATGATGGCCGTTGCGATGGGTACCATGCGCACGTTGCATACCTTGGATACGAGCGGCACGGTACGTGATGCCCTGGGATTGGCCTCAAGCACGAACACCTTGCCGTTCTCAATGGCATACTGCATGTTCATCAGGCCCTCCACGTGCATCTCCTCCGCGATCCTGCGCGTGTACTCCTTGATGGTCTCCACGTTCTCGGGAGTGATGTGCACCGAAGGAATGATGCAGGCGGAATCACCGGAATGAACTCCCGCCAGCTCTATATGCTCCATTACCGCGGGCACGAAGGCATGCGTGCCGTCGCTGATGGCGTCTGCCTCACACTCCAGGGCATGGTTAAGGAACCTGTCTATCAATATCGGTCTGTCGGGCGTAACGCCCACTGCAGCCCTCATGTAATCTGCCATGGATTCGTCGTCGTATACGACCTCCATTCCGCGTCCGCCGAGCACGTAGGAAGGACGCACCATTACGGGATAGCCGATGCGGTTGGCTATGGACTGAGCCTCCTCCACGGTGGTGGCCATGCCCGACTCGGGCATCGGTATGCCCAGCTTGTCCATCATGTCGCGGAAAAGATCCCTGTCCTCAGCCATGTCGATGACAGAAGGTGGCGTGCCCAGGATCTTAACGCCGTTTGTCTCCAGGGATCCGGCCAGGTTAAGCGGAGTCTGACCGCCAAACTGGGCTATGACGCCGAGAGGTTTCTCTTCCTCATATATGCTGAGCACGTCCTCAAGAGTCAGCGGCTCGAAGTACAGCTTATCCGAGGTATCGTAATCGGTTGACACGGTCTCGGGATTACAGTTGACGATGATGGTCTCAAAGCCAAGCTTCTTAAGGGCCAGCGCGGCATGTACGCAGCAATAGTCGAACTCGATGCCCTGTCCGATGCGGTTGGGGCCGCCGCCGAGGATCATGATCTTTTTGTTGGAGGAAATGGGATTCTTGTCCACTCCGTTATAGGTTGAATAATAATATGCGCTGTTTTCGGTGCCGCTTACGTGCACTCCCTCCCAGGTCTGCTTAACGCCGAGCTCATATCTCTTTTTACGGACGTCGTCCTCGGATATATCCAGAATTTGGCTTAAGTACTTATCCGAGAAGCCGTCTTTTTTGGCCCTGGTCAGCTGCTCGTCGGTCGGAAGGCTGCCCTTTGACTTAAGCAGTTCCTCTTCCTCTTCAACCAGTTCCTTCATCTGCTCGATGAAATACTTCTTGACGTGGGTACGGTCGTGGATCTCGTCCACGGTGGCGCCTGCCCTCAGTGCCTCGTACATCAGGAAATGCCTCTCGCTGGACGGAGTGTTCAGCCTGCGGAGAAGTTCCTCCTTGGGCAACGTGTCAAAGTCCTTGACGTGGCCCAGGCCGTACCTGCCGGTCTCCAGTGACCTGATGGCCTTCTGGAAGGCTTCCTTGTAGTTCTTGCCGATGCTCATGACCTCGCCCACGGCCCTCATCTGGGTGCCGAGCTTGTCTTCCACGCCCTTGAATTTCTCAAAAGCCCATCTCGCGAACTTGATCACCACGTAATCGCCGTCGGGCTTGTATTTATCCAGTGTGCCGTATTTGCCGCAGGGGATGTCCCTGAGCGTAAGCCCGCATGCGAGATATGCTGACACGAGGGCTATCGGGAAGCCCGTAGCCTTGCTGGCCAGGGCCGATGACCTGGACGTACGCGGGTTGATCTCTATGACCACGATCCTGTCCGATACCGGATCGTGCGCAAACTGCACGTTGGTTCCGCCGATGACCTGCACGCGGTCAACGATCTTGTACGCCTGCTCCTGCAGCCTGTCCATGACCTTCTGTGAAATGGTGAGCATCGGTGCCGCGCAGAAAGAGTCGCCGGTGTGCACTCCCATCGGATCAATGTTCTCGATGAAGCATACCGTGATCATGTTGCCCTCTGCATCCCTGACCACCTCAAGCTCCAGCTCTTCCCAGCCGATGACCGACTCCTCTACGAGCACCTGTCCTACCAGGGAAGCCTGCAGTCCGCGCTCGCAGACGGTCTTTAACTCTTCTTTATTGTAGACGAGGCCGCCTCCGGCACCGCCCATCGTATAAGCGGGTCTGAGCACGACCGGGTATCCGAGCTTATCGGCTATGCCCAGTGCCTCATCCACCGAATACGCTACCTGTGAACGGGCCATCTCGATGCCAAGCTCGTTCATGGTATTCTTGAACTCTATGCGGTCCTCGCCTCTCTCTATCGCGTCGACCTGCACGCCTATTACCTGTACATTGTATTTGTCCAGGACGCCCGCCTTATTAAGCTCCGCACAAAGATTAAGACCGGACTGTCCTCCGAGGTTCGGCAGCAGGGCGTCAGGTCTTTCCTTGGCAATGATCTGTTCAAGCCTGTGTACGTTAAGGGGCTCGATATAAGTTACGTCGGCTGTTTCCGGATCCGTCATGATAGTCGCCGGATTGGAATTGACGAGTACTATCTCATATCCCAGCTTCCTCAAAGCCTTACAGGCCTGCGTACCCGAATAGTCAAACTCACACGCCTGTCCGATGACTATGGGCCCCGATCCGATGATCAGCACTTTATTGATATCTGTTCTCTTTGGCATAATCTGCTCCCCCTTTTTCCATACGAAAACTCACTTCGTAATAATCCATTTGATATAATGATGTCAGGGTCAAAAGGTATTTTGCCCCTGACTTGATATACGAATTGCTCCGTTTCGTACCGAAACTCTCGCAATTCTGAAACATTCGGAATCCGCTAATTTCCTTGCTTTGCAAGCAAATTGCTACTTCCTCATGTTTCGCGGGTCCCAAGGTCAAAATCCTCATTCAAACAAGTTTGATTCGGATTTTGTACCTTTTGACCCTAATATCATATAATACAGCAAAAAAAAGCATCAGGCAACTACATATAGTGTGTTATTTTATAAAAATCCACTATATGTAGTTGACATAATGCCATTTATCTCAGCGTAACGGAATGATGCAGAACCACGCGTCCGTCCGACAGCGTTTCGGGCGTGACGGTGACGTCGACCTGATCCGCTCCCGTTTTAGACAGAATGGGCTGAAGCAGGCTCGCGTCTATCGCATTTGAATCAAAAGAATTCTTGACCTGATCCGAAAGCGCCTGTCCGTCCACGGGGATGTCAACGGTGCTGTTTCCGCGTCCAAGGCTTCCCAGCAGTTCAAGCGCCCTGTCGTAATATGCCTGCAGGTCGCGCACCACGTCATCCTCGGTCAGGCCGTAATCCTCAAGAGACTTAAGCTTAGGAGCCGCAGCCGGCTCATTCACGGGTGCCGCATCCTGCGTTCCGGCAGGGTTTTCCTCCAGATTGCGGTACCTGGTGCCGCTGCACGGAGGCAGGTAAACGGAAAGGTCCCTGCGGACGTGCGTCGTGCCATAGTCATCGTCGGTCTTGTTGAACCAGTCATAATTGTATGAGGGAGTTGAATCCGTGTCGTCCCAGGTGACGTCCACGTTGTAGAAATCCCCGTCGAGACAGATTATGTTCCAGGCATGGTTTTCTCCGGCGTAGCCGGAACAATAATAGCAGGGAATGCCCGCCAGCTGACAGACGTACTGGAACGCCCTGGAATATCCCGCGCATACGGTGGAACCGTTGTTCAGTGCGCTGTAGGCACTCTGATTATGCGGTGCCGCCAGTGAATAAACGTTTCGGTCGGCCAGTGCCGCGTGAACGCTCTTTTCCAGGTCATAAGGAGATCCTCCGCCGCCCGCCAGTGACTGAGCCGCATCCTCAAACATGGATCTGTTGGCATTCAGGTTGTCAGCCAGGCTGTTGAAGTACAGCTTTATCTCCAGGCAGGTCCCGTTATTCCTGAGGCCCGCGGAATATTTGGTATCCAGGTAAAAAAGCTCCGGATGGTCGTTAAAAACCGCCGTAAAGGCATTCCTAAGCTGCCCGGGCGTAACGTCGCTCCGCACGGCCTTGAAGTCGTCAAACAGATCCGGGGCGTTGGCATATATCTGCCTGTAGAGGGACTTGGAAGCATCATCGAGCATCTGATAATAAGGATAGATGATCGGATCAAAGACGAGTCCTTCACCCGTATTCCCCTCACTCAGCTCCTTTTCCAGCCTTTCGGCCGTCGCATCATCCAGCGTGGATACGTCCGCGGACAGGTCGTCCTCTCCTCCCGTCCTGCCTGCCACTTCGTCAGGCACGCTTATGTCAGAAGGCTGCGGTGCCTCGTATCCCGTATTCAGGTCGTCAGAGAGATATGAAGGATCTATGTTGGACGATGGAAACCCTCCTGACGTTACGGGATCTGATGAAGTTACGACGCCGGGGGCGTTTTCCGTTCCGGGATTTCCGGGAAGATTACCGTTCAATGCGGTTCCCGGATCCGGCAGGCTAAGCCCTGCACCGGTCTGCTCCGATGCCCGGCCTCCCGCAATGGGGTCCGTCACCTCTCCCGAATCCCCGGCCGTGACCCGGTCGCCGTCCCTTCTTAACAGACCGTCAACCCTGCCCTTAAAAGACGGCGAGCCTATATAAAGCCCCAGCAGAATGATCAGGGCCGTCAGAAGCAGCGACAATATTATCGTTAGACGCCAGAGTGCATTTTTCATGCTTCTTCAAAAATCCTGTATACGTATGCCCGTCCCTGCTTACCGACGCGGGCAACTATTCCGATATCATAGAGCAGCTTGAGGGTTTCCTGAGCCAGATATTTGTTGATATGAGCCGTCTTAGCCATATCTGCCGTGGTAAATTCCTCCGGCAGATCATATGGCAAAAGCTGCAGGTAATCCCTCACCTCATCAATGACGACCTCATCGACCAGTTCCACAGGCACCCTGTCATATCTGTGAGAACCGATCTTTTTGCTTCGCTTGCTACGCTTGCCGTCGAGCAGACGATATTCCTCCATATCGATCAAAGGAACACGTATATGCAGGTTCGGATCCGTCAGATATGCTTTTATCCTGAAAAACTCGGGTAAAGCATGATATATGCTCCCCGTCATCCTGACCAGGTTCCTTTCTTTAACCTCCCCGGTTTCCGGATCCAGCCAGATGATCCACCTCTTATGCGGAAAGGGATATACGAGATACACCTGATACTCCGGCAGAAAAGCTGCCAGCTTGTCCCGCATATGTCCGAAATTGGCGTTCTGGATCTCCATGATCTCCTCACCGGTGTATATATCGGCAATATAGTTGCCTATCGGGACCTCATGGTAATCCTCGTTTGGCAGGTAATACTGCTTCATGACCGCATGAACGGTCTTTTCCGCAAGTGTTCCGAACCCGTGAGGATCATGATTGCCGGTCAGCACCTTGATGCGGGCCTCTTCAAATCTTCTTTTGTCGATCCTGTCAGATATCACCATAAATCCAGTTTACCATCATAACGATCTCCGGCCCGCATGCCCATAATGCCATGCTCATGAGCGAAATCACTTAATGACGGGGGTCCAGTATGCCCTGTTGTAAATATCCGTCAGTCTGTACGTAATGATCGTATCATAATCACTGACATCCACATCCGTTACGGTCATATCCTCAGTTACTGTCATCGGATTACCGAACTTATATGAATCGCTGTACTCTAAATCATATGTATAATAGTCACACATCAGCTGTATGGTATCGCCAACATTAAGTCCCACCGTGCTCTTGGCCGCGGTCTCGGTTTCATTGTTTCGGTAATCGGTATCTACGCCGGCAATGTAGCCGTGGGGATTCTCGTTGTCGAATATCACTATCAGTTTTGCCCTTTCATTATTATAAAGCACAGGGATATAACCGTTTATGGAGTATTCGTCACCGGACTCTATGGTATCCGTATGATAATAGGGTGCTATCTGAATGCCGATACCGATCCATGCATGTGAATCATCGGCGATCAGGTCATCACCATCAAATGTAAACACGTTGTCAAGGCCAAGGTCTATATACCCTGCTCCGTCATCTATGAACATGTTGAGATCCACATCATGGATAAGCTTCCACTGTTCACTCGAAAGCTTAAGCCTCTTGTCTCCTTCGGTTCCATCAGACCAGAAGAGATTGCCTGCATCGAAGCTGTTGAGGGAGATAAACTCCGCAGCCTCCTCATCGGTAAAGGATCTGTCGTCATAGAAATCCGTATTGCTGCGATCCAGATCATCGGAACCGGGAATGCTTCTGTCAGACAAAAATGCACCCAGGAGTGTACCGATCATATCAGCAGAGCCTCCGCTGTAGCTGTAGCCGGCCGATCCCGCTCCGCCCAGTGCCGAGAGCAGATCATAACCGCCGCCTCCTGCCGCCTGTCCTGCGGTCTGCATCGATGCGGCATCTGTCACGCATCTGATATAGTCCTCATTCATGCCGATCTGTTTGAAGGTCGACACGGCCTGATTGGCCATGGACTTTTTCTGATAGGGAAAATATATCGATACGCCGTTTGCCCTGCTGATATTGGATGAGGTTCTGTTGTATTTAACACTGGATCTGACAGCCTCCGCGAGAGCCTTGCCCTCACTGTTGCCCACATTCTGACAGAGGTCTATCAGATCCACCTGATCGATCCGGCTGTTCTGTGCGAATTCCCTGGTATTGTATCTGGCATCCGATACTTCCTTAAAGGACTTATCGGAGATCAGCGAACTGATGGATTTTGCAAAAGCAGACAGATTTGCCGGTACGGTATCCGCAAATTCCGCCAGATCCACGATCGAAAGTGTTGTCTTCTGTCCCGGACATTTATATGCACAGGCCTGATTGAAATCATCGATTATGCTTTTGCCCATATTCAAGGTGGACATTCCAGTATCCCCTGAAAGTGCCGTCAGCCAGTTGGTATAATACCATCCGATACCGGGCTCGGTTTCCTCAGATGCGATCATATAATCGGCATAATCGTCAAGCATCAGCGCAGTCTCGGCGGTAGCCATCAGACAGGCATCAAAGCCGATGAAGTCGAAGGTTATGCCGCCCGCCTTAAGCGCCTTATCGATACCGGCCAGATCCATGGATCCGCCGTATGCATTCTTTTCGTCATATCCGTATCCGGAAACAGAGCCGCCGCCGTGATCCCAGAATATAAGCTCATTACGGTTGGCAGGGAAATTGGCCGAACAATATTTAATGAATCCCGCAAGTGTTGCCGGATCGGTCATGGCCTTGTTGCCGTCATCCTCCACGAGACGCTTTAAGCCGCCGTTTTTGATCTGGTATATCTGATTGACCTTATTGCTGATGCCCTGAGTCTTCCAGCCCTTGCAGCCGCCGGTATATACTATTACGTTGACATTATCGGAGATCGACGCCTGAGCCATCTCAGCCATGTCGTTGCTTGCCATCCCGCTCTTGGATTCCAGGTCGGTGCCGCACATATATACCATGATCGTAACGATATCCGAACCGTCACCGTTGATCACCGTGCGCTTGGCTCTGGCACCGTTTGAAACATCGGTATTGATAAGTGAGCTTCCGTTTCCGGCAGAAGCAGGTGCGGAAGCAAATCCTGAGGTATCATAGCCGGAACTGGTGTATATTTCGGAATCACCATATGAACCCGTGGTCAGTGTTGAGATCAGCGAAGAAGCCGAACCGCCTGCGGACGTCGAACTGCCCGAGCCGGTCAGATCACTCAGAGACCCCTGTCCGTCCTGAACTACAGCATTGTCATATGAGCTGCCGTCATAATACGTCGTATCTGACGATCCGCCTCTGAAAAAAAGGAAATATACTACGGCTATCAGAAGGATCACCCCGAGTCCGCCTCCGCCGGCTCTGGCAGCACGGTTTCCTCCGCCCGTGGAACCGCCGGGCTTTCCACCGCCGCCGTGTCCCCCGGTACTTCCTACCGGTCCGGTTCCGAGTCCGGATCCGGTCTTGAATCCACCGGTACCCTTGCCTGTCACATTTCTCTCTCTGCTTCTTGGTTTATTGTCGGGCATATATTACCTCCAAAAACAATTCATGCTAATGATGTCAGGGTCAAAAGGTGTTTTGCCCCTGATCCGATCCTGATTTTACCGGGAATTCATCACCGTTCTTCACGCAACCCGTTAATAATAGCACAAAAGCGGTGACCTGAAAAGTCACCGCCTGACGCCCAGCTTAGTCACCGCCTGACGCCCAGCTTAGTCAGCTGTCTGTTCAGTTTGTCCCTGATCTCCCGTTCGTATTCGTCCTTAACAAGATAATACATGTAGGAATCCACTACCATTTCCATGGGCAGTCCCCGTCCGACCAACTTGAAATTGGCATAACCCCATTTGTCGAAATATTCACGCACTTCAAGCGCATCTATAAATGCCGGCCTGGCCATGCATTCCTTAAACGCGGGCTTCTTTGTCTTGTTGGGACAGTCAAAGGGCGTGCCCTTGTCAAAATGCAACTGTGCGAGTGATTCCTCCAGGTAATGCTGCTTACGCTTGGGACAGCCGGGAAAGCATATCTCGTCGACAAGGATCTCGATGCGGCCTGCATAAGGCGAAAGCTCGGTCAAAACGCTTTCGTCATGGTTCAGGTCATAGTCAAGCACGACCAGGTAATATCCGTTCGAAGACTCCTGACCTTTACCGTCCTCGCCCTTGCCATGGACGGAGGAGCCTCCCATATCCAGTTCGCGTCTTATGTCCTCAAGCTTCGTCAGCCTCTTGGTAGTTGATGAGATATACTTGAAATCGGGATAAGTCTTTCTCAGATAATCCTCCAGCACGGGAGTATTTACCAGTACCTGATTCATGCCGTTATCCGCGATCTCCATGATCAGATTGCAGTACGTATCACTGACATGCTTTTCCTCCAGTGCCGAATTGGTCCACGTAAATCTGACCGGCACGCCCAGCTTATTGTACGTCTCGATGATCTTTTTCATATCGGAGCTGCTCGTGATCCCAAATACAGCCCTGCCGCCATTCCAGATCGCACCCGGAAAGGTCCCGTACACGCTGCCGATCTCATATCCGTCATAAAACCTGTCCGGAAACTCCTTCATCAGATGTATGATCACCTGATTAAGGTAAAAATACACGCAGAATCCCGGCAGGTGCCAGTATATCTTATTGTTTGCATGATTAACTGTCATGATAATTCATAATCCTTACTGATTTTATATGTAATTGAAAAGCCGGACCAGTCATCATTTCCCGATTTTATGTCTGATCATCTGATGCAGCGGCATTATCCCCATCAGGTTCGTTCTCATCAGCTTTTATGTGATCGATCCTGGGACAGATCAGCCTTTGGGAAACAGAACTCAGAATCCTGTCTGCATCATCACCGAAAATGTTATACAGAGCAAGCACCACGCTGTCATCGCCATATCGTATGCATAGGTCATGCGGTGAACAGCATTCCCGGATCAGTTCGATGCCCTTTCCGCTTTCTTCAAGCTCCCGGTCACGGATGAGGTATACGCTGTATCCCTCTCCTTTTTTCTCCATAAGCTTGATCATATAGCAAAGCATCCTGATGTGTTCGGGATTACGAATCCTTTTGCCCTCAAGCAGATCCTTCTGGAGCCTGCTCTCCAGCGATGCCGACACATAAACCTGTCCGTTCTCGTCCAGGGAACCACCGTCAGCCGTGCGTACGTTCAATTCGCCCCGCTCAATGAGATTAACGAACAGTCCTGTCAGTGCCGGATCAAACTGGGTGCCTGAGCATCTGAGAAGCTCATTCTTAACCTCCTCGTCCGTCAGACGTTTCCTGTACACACGGTTGGAAGTCATGGCATCATAACTGTCAGCCAGTGCAAGTATCCTTGCTATAAGAGGAATATCGGTATCCGAAAGTCCGTCAGGATATCCTTTTCCGTCAAATCTCTCATGATGATACCTGATCCCGTCGAGCATACCGTCAATGGTATCCTCCATGGCGCTCATGATCTCGTATCCTATCTCGGAATGCCTCTTCATAAGGGCAAATTCTTCGTCATTCAACCGTCCGGCTTTGTTCAGAACACTGTCAGCCACTCCAATCTTGCCTATGTCATGCACCAGACCGATATAGTGAACCCTGAGGATATCTTCTTCCGTCAGATCGTAATCCGCTGCCATTTCCCTGGCAAGTCTCTCCGCATAAAAGCCCACACGCTCCGAATGACCTCCGGTGTACTCGTCTCTCGCGTCTATGGCTCCGGCTATAGTCTCGATCGTCTTGATCGTCATCTGAGACCGGGCCTTTTCCCTGCGGTCTATATCCAGAGAAACGTCATTTATAGTCTGAATGACCGTCATGAGCATCAGGATTATCAGTCCTATGCACATGAACGCGCCAAACACATGATTACGTGAAACATAAAACAGCACCAGTTCAACTATGGACATAGCCATAAATCCCAGCATACCGATCGCGGTATGGATATATGTCCCGATCCTGTGTTCCTTTATATCCAGTACAAGAAAGATGATCAGCTCCACGGCACAGACTGCCGACCATAAATGTGATGCCGGAAGTGATTTGAAGAAATCACATACACCCGTAAAATTCAGTACAGCATTGACAAAAAGGATCAGCAGACCGACGCATTCGTCAGCTATGTAGATACGATGATATTGTCTGTGCTGCACTTCATCAAAAAACAGACATGCCAGCACGGATATTAACTCCACTGTCAGATAAGAAAAAATACCGGATAGCGAGGGACGTCTGAAAAAGAACTGTCTGAGCCTCGACTCTGCGATCATCCAAAGGGCAACATCTATCATCAACAATCCCAGATAAATGGATGCGCCCATTACTGACGTAGTTCTGGACAGGATGATGGAAAAGACCAAAAAAAGACCAAGAATGAGCATAACAACGGCGATCACCGCCACCGGAATGCTGCTGATGACGACATCATTCCATGCGTCTTCGCCGGGCCCGTAATACACCTCATTTATGATCCCCGAACGCTTGGCCGTGATCTCCATCCTGATCTCTCCATTGGAATCCTCAGCATTCAGCGGGATCGCCACGTAGGCGCTTGGAACGTAATACCCCATGCCCTTAACGGTGTCAGATGAGTATTCGGCCCGCAATCTGCCGTTTACGTATATCTCAACGTCCTCCATGGCGGCACGCATGACCAGGTTCATGCCGTCACTTAGGTCCGACGGAAGCTCATTTGTGACCGTCACGGTCCTGCCGGATTCATTCACGTCATATTCATACGGCAGGTTTACCGTCACCGGGGCACCGATCTCAGGTTCAAAAAACCATCCGTGATTGAACGGATACGAATCATATTCGCCAAGAGGCGCTTCAGCCCCGGTGTTTTTGTCAAACATGGCAATGGCCATGATCACCAGGGAAATGAGGATCACGAATACGACGCTTATCCTGACCGCGTCCTCGTATATGCCATATTTTCCGTTTTTGACGATTCTGGAGTTATCAGCCATTATTTTCCATTTATGGTAAACGATTCTTTATTTTTCGTTCACTGTAGTCTCGTTTCATCCTGCATCAGGCGAATGCAATACCCCGCAACCTTCTTTCGGGAAGAGAACACCGTTCCGGTCTGGTATAGGTATTTCACGCCCTTATACTCATAAGAGCCGCTGATGATCTCATCACGAACCTCTTGTTTGACGTAAGCCATCAGCGGCTGCCTCAAAAAGGTATTGAAACGTCCTCCGTTGCCGGGCATCCGCGCTTCGATCTCCCATTCGCCGAGTTCGGGAAAAAGCTCCACGGCATAGTCGTTCGCCCTCATGAACTTCAGCTTGTCATCAAAGATTATGTAGCCGGTTTTTTGGTACCTGTCATCAAAATCACCCCTGACTGTGGTAACCGAATAATTATATATCCTGAAAAGCGGAATTGAAATGATAAAAAGCGCGAGGACAAAAACTACCGGCATAAGCTCAAGATCAAGCCTTACGACCCTTTCAACCAGGTATACTCCAACCGAAAGTGCGTTTGCAAGCAGCACTATGATGACGTTTGCACGGCTGACCACGTTCTTCCTGTTAAGGGAGATCAGCCCCACCACGATGCCGGCCAGCGTGTATCCGACCATCGTGACCAGATAGACCGTATGCATGAAGCCATAGGTCTTGGTAAGATATGCAAACGACGCGCCCCTGTGGAACTCCACGCTCTTGTAAAAAACGTCGTATACCCCGGTGGTAAGCACGCTGAAATATACGATCATCTGCGCGGCATACATCAGGGTGCTGACGATCCCCGGGATCCTGACCCTGCATATGTTGCACACGATGAAAAAGACCATCATGGGCGCAAACGTGCCTATCACGTACGCCAGCTTATTGGCCAGAATGGCCTCCCGCAGGTTCTGCGAGACCGCAACCGCATAATAACCACCGTTGCCTATGGCTATGACGGCTATCAGCAGGAAGAAATTGATCCCAACCTTTTTGCCGTTGCCGATCACGATCAGCAGATATATGATCAAAATGCAAAAGCATGCTAAAAATATCATGAAAATATTACCCTAAGACACATTTTATTGCAAATGACACCGTGACTCCGTCCCCGAGGGTCAAATGGGCTTCGCGCCGTCGGACGTGAAGGCGACACCCTCGTGATGCTCTATGGTATAGGGCTTCCATTCGGGCATGTCACTGCCGTCGGCGTCCTGACCATTGGGATCACCTGTCTTGATGAAGTTGGCAAAATAATTGCACATCACTCTCGCCAGGTCATAGTGACGTCCCACGTACGGCCTCCAGCACTTGCCGATGGATTCAAAGAAGAACCAGAGGTCACAGGAATGGAAGCATCCCGGATCGTCCCAGCCGGGTATGTCAGGCTCGAAGCTGTACAGGTACATGGGCGAGGCGTTGCCTCTTGCCCCCACCGCGTCAAAGGCTTCCCTGACAGTTTTTTCCACGGCGTTTACGCCATTAAATATGAACTCATTCGACGTGGAACCGCTCATGACGGGAATGTGAGCGGATCTCCCCTGCATGAACGCATCAAGGGTATATTCCTTCATGAACCTGCCGTCGGCAAACGGATACATCCTCGGATGATCCTTGGCATATTCGGCATACTGGGTCCTTATGTCAAAGGCATCGAGAGCCCTCGCTTCATCCAAGGTCTTAACGCCCATGTATTCAAGGAAATCCACGCCCTTAGCCTCTGCCGCCTTTAGATCGACCGGGGCGAAAATGTCCTGATCCGGATCATCTATCCTGATCATGCCGCTGAATATCACGGCACCCTTTATCAGGTCATAATTGTCCTCATTGGTCATCTGTGCGAGAACACTGGCTCCTCCGGCAGACTGTCCGGCTATGGTGATGCGCTCGGGATCCCCGCCAAAAGCGGCTATGTTGTCACGTACCCACCTAAGACCCGCCTGCTGATCCAGCAGTCCGAAGTTGCCGGGTGCCTCCGGCGCCTCTGCCGTGATCTCCGGATGAGCCATGAAGCCCAGCACGCCCAGGCGGTAATTAACGCTGACCACTATCACTCCGCGCCTGGCCAGTCTCTCGCCGTCAAATTCCATCTCGGCCGTATATCCCCATTGAAAGGCTCCGCCAAAAAACCACACGAGCACGGGCAGCTTTTCATCCACGGAATTAGCCGGAGTCCAGACGTTTAAGTACAGACAGTCCTCGCTGATGGGGATGTCCTTGTCCACATGAAACTCACGCATGTATATGTCCTCTTCCCATTTGCCGGTTCCTGGCTGATCCTGCACGGAAATGGGCGCAAAGGTAAAGCAGTCCCTGATGCCCTCCCAGTCTGCGCAGGGCTGAGGAGCCCTCCACCTGTTCCTTCCGACGGGAGGGGCCGCAAACGGGATCCCCCTGTATATCGTCACTCTCGGATCCGCTCCCGGAATGCCCCTTACCTTGCCATTTTTGACCTTTGTTTTTTTAAGCATAGATTACTCCTAATATCATTGCATTCATGATTTTGTTATGAACGCTGGTTCCCCTGAATCTTTTTGTTTCAATAGATGCAGCCTTATCTGACGTAGCTATAATGGCTTTACCAATCGCTTCTCCAAGCCCAATCGGAACGGCATTTCCTATTTGTTTATACTTTGCAGCGGTAGTTCCCGCAAATATCCATTCATCGGGAAATTGTTGTATACGCGAGTATTCTTTAACACTCAAAGGTCTGTCCTGCTTAGGGTGACAAAGCATCGTTGCCTTTTGAGCGGGAGCCGTCGTTATGGTCGGTGCCGGCTGAGAATATGAAAGTCTGCGGTAAAAGCCCACCTTGCCGCCACCCGATTCATAAGCTCCACCCATTGCTTCGGGTATTAAATCTTCTGGCAAGTCTTTCCAATTGCCGCCTTCAGGAACCATGTGAATATACTTCTTCCTGTCGTTGCTTAATGTTCCGCATTCTCCCGGATCATTTTCCAAATCCTTGATTACGTCTCCAACTGTCTTCCATCGATACTCTGCATTTTGGTGCATCTGAAAATGCGTCGGAAAAGGAAGGAAGATATCTTCGTTATCACGACTCCCAATAAGAACAAAACGCTCTCTGAACTGAGGAACTCCGTAGTTTACCGCATCAAGTATTCCGTAAACCGTTTTGTATTTTAATTTTTCAAATTCGGACAATATAACATCCAAAACAGTACCTAACTTCTGCTCAGGATCATTAACATCACGTTGTTCCGCGGAAACATGCTTTAATGGGGATGACATGATTCCTTTTACGTTTTCCATTATAAAAAAACGTGGACGGATACAGTCAATCATTCGTATAAAGTCCATGAATAAACTGCCGCGTGGATCATTAATCCCCAGTCTTTTCCCTGCTGTTGAGAAAGGCTGGCAGGGCGGTCCTCCACAAATCAAAAATGGTTCACCCTTATGCAATCCGGTTAATTCCAAAATAGTATCAGGCGCAATATTCCTTATGTCTCCACCAAGGACTTTTCGTTTATTTGCCTCCATCGTTTCAACACAGGCAGGTTCAAAATCCTGTCCTATAACAACATTAAGTCCTGCTTTCTCTAATCCTATATCCAGCCCCATTGCACCAGAAAATAAGGATATGACGTCTCTGTTATTCCCATATCTCATATAATTATTTTTCATATTTCAAAGAAACCTCACAACCAGAATTACCCGATGGATTCTTCATTGCTTTCATCTGTTACTTTTGTCGGAAGAATATTCAGTTACTGCTTCCGAATCCCTATGATAACAGTATATCCCAAACCGAGGGTTATAAAACGGACTTTATGATTGAATGTGAGTTCTCGTAAACACATTATGCCCGACCGAATGCTTGACACCCATACATGTATAGTAAACGACAAAACGATTTTCGTTTTGATCGTTTACTGCGCCGGATTTGCGCTGCGAAAGCAGCATATTTCCTATACAAATCCGTGCGCATACGTGCGGAGCATTTATAGTAAGCGAAATTATTTATTTCGCTTACTATAAAATTATAAAATATTTATAAACTATAGTAAACGAGTTTTGGGAAATGCTGAATTCATCCGCATTTCATCTGAAACCCAGTATCTTACCTCCCTCATCGAACAGACTGATAAGGCCATGTACGGGATGAAGGATGAGCACAGGCGCAAAAAATGACACCGGCGGCGGCCACGTTTCCACCGCCGGTTAGTCTGTGTCTCACGCCAGAGTCGCTCCCGCTTCATACTCCGCAAAAGGCCCCGGCAGCACTCTCGTGCCCCTGTGATTGCCGAGGAAGTCTGTGTTAAACGTGATGGGCGTCCCGTCCGCATTCTCAAACCTCTGCTCCGGCTCAAATGCCAGTCCAAGTGTCTCAGTCGTGATCATCACGTCGTTAAATTCGTCAAGATGCTTGTACAGATCTGTTTTAAGGCTGTATTTGCCATTCTTCTCGATCAGTTCAACCTTTACCTTGTTCTTCTTGTCTACCAGCTTGTCCTTTTCCTTTTTGTAGACGTTCGCACCGTTAAAGTATGCATTTCCCGCAACCCACACGGGCAGGTGTCCGAAATGCGCTTCACCCAGCCCTCCCATGTCGGGATGCTCTCCCAGCTCAAAGGGCTTATGCCATTCCTCATAAGTCGGGAATATGTCAAAGGCTGCCGTGCCCGCGATGCAGTAATCCGGCGTCTGCGGAGTGATCTTTTTGTCCTTTTGATCATACTGCTTTACGAATACGTTGTTGTAGATGCGGTCGTCACCGTGAAGAATCGTCATGAAGCCCGCAACCTCGGTTCTGTGCCTGATGTGATATGGCGTATACCTGGGCTCGCGCTGTCCGTTAACTATGCTGTCCACACCCGAGTTGATTAAGCCAAAACCTCCCAGTATCAGATTATGCACGACGGCGATGCCCTCACTGGGTATCGTGATGGACTGTTTGGACATAAGCAGGTTATTGTCTATCAGAGTGGGGCCGTGCCCTACCTCCACAAATACATCGGAATTAAACATTGCGCCGGGAGCCTGTTCGAGACCTTCCCTGCGGTGATTGTCATGCATCAGGTTCCCGCTCACTCTTGCACCCTGTGCTTCCCAGTCAAGCCAGATGCCGATGATGCAATCGTGAATATGATTACGTCTGATCGTAACATCTATACCGGCGTGCAGCTTGATCCCGGCGGTTTCTGCTCCGCCAAGCTGGGCAGAGTTGCAGATATGATGGATATGACAGTCCTCAATAGTGGAGAAAACGCCTCCCATCCTGCCGACTATACCCGTCTGTTCGCAGTGATGCACGTTGCATCTGCGGATAATATGATGGCCGATACTTTCCTTTGTCCATCCGTGATACTGGCCTCTGCAGACCGCGTCTCGTTCCATCTGTGTAGGACTTTTTACACGGCGGTTGGTGAAATACATGTCATTCTCGGGATCCAGATATTTACCGAGGGATATTCCGCAGCAGCGGCTATTGTGGATTTCACAGTCCTCGATTATCCAGCTCATGCTCCAGTGAGGACCTATCATACCGTCCTGATATGCAGCCGGAGGAGCCCATGTCGTGGCTGCGTTCTTTATGTCAAATCCGCTGACGGTAATATAGCTTATGCCGTTTTTATCAGGCATGAAGCAATTCCTTCGCACCGCGATCTCAACGTTCTCTTTATTCGGATCCCTGCCCTGGAAATTAGCATAGATCACTGTCTCATCATTCTTCTCGTCCTGCTCGACATACCATTTAAATTTAGATTCATCTGAATTCCATGCAAATTTGTCGGGTTCTCCCTTGATACACTCCTCGAGGCTTACAGTCTCATACATGGCCAGGTCATTTAAGTACACCGAACCGGTATGACGGACGTCAGGCGCAAAATACCAGTCACCGTACACCTGCGTGGTATACGGGTTATAAGACCCGAATATGCCGTTGCCTATCCTTGCGACCCAAGTATTGCCCTTGTACTTTTTCCAGGACTTCACCTCCTCGCTCCCTGTGATCACAGCTCCCAGGGGTTTCTCTGACCTGTATGTGATACGGGCATCCTCTGTGCCTGCATTTTGGGGACACACGTATTCGCGGTACACGCCGGCCGCAACCACTATCTCGTCTCCCGGCTTCGCCATGCGGGCCGCGTCGTTTATGTGCTTAAACGGCATCTCGCGGCTGCCGTCCCCGTCCCTTGATGAACTGGCGTTTACGTAAATAATCCTTGCCTGACTCATTTTTACCTCCTCCGACTCATGCTTGCATTGTTTTCGTTATCATATATTTGAGATCCGATCTCTCAGGTTCGTTTTCTCACCGCCACCGGTCAGTGCGACGGTTCTCAGGGCTTGCTGATGACTATTTTTTGATTCTGCATCTCAACCCTGACCTTGTTGTCCTCAAGGTCCATCTCCTTTACGTATTCCGCCGGTATCTGCAATCTGTGCGCACGGTCAAGAACCGCGTATTCATCCTGTGTTTCCTCCTCGCGCCAGTCTATGCTGCTTTCCCTGACCCTGTCGGCATATTCCTCCTTAAGAACCCTCTCGGAGCTGATCTTGCCGTCCCTGATCGCCACTACGCGCTTGACCTTTTTGGACAGCGTCACGTCATGCGTGACTATCAGGATCGTCTGTCCGCCCTTGTTGAGCTCCGTGAAAATGTCAAAAATATAATCGGCGGTTCCGGAATCCACGGATCCGGTCGGTTCGTCTGCCAGCAGCAGCTTAGGCGAATTGGCAAGCGCTATCGCTATGGCTATGCGCTGCTGCTCGCCTCCGGAAAGCATGTTCATCTTGCTGCGCTTTTTATGGGACAGT
>CALGGH010000170.1 GCA_937916415.1 uncultured Lachnospiraceae bacterium
GTTGTCGTCAGTCGACGTAGCCCGCTACGACTCCTTCCTTCGCCTCGTATCTGACGACAATCCGGCATTTTAATTCAAAGAGTCATTGAAACTCTACACAAGCAAACCCAAAAGTTCTTCTTCGCTGAGTGACATGAGCGAACTGCTCTCTCCGGAGAGAATGGCATCGGCAAGATCCTTTTTCGTTTCCTGCAGCTGAAGTATCCTCTCCTCTATGGTATCCTTTGCTATGAGTTTATATACGGTCACCGTTTTTTCCTGGCCAATGCGGTGGGCTCGGTCAGTAGCCTGGTTCTGCACTGCCAGGTTCCACCATGGATCATAATGTATAACCACGTCAGCCCCGGTCAGGTTGAGACCGGTGCCTCCCGCCCTTAGGGATACGAGGAAGACCGGAACGTCCCCTTCGTTAAATTCATGAACGTACCTGACGCGCTGCTCCTTGGAAGTGGCTCCGGTGATCTTATAGTATGGTATGCCTTCCTTTTTGAGATCCTCCTCCAACAGCTCAAGCATGGAAGTAAACTGCGAGAACACGAGCATCCTGTGATCCGATGCCATGGCATTCTTTATCAGTTCCAGACAAGCGAAACGTTTGGAACTGTCACCATCGTAATTTTCAAACAGCAAAGAAGGATCGCAGCATATCTGTCTGATCCTTGTCAGTTCTGCAAGTATCCTGATCTTATCCTCGCCCTTTCCGGAACTGTCCTTGAGCATTCCCTTCATCTTAAGGACCTGGGCATCATAGAGTTCACGCTGCCTGTTTTCAAGTCTTGCATACCTGACCTCTTCAAGCTTGGGAGGAAGATCCTTTAAGACGTCATTTTTCAGTCTCCTCAGAATGAATGGCCTGACCATTTGCTTTAGTTTTTCAGTAACTTCAGGATCCTTTTTCTTGGTGATCGGAATCTCATATTGATCCTGGAACTTTGCATAATCATGCAGAAATCCCGGCATTAGGAAATCAAATATGCTCCATAACTCGGCAAGCCTGTTTTCGATGGGAGTTCCGGTAAGCGCGATCCGTCTCGACGCGTCCAGGACCTTTACGGCTTTCGTCATCGCCGCCTTGCTGTTCTTTATGTACTGCGCCTCGTCTATGATCATGATCGAATACTTTCTTTTACGGTAATTCTCAACGTCCTGCCGCAAAAGATCATAACTTGTAATCAACACGTCCGCCGGTTTGGGTATTTCGTCAGCTTTTCCTTTCTTTGTGCGGACTGCCTCCTTCCCGGCGGATGCGGCCAGCATCTTTTTTCTGACTGCGGCAGTTCCGGTCACGGGCAAGGGAATAAGTTCCGGCGCGAACCGCCTGATCTCCTCCTCCCAGTTATATATCAGCGAGGCGGGACATACGATGAGTGCGGGCTCATTAAGTGAACCGGAATCCTTCATGGCACTTATCACGCTGATCGCCTCAAGTGTTTTGCCAAGGCCCATTTCATCGGCCAATATTCCGCCGAATCCGGATTCCGTCACGGTTCGGAGCCATTTATGTCCATATGTCTGATATGGTCTCAGCACGTTTTCCATGGAACCGGGAACGTCATAGTCCGCATCACGAATGGTACGGAATCCCTTGATCAGAGCCCTGTACGTCCTGTCACGGCTGCCGACAAGTTCATCATGCTCCTCTAGAAGATGGTCAAGATACAGCGAACGGTACAGCGGCAGTCTCTGATGCTCATTTATGAGCTGTTCCGCAGTAAGATCCATCCCATTGGCCAAATCCTCCAGTGACTTGAAGAAAGCGCCATCCCCAATTGCCAGAAAACTGCCATCCTTAAGCCTGTGATATTTCTTTTTCAGGCTGTAGCTGTTATATATTTCAGCCAGTTCATCCCGCGATACGTCCCTTGACAGTACTGAAATGTCAAGCAGTCCGCTGTCTACCGATATGTTGACGCCTACGGAAGGCATGCTTCTGACGGACCTGCCCATGAAGCGGTCGGTACACGTCACCTCTCCGAATCCGGAAAAGGCCTCCAGTCCCTCCGTCATGATGGTAAACGTCACGTCATCATCATTTTCAGCGGTCCACGTGCACTGCTTCCCGTCCCACACGTGAAAATATCTTCGGATGCATTTCAGCACGCGTTCTTCCTGGGCATCATCGCGATATGCGCCGGAATCCGCATCCAGCGTCCCATCCCCAAGACTGTACGTATTCTCTTCATACGTAACTTCACATTTCAGCATGGCCCTTCCGGACGACGACATGTCAAGCCTGAAAGTAAAGTAAGGTTCAGGCGGGAGCAGTTCGTCAAGCTGTCCATGCGTCTCATCCGTAAAGTCGATAAAAGGATTATCCAGGAATTCAGGCACTATCCTGTAATAAAATTCACTGAGACGATTTTTCCCCACGGTAAAATCTATGAAGCCATGTCGATCCGCAATGCTTTTAAACGGAGTGATCGTGGCCGACTGAGCGGAGGAAAGTATTCCCAAAGACTTATCAGTCAGAACGTAACTTCCGCTCTGACCCTCTATCACCCTTGGTACCATCCCGGTGACCCGTATTCCGGCCGGACTTGTTTGTGACCCTGACACGAGGTTTCCGGTAAGCCTTATTCTTACCACCGCATCGCCAACGTGAACAGTTCCCTTATCCAAGTCGGTTTTGTTTTCATATTCAACGTCCAAGCCCTCGGCAAGGCGGTAGAACTGATCCAGGGATGCACCCTGCAGCGTCTCGTTGCTCTGGACGGACACCCCCCTGCCATAGTAATGGCGGTTACTGGCCAGCCTGTTATTTACCCTGTCCGCATCGTTGATGCGTCCGCGTATGTAATCCATCCAGACTTCACTGTCATCATCCGTGGTTTCAGTGGAAAAATCTATATTCAGATTCTTTCCGGCTTCAAATCGGGTTCCGGCTTCAATTGCTTCCTGAAAGCTTCTGAACGATTTAAGGATGAGTGAACGTCCTCCGTCCTTGCTTATCTTGAAAGTGAGTGACAGCCCGTCTTCGTTAATGAGGAGGCGCGGAACGATGGAAACACATTTTACTTTGTCTTCTTCATGCTCATCGTCTTCATTGACGTCGATCAAATTGCCTCCGTCCAGGATTGAGAGAAGCTTCTCGGCCTTTTTGTCCGTAGCGTCTCCGGGATTATGTTTAAGCACGTAATCCCATGCCAGACTGATGGCGGCAAGTTCATGACCGCACAACTTAACGTCGGAATCATCACGCCCGTACAATGCGTGTCCGTAACGTATTTTTTTGCAGCTGCATTTTTCATGAATTATTTCCTTGCCGTCAAATGTTATGGAAGTACTTGCATCTTCATATTCATTGTCCGTCACGAAGCTGAATTCAATAATCTGTCTTCCGTCACTTCCAAATCCGAGTTTGGGTTCCGAGGTCATCCTGATCTCTCCGACATCAAGATGACCGGCCGCCGTGTTGAGTGCAAACAGTGTGGTTTTTCGGTTTTGCAGAAATTCAGGCAGATTAAAGAATGGCGTCTCGGTCAGGTCGCTCTCCTTCAGATGCCATTCAGAAGCGGGACGAATCTCCTTCTCTTCGGCATTTTTTTTCGCCTCGTATTTCTTCATTTTGGCCTCGTGTTCCTCCGCGGCCTTGCGCTCCTCCCATTCCTCGTCGGTTTCGGTAAACGTCCATGGACCCCGGGCCTTTTCCCACAACATGAGAAGACAGGCCTCGTGAGCGCATGGCCTGCCGTAGCTCGTAATGCCGCCCCACCAGTTCTTCTTCGGATTCGCTGCGGCGCAGGTGCATGAGAAGCATTCCTCTTCCCATTCGTCTGAATAACATGTCGGTGCGTGACGTATCAATGGCGTGAATCCACTGCCGATGACTGCAGCCGCAGTATCGTCGTTGTACCTAAAATCCCTGAAGTTACCCCTTTTGATCATATTTTCTGCTGATTGAAGTGTTTTACTGTCAAAATAGTAACGCCACTCCTTTGTATCGGTTAGATATTTACGATTTGACATTGTGTTCCCCTTTTATGTATCATCTGCTCATTCCTGCCTTTATGTAAGGAGCCACGCATAAATTAATGTTACAACTTCCTTGTCTGAATCCGCCCATGCATCGTTGGCGTCAGTCATCGTAGCCCGCTACGACTCCTTCCGCCGCCTTGCCTGGACTGATTCATCCTGCGCAAGTTGCAGCATTAATTTATGCGTGGCTCCTAAGCAATTTTATCGTGGTGCCATCGGCAAGGAAGACAAGCAATATGTAAGTTTATTTTTGCACGGATCCTTAGTCATCCGGGATGCTCCGCTACGTTGATCCAGTAAACATTTAGCGTTAATTTAGCTTTTTTTTGATCGTCAGGACGTTGTTGGAACCGTCACGATGATACAGGCAATCGTCCATGCTCTTTTTGACCATGAATATACCTAAACCGCCGATTCCCCGTTCCTCCGCGGAAAGTGTCACATCCGGGTCATCCCTTTCCAGTGGATTGAATGGAACGCCGCTGTCGATGAAGGTAACGCCTGCCGTGCGGGTATCTTCATCGAAGTCAAATCATACCGTTGCATCACCGCAAACACCAGCGTAGGCATAGTGGGCAATATTGCCGAAAAGCTCATCGATCGCCACATCAATCTGCATCTGAGCCTTCATATTACAGTTTAAAGCCTCCAACTGTTCATCTATAAATGCTGTCGCTGCGGTGATATTTTCCACCGTAGCTGCTAATGTCAGTTCCGTCAATTATCTCATCCCCCCTGTCATCACTCATGTCTGTC
>CALGGH010000171.1 GCA_937916415.1 uncultured Lachnospiraceae bacterium
GCTTTCAGAGCTATAACGGCACGGACAGCTTTACAGGAAATGCAAACAAAAAGCTCCGCGTGATTGCAGGCCTCTACTTTAACCCGAATCAGGTAGTTGCCACACAGAAATCCGGCATTCAGAGCCTTTCAGATGTAAAGGGCAAGCACTTTGCTGTTGCTGCCGCCGGCTCAAGCGTTGAGGGTGAATGCAACAATCACTTTACTGCTGCCGGTCTTCGCTATCCTGAAGACATCCGTGCAGAATATATCGCATTTGGCGATGCGGCTGACATGCTTCAGAACGGCACAGTCATCTCCGAGACCATGATCGACAAGCCCAAGAGCTTTTCGACCGCATGCAACATAGCTACCCAGGCCATAGCCCAGATCGCCAGCTCGCAGTACGGCGGACAGAGCATATCACTGGCACATCTTGCACCTTTCGTGCAGGTGAGCCGCGAGAAGCTGCGCCGTGAGGTCCGCAAGGAAATGGAACTCATGGACATAGAGGTTTCCGACGAAAAGATCAACAAGATCGCCGAGATGCGCGTCCGTGAGGAGATCAACCGCGGCTGTCAGATAGTTCAGTATCAGGTGATCACGCTGATGACGACCAACGGACAGGCACCTTTCATCACCGTATTCATGTACATCGATGAAGTGCCTGAGGGACAGGTCCGTGATGACCTTGCCCTTATTATAGAAGAAATGCTCAATCAGAGGATACGCGGCGTCAAGAATGAAAAGGGCGTATACATCACGCCTGCGTTCCCCAAGCTCATATACGTCCTCGAGGAAGACAACATACATGAGGACAGCAAGTATTATTATCTGACCAGGCTTGCCGCCAAGTGCACCGCCAAGAGGCTCGTGCCCGATTACATATCGGAGAAGATCATGAAGGAATTAAAGGGCGGAGACTGCTATCCCTGCATGGGATGCCGTTCGTTCCTGACTCCCGACAGGTTTACCGAGGCGGGCGTGGGCAACCTGGCCAACGCCGGCAATTATGATCCGGGCAAGCGCAAGTATTATGGCCGGTTCAATCAGGGCGTAGTGACCATCAACCTCGTGGACGTGGCATGTTCCTCAGAGCGAGACATGTACAAGTTCTGGAAGATCATGGACGAGAGGCTTGAACTTTGCCACAGGGCGCTGATGTGCAGGCACAACAGGCTGAAGGGAACCCTTTCCGACGTGGCTCCGATACTTTGGCAGGACGGCGCACTGGCCAGGCTCAAGAAGGGCGAACCCATCGACAAGCTTCTTTTTGACGGATATTCGACCATATCCCTGGGGTATGCGGGACTCTGCGAGTGCACGAGATACATGACCGGCAAGTCACACACCGATCCCACGGCCACTCCTTTTGCGCTCGACGTCATGAAGTACCTGAATGACGCCTGCAAAAAGTGGAAGGCGGAGTCCAACATCGACTTCTCACTGTACGGCACGCCCCTGGAGTCAACCACGTACAAGTTCGCCAAGGCACTTCAGAAGAGGTTTGGCATCATCCCCGGCGTTACGGACAAGAATTACATTACCAACAGCTATCACGTACACGTGACCGAGAACATAGACGCATTCGACAAGCTCAGCTTTGAGGCACAGTTCCAGGCACTTTCGCCCGGCGGCGCCATCAGCTACGTGGAGGTTCCGGACCTGCAGGACAACCTGGATGCGGTTCTTGCGGTCATGAAGCACATCTATGACCACATCATGTACGCGGAACTCAACACCAAGTCAGACTATTGCCAGAAGTGCGGCTATGACGGAGAGATACTGATCAAGGACGACAAGGACGGCAAGCTGATATGGGAATGCCCCAACTGCGGCAACCATGATCAGGACACCATGAACGTGGCCAGGCGTACCTGCGGATACATAGGAACCCAGTTCTGGAATCAGGGACGCACGCAGGAGATAAAAGAGAGAGTGCTGCATCTGTAATCAGGAGCGGGACGTGTTTTTCACGCTTAGGATCCGTGCAAAAATAAACTTACGTATTGCTTGTCTTCCTTGCCGATAGCACCACGATAAAATTGCTTACA
>CALGGH010000172.1 GCA_937916415.1 uncultured Lachnospiraceae bacterium
AGTCCGGGATTGACGAGCATACCGTTGATCTGGCGATGACTCTTCGTAAATGAATCAGGGTGCATTGAACAAGCATGAAAAGACGTGGCGGGGTGGTGATCACCCCGCCTTCAATTTTAGAATTTTTGTTCATACCGTTTCTTGGCGGCATACACCGGAGCCGAATACTTCTCGTAGATCAGGTTCCGGCTGTTGACGGTTTCGCCGTTTATCTCGGCATGCAGTGACTTATATGACGTCGGCGTGTCCGGTATGTTGTAGGTGTTGTTGGACGTCAGGACCGACGCGGTGTCGCGATAGGGGACTATGCCTACGATCGAGACGGAGGCTGATGCCTGTGCGCCCTCGCCTATGCGGTAGCACTGATACGTGGGATAGGCCTTTGCGCCAGCGTTTGCCAGCACGAAGGTGGCCTCCGTCTCCGGATAGGCATCCGTCAGCGGCGGCATGGCTTCCATGGCGGAGAGACGCACCTTTCTCTTATCGCCCACCGACCAGTACTGCGTCAGGTCTATCTCGCCCTCGTAGTGCATCTGCAGGGCTTCCCGGATCTCATCATCCGTGCCCCTTGACCAGGACGGGACGGCATATCCGGTGCCGCTGCCGCCGAGCTTGATCATTTTTGACTGAACCAGCATAAATAATCCTTTCTGTGCGAAACCGCTTAAATGCCCCGGCGTTCTCTCAGATAACTCCGAACGGGGCGGGAGGGCATGAGCCGTCCGCCTCTTCCGTTATGGCGAAGCTTGCGCCGTCGCGTCCGTAATAGTCCAGATAATTCCGGTCTTCGGTCACTTCGCTGAGGACCCTGAGAGCGATCATGTCGTCCAGCTCCGTGATCACCGGCGGAACGTACGAGCCTGAGATGGCCGTTCCGTTCACGAGCAGCGCATGAGAGTACTTAAATCTCTTGCATATTGCCCTGAATTCCTCGGGCAGGGCACCGAAATACTCGTCATTCAGCCATTCCCGAATGGTTTCCTGACCGTATCCTCCCTCATTGTCTTCCGTGTCGTAGCTTACGAATGTGTCATCAAAGCAGACGTCGAGCCTCTCGTTCGCATAGGGCACGCTATACGTTGGAAAGGCTTCCTTCACGTCCCACTGAAAGGCACATTCCGTACGTCCGTTTATGGGCGTCCTGAGTTCCTTTCCCCCCGCATGCGTCAGCGTAATGGTGACGTTCCGGGATGCAGTGTCCTCGCCCGAATATCCGGCCTCCGCCGAATCAGCGCTGACGTAGGTATGCATGGATGACAGGGGCACGACCCTTTCATCGCCGACCGCCCAGTAATCCGTGAGATCTATCCGGCCTGAATAGTGCAGGTCCAGCAGAGTGGCTATTTCCTCGTAGGTTGCGTCTGCCCATGAGGGGATCGTTACTTCTATCGGGACGGACGCGGTGAAGACCTCGTCCGTCTTGACGTGCCTCCAGCTGATGCTGACGGCCGAATCTCCCGGAGAGAGGGCGGTGCCGTTCTCCGGTGAAAAAGTGCAGGCTGCCGTAACGTCCGTCAGAATGCTGTCCGTGCCTGAGTTCATCACCGCGCATCACCGCCGCGGCGTCGAGGATCTCCTTCTTAAGGTCTTCGAAAGAAGATCGCAGGAGCTTCAGCTGCTCCTCCAGGCCGGAAGCGTATTTCTCGATTGCCCTGTTGAACTTGGCCACTTCCTTCTTATACACGGATGCCACGGTTCGCAGCTCACGCAGTCGTCCCTGCCCGGCCATGGTTATTCTTCGGGATCAGGGACTTCGGCTGAGTCATTTTTCCGAATCAACCTCCAGCTGCAGATCCGAGTAGTGAAGGATCAGTCTCAATCTCAATCTCAGCAGGAACTCCATGGTAGGAGAGTTCCTCTTAAACGCTGCGCGCTCCTCACCGGTGACCGGATCCGTGACGGCGACGTAATTGCCCACGTCCGTTATGCGCCTGACGTCCGCGATCTTGGTCTCATAATCCACGAAGGTTTTGACAACATGATTCTTATAGAATCTTTTCAGCGTCGCTTCGTTGTTAGGAAGCTTCCTAACGTCTGCCAGAAATTCTTCAACAGTGATTTTGTCTGTGTTTTCCATGAGTTCCCTCCATTTTCATGACAATTAAAAAAGACAGGATGCTACTCCTGTCCACTATCTTTTCAATTATAAATTGATTGACTTTTAAGGGTGCTTTGTTACAATGAAGCTGAGAACAACAGATGTCTAAGTACCATAAGCGGTACGGCGGTTAAGCTGTTTTCCTTTTCTCATTGTGTTTATGCTTACACACATACATGGTAATGTGCTTTTATAGGCATTATCAAATCTAAAAGAGAGGAGGATAAACAGTGAATAGCTTGTTTTTGGAACTACTTACTTTTTTAAGAGGATTGGCTGTAGCCACTATACCTATGTGTATCTCTTATTACATAAAAAATGTCCAGAACAAGAAATAAACCGCCCCTTGGCCAAAGATGCGGTTTATTTCTTGCAATATAATTGTCTGAAATAAACAGACACCAACGGCTTGACCGCTGCATCTGTTGTTCTTTTATTATGGGCTTTTACATATCGGTTTGTCAACAGCTATTTTCAACATCGGTATCCATATCCAATCGTGAAGAAAACCGCCGATGGCACTCGACGGTTATCTTCTAAATAACTTTTTTAGACTCTAACCCAGACGATCCACTCGCCTAATTATCTACTGCTCTTTAAGTTTAGTCTCAATTATGTCTGATTGTCAATAGATTACAGGAAATAAACCGCCCTCATCAATCATCCACCACGTTCAGCAGCTTCATGACCGGGACGACCTGATCGACGATGAAGGAGTTGCCGCCGTGCGCCGGCAATCCCGTCGATCTTGTCGTGCAGCACGTTCATGTCATCCTTCAGTTCGCGTATCTCCCGGGCCAGCTTCTGGTCCTCCGCAGCGGACTGGGCAACTATTTCCAGCTGACGGGTCCTGAGTTCATTGATGGATCGGATGTCATTCCCATGATCCTGCCGTCATCGTCACGCTCCACGTAATCCGAATGCCGGTCAAAATTGTCCTGGGCCAGCGTGATCCTGGCGACTCCGTTCGGAGCGATCCGGTTGACCTTGGTGATCTGGAAGCTCCTGGGCTCCGTCTCGACTCGATTGTCGATGAGCATGCGTATGTTATAGAAGAGATGCTCCGTGTCACGGTTTAAGCTGACGCAGAATTTCTGCTGATCCTCGACGCTGGTGATCATGTAATCACGCCAGATTCCCGAGTTGTAGCTGTTCTGCGACCTCAGAACCCCCGGCATCTGATATTTCCCGCCCTTATGGATCCACTGAAAAACATAGTCGCACCGCAATATCTCATAGGTCGGGAACTGCGGATCGTTGACGTTTGCCCGGTCAACCACCAGCCAGCGGTTATACTTCTTCTTCGAGTCAGGTATGCTTACGAACAGCCCCACGGGAAAGTCCGCGTCATACCTGTCAATGAAGCATTCCCTGTAATAGGGCACCAGCTCGTCATGACCTTCTTCGCCGGGCTTAAACATTATGTGGTAGGTTATGAGATCCTTGTCATATGTCTGAGAGCCGTTGACTATATACTTTAGATCGATCTGCGTCTGCAGCTTACTGTCGGGCCGAAGTACGACATCGCAGTGAACGAGAACGGCTTTTCATGGATCACCAG
>CALGGH010000173.1 GCA_937916415.1 uncultured Lachnospiraceae bacterium
CCGCACGGAGAAGACCGTCTCCTCCGCATCATCACTGTCGGCGATGTTGAGATACCCGCTGTAGGCGTCGCCGATCTCCGCTCCCTCGGCGTCCTGCAGCACAAAGGCCATCACCTCGCCGGACTCCGACCGTCCATCCTTTTTGATCTTTACCTTGACATCCTTCTGATATTCTCCTGCTGCAAAGGCAAGCCGCGCCGTCACGCCGGGCAGGGACTGCAAACTCTCCTTCGTCCCGTCCCAGCCGGACTGCAGGGCATCGATAGTCTCGGAAACCTCCGCCGCAGTGCTCTCTTCATTGAATTCCCGCCAGTCATAGGAGGGAGCCTCCTGTCCTGTCTGAAGGGTATAGAGTGTCGCGAGGGAGGTGGTACTTCGGTCAGGGGATCCTTCGCCAGCCTGCACGAGGTCTGCCACGAGTGCGGCGTCAGTTTGCGAAGCAAACGGGCGGCCGGCTTCGCCGGACGCATCGCTCAGGATGACAGTATTGCCGGCTTCGCCAGACGCATCGCTCTGGATGACAGGCTCAGTTGTAGCTTCCATCAGCGGCCGCACGTTCTCTGATGCCAGAGTTATATCCCCGAACAGGCCTCCCTCGATGCTGAGCGTATAGTCCTTTCCATACTCCGCAGAGACGTCGACGGCCTTAAATATCACCGATGCCTGCGCATCGGTGCTGCCCTCCCGGACGACGCTTATGGTCAGTTCATCGCCCTCCGCGGCATCAAGCAGCGTCTCGCCGAACCCGAATACTCCTCCCGAACGACCTTCTATGCCTGTATTATCGCTCCGGTCGTGGGATCCTTCGCTACCGCTCAGGATGACAGTATTAGCGGCTTCACCGGACGCATCGCTCTGGATGACAGTATTAGCGGCTTCACCGGACGCATCGCTCTGGATGACATCACTATCCCCCGCTGCAACCACACTCAGATCCAGCGACGTCCACACTATCGCTATGGATAGAAAGATGCTGAGCGCACGTCGTAATTCCCCGTTCATTTTCATTCTCTCCTCCGAATTTTCAAATTCAGCAGCGCACAAGCACTATGTTCTAATTCAAAATTTATGCTCTTTTAAACAGGCTGTCCGGATCGATCACCCTGCTCACGCAGACTATAAAAGCTGATCATGGATCTCCTCTATCCGACAAATATATTTCTTCGTCTTTTTCGTATAGTTGATGCCAACGAGAAGAATTTTCCCGTGATAGTCCGAAAGAACGCCTGCATAATTCCTGTCCTTGATCTGTCGTATGGCCGCCCTGGCACTTCTGTTCCATTTCAGTTCCACGAGCATGGCAGGGCACTTTCCCTGTATTTTAGGGATAAATGCGATGTCGGCAAAGCCCTTGCCTGCGGGCAGCTCCCTTATCACCCGATACTGGTTCCTCGCGGTGTAGAAACTCACCATGATGGCCAGGGCAAGGGAATTCTCGTCGTGATACTCCAAAATGGAGGCATAGTCCTGATGCGACGCGGCGATGATCTGCGCTACCTTATCCTCATCCATCGCCCACACGGCCCGCAGGAGCTTATCCGAGTGCCGCAGTGCATCTCCCACGTCATCCCATTCCCCGGTCTTTACCGCTGCCTCAAATACCTCGGCCACTTCCCTGTTAGGAATAAAGGCCTCTCCCGTGTGGGCATCGTAACCGAAATATCCCATGTGGATCAGGCAGGTGAGCACGTCATCCTTGCTTTTAAAATGCGTCACGTCGTTTTGGAAGCTCGTTATGTCCACTCTGCACCTGCCACCGGTAAGCATTTGGACCACGTCATCCTTTAACCCTGCGTAATTCATCGTGATGAAATCCCGGAGAGACTCAAAGCCTCCGGTATTCTTCCAGAAGGATCGCAAAGCATCCATCTGAAGTGCCTCCACCACCGAATTTGGATTATAAATATGCCATAACCTTTTTAACCGTCCATCCACGAGGCGAACGCTGCCATCCTCATTTTCCTCACCCTCTTCCATGTTTTTACCGGGTTCGGATGCGTACATGTAATAGCCGTCGTACCAGCTGCCCATATCCCCGGGGGAAAAGGCATAACGCCCGCAGAGTTCCTCAAGCTCCTGCTGCGTAAACCCAAAATACGTCACAAGGTTTTCCGGATGGATCATGGTATACTCACTGAAATTGTTCAATGAGGATTCTCCGCGCATCTTTTTGATGGGCAGAATTCCGGTGATATAGCCAAGAGCAAGAAAATGTCTGGATTCCTCGGTTTTAAAGAAGCCTCGCAGATATTTCAGAAATGCCAGCACCAGTTCCTCGTTATCCGCGGCATCTCTCGTAATGCAGTCGTACTCATCAATGACCACAATAAACCTGACTCCGTCGTGGAGGAACACACGGTTCATGGCATCAGGGGTATCAGGAGGGTTACTCTCCTTAAGATAAGGGAACTCCTCAAGCATTTCTCCAAGAAGAGACCGCTCAATAAACGGAACCACGTCCTCCGGCGACTTTGCCCTGTTCAAAAAGCTTGCCACGTCAAAATGCACAACATTGTACTGATTCAGATGTTTTTCAAAATCCTTATCTAACGCGATCTCATAAGGCGCAAACAATTCCTTTGACTGACAGCCCCGGCTGTAATACGCATCGATCATCTCAGCAGCCATTGTCTTGCCAAAGCGTCTCGCACGGCTCACGGAAAAATAGCGGTTCTCGCTCCCGATATATTTATTTAATACTTTAAGCAGTCCCGTCTTATCCACATATATTCTGGATCCGACTACGCTCTGCATGCTTTCGTTTCCGGGATTAACGTAGATTCCCATGTATATGCCTCCTCACGTTTCGGGGAAGCGCCATAACGATGCTTCCCCGAAGTGATTCCGTCTTACTTGCACTTCACCGTCGCCTTGTACGTCCTGCCGCCGAAGCTCAACGCTATCTGCGCGCTGCCGTTCCGGAGCGTCCTGCCTACCTTAAAGTCACGAAGCAGCGTCATGTCATCGGACGACACTGGGAAGTTCTCCTCATTGATGGAGACCACTCCATTCTTGTCGGTGAGGGCGATCCTGATCCCGCCATAGTCTCCCACGCCCGAAGTATCGGGCAGCAGTTCGTACTGCTCGGGGAACAGATTGGCCAGCGTGCAGCTCTCCCCTGCCTGCAGTGTCACCGTCTTTTTCCTGACGGTCACCATGTTGATCAGCACGGTCTTTACTTCCTTATTGCCCGAAGCATCCGTCCTGGAGAGTTTGACGGGAGCCTCCTTCTTGATGGTCAGCTTCCTGATGCCGCTCTTTTTGTTCACGGTTACCTTGACGGCATTCTTGTATGCCGCCTCCGCAGGCTCTATTTCCACCCCTGCCTCTATTGAATACTTGCCTCCCTTGGCAAGGATCAGCGTGTCTCCGTCCTCCACGGCATCCCAGGTCAGCACCCTGTTGCCGGCGTCATCCGCCTCCGCGAGGTTCTGCACCAGGCTGCCCGTCTCGCCGTCAAATATCGGATAGCCGGTGCTCTTGACCTTAACCTTGTACGTCACTCCCCCGAATCTGGCCGTAATGGTAGCGCTGCCCTTTTTGCCCGTGGATCCGAGCGTAAAGTCATCCAGCGCGACGTACCCGTTCTTCATCAGCGTTTCATCGGCTCTCTTCAGATAATCCTTGTCGGATCCGTCCCCACGGTCCAGGATGCCATTCTTATCACTCTTGATCTCTACGGCATATATTCCCGTGGTGGGATCAACGTCGGGCAGCATCTCTCCGGCTCCCGTGAATATCTCGTCGAAGGAGAAGCTGCGCCTGCGGCTGTTTAAGGTGATGGTCTTTTTCTTTATCGTCACCGTGCGCAGCAGCACCGTCTTTTCCTCGGTTCCCTGCCTGATGACGAGCATCGAATCCTTCTTGGCCGCCAGCAGGTTCTTCTTGGCGTTCAGTTTGACTGCGCCCTTTACGTAAGGGTTGATCTCCAGTCCGCTTTCATACGAATACTTGCCGCCCTTGAGGAGATACAGGGTATCTCCTTCCACGACGGAGTCAAAGGTGAGCTTATTGTCGGGCAGGTTCTGTACGACCTGATCGTTGGCTATGCCCTCCCAGCCCTCGTCATCCACCCCGGCGTCATCCGATCCGGTTGCCACGAACTGATAATTCACGTAGTAGGCATCTTCTCCGTTATACGTCTCTTCATTGCCGTACTCGTCTATGACCTTATAGCTCAGGGCGGGATCGTACGTGGTAACCTTGTCCGCCCCCACCGCCACCAGGTAGAAGTCATTCTCCTCAACCTGGAAATTGACGCTTTCGCCCCTGCGGATCGGCGTGGGCTTCTGATTCAGGATGTCTTCATCATCGAAGTCTTCATCAAAGATTCCCTTCAGGGACGCCACATGAGCCTCCATGTTCTCCATGGGTGCATCGCCATGGAGGGTTACCCTGATCACGCCCTCGGACTTGATCCATTCGGCACTCATCCATCTGTTGTCGATCACCTCGAGTTCATCGTCGATGCCCAGGGAATGCAGCGTGACGTCCGGATACTTGGTCTCATAGAAGGTTAGGGCCGGACTGCCTGAGGAAAGCGCTTCCGTCTCGGTTCCGTCCTCATCCCACCAGTCCACGTTAAATGCCTCAGTGGCTGCCGCGCCGTTCTGATTGGCAGCCTCTATCTTGAACTGCCCGTTTTGCTTGAAGCGGATGGTTTCCAACAGGGAGTACTTCGTGAGTTCCTTCCTCTCCGTCACCTCATAGACCCCGTTATCCTGAATGCGGTCATTCACGGTGCTGTCGCTCAGGATGAGCAGCTTCGCCTCAAATGCCTGATTGGCCTTCAGCGTCCCTCGCCCGGGAAAATGGGTATCCCACAACAGGGTAAGGGAGTCTCCATCGGTCCAGCCGTCCACGTCAAAATTCTCTGCGTCATAGTATTCGGCCATTTTGGTAAATACCGCCCACTTGCCATCCGATCCCACGTTCTTGACGGTCACGGTCACGGTATGGGTATCATGATCCGGATTGGTTCCGAAGGTGAATCTCTTCACGCTGCCGTCGCTCTTAAGCGTGCCCTGCCTGAAGCCCGTCCTGTCGCTGGTGATGAACACCTCACCGTCGAAGCCCAGGTCGATGGTCTCCGCCTCCGTGGTAAACTTGAAGCTTGCTCCCGGCTTGCCGCCGGATCTAAGCGAATCGGCGTATGCGCTCGCGCTGAACTGCCAGCTGTCATTGCTGGTCTTGCACGTCTTGCCCTCCACGTCATAGAAGGTGAATATTCCCGTGGAAGTGGATACCACAATCCCGTCATCGGCATCCATGAACTCTATGGCTATGTCCTGATATGCGTTGGTTTTTTCATCCTGTATCCTGACGTAGCCGGTACCCGTCCTGGACCCCCTTATGACCAGGGCTCCCCTGCCTGTGCCATTGCCGTAGTTCCTGCGCTCAAAGGCCACGACGTCCATCATCTGACCGCCTTCCTCGCAGTCGGTAAGTTCCATCGCGTTGGTCACCGGCTCCTCGGTGCCAAGGGTGGTCGTATAGTACACGGGGATCCTGAGCATGGCACCGATGGGCAGCACGAACTGCGCCGGCACCGCATATACGGTGGTGTGATCGATGATCGCCTCCGTCTGATTGTTCGTGTCGTCACACTCATCACGTTCTATCCGGAGTATGCCAAAATCATCCTTTCCCGCCGCTTCTTCTCCGCAATAAACCTCGACGCGCAGGATCAGCGATCCTGCCGGCACGTCCTCTCCGTCCAGACCATATGCCATGAATCTTTCCGCGGGGATCGTGACGGTGCCGCGCACGTGCCGTCCGTATCCCGTATGTATCACGCCCATGGGCAGTATGCCTGCCTTAAGTTCATCCGCTCCCGCTCCAAGGGGCGCGAGCGCCTCTTCCTCGCCTACCGTCAGCGTATTGTCCGAGATGTCCAGCGCACTGTATATGACGTCATTCCAATCGGAAGCCTGACCCTTAAGTTCCCGAACCTGATCGGCGATGGCCGGGTCATGGATCCCGTAGGAGAACTGAAGTCGCACGTCCCCGGCATCCGAGAGTCCGCGGTTGCCCACGAAGAGGTCCACGTTTATTACCGCATTGCCCTTTTCATCGATCGTAAGCTTACCGTTGTCCTGTCTGGACAGTTCCATCACCGCTTCCTCGAAGCCAAGCTCCCTCTTTCCTTCCACCAGGAATACGTTACGCATTGTGGCCGTGTAAGGATCCTCCGCATAAGTCTCGTCTTCGCTGATCGAGAGGTGGAAGCCCGCTCCCTCGGGCAGCGTCACGGGCAGCGTGAACGTCCCCGCACAGGCTATCTCCCTGCCGGGCACGACGTTTTCCGTCAGCTCCCATGATTTGAGCGACGTCATGGGCACTCCTTCTCCGCTGACGCTTAAGGTGACGGTGATGGGATTCTCTTCCGAACCCCTGATGCTTATGTCTCCGCCGTTTACAAAGGAGATATTGGCGGTAAGTTCGGCTCCCGCGGTGAAATCCTCCCTGATGAAGCTGAGGGTGGCCTCGCCTATGCTCTGACTTCCCACGCCGTAGCTGATGGCATAGATGCCCATGCCCTTGGGGAATGCGGCATCCGCAGGCTGCTCATCCGTGGGGGATATGAAGCTGCCGGCATTGGGATCGTCCGGCGTCAGCTCCTCCAGATACCTCATCACGCCCTGGGTCATGATCACCAGCGTCGTCTCGTTAGAAGTTGAGTCATCCATGGTGACGGTCTTTTCTCCTCCGTCGGTGCCGGTACCGGCCGACACGACGTCCTTGGTTCCTAATGCGATCTGCGGATTGTCAAACTGGAACTGATCCATGCCGCCGCCGTCATAGCCTTCAAGCCTGCCCAGAAATGCCTGATCTGCGGTCTCGGCGTCCCAGTCGTGCCTCAGGGCATCCTCATGAACGTCCATGTGCCTCATGGCCAGCAGCACTCCCTTGCCCCAGGTTCTGGTCCGCTCATCATACCTGCTTATGTACAGGCCGGTATTGGAGGTATGATCCACCTTGTGCACGTAGACGGTGGCCAGGTTGCCGGCTCCGTCAGCTCCGAAGGCGTAGGAACTCCTGTGCTCGTCGGCGCTTCCTCCGTAAAACTCCGTGGAATCCAGGGAACTGAAGGACAACGCGCCATTTCCGGAATAGAAATGCATGGTGTATATCTTGCCGTCCTGTCCCACGATGAGCAGATCCCTGTCATCCATGCCGATGGCATCATACCGGATCCCCTCGTCATAGATCTCGAGGGCGTCGAAATACTTGTGTGCATCCAGCTTGCCGGAAAAGCTGGACAGGACGTCCACCTCCTGGTAGGGATCCGCATCCTCGCCATCCATGCAGAGTATGTACAGTCCGGCATCATGATCGTCCAATTTGGAGTCGGGATCCATGTCCTCCTCCCAGGTCGTGTACGCCAGATATGCGACGTCAAGCGTTCCTTCCTGCATTTCCAGTCCCTTGATCCTGTCGATGGGCTTGATGGACGGGTACGTCGGAGTCAGATGATAGTTTATTCCCTCAAACAGTTCATCCTCCTCGGTGCCGTATACGTATATCGTGCTCGAATCACCCTTATAGTCCAGGTTATTCTCATAGTTATGCATGCGCGAACTGTATATGGAAGCCCTGACCTCATCCCCGTCCTCGGAATAGCCGAGCCTGTTGAGCTTCTGCGCGTACTGCGCCACCAGTTTGGACCTTTCGGCATCGCTGACGTGGTTGGCCTGTACGAAGGCGGTAAGCCTTTCGCTGATGATGGTGGGTGAATACACTGCCGAATTCTCATCGGGATCGCTGATCACCTTAGCCTCGGAGAAGCCCTCCTTCGTCGTCACGTCATAGGATGCCTGCTTTACCACCGTATTCCTCGCTGCATTCTGGAATACCGCGGTCATGTCGCTCGCATCAGGATTGGGCACCTTGTCCCTGTAGCTGACCCATGCCACGCAGATCTCGTCGCCGAATACCTCCACGTCAAACCCGAGGTCTCCGGTGCCGTCGTCTGACAGGTTGCCTCTTGAGTCCTTAGCCAGATCCACGCAGACGTACGGAACGTTGCTTCGGTCAGCCGGAGCATTGACCACCTTTCGCTTATCTCCGTTCCCAATATCGACCTCTTCCCAATCCAGCGGATTGACGAGGCCGAGGCCGTCGCCGAATGCCGCTCCGGCCTTTTCGATGTCTCCTTCATGCTGGCCATAACCTTCCCCCGTCATCACGAGGCGTGACATGACGAGCATGGTGGTGTCCATGCCGTCTCCCCCGGGGCGGCTGATGGTGTACAGCACGTAATTAGCGCCGTCCACGGTCACTACCCGGTAGTCATAGCCTATGTCCACACCGTCAAGGAGCCGTATGGCCTCTCCGGAGCTGTTGTAGCCCGAAAGCTGGAAGGGCACCCTCCAGTCATCCGGATTGTAGGCCAGCAGCCTGTCGACGTCTCCGTCGTCCGCCGCTTCGACATCCTCCTCGGACAGGGGCTGTGATGAATAGATGGTCTGCGTGTCGCTGTAATTGACCGGCAGATGCATGCCTCCTCCGTCGGATGATCCGTCAGACCCAAGTTTCTTCTCCTGGCCCATGACCGTATAGTATCCCGTCCATTTATCCTTTTCTCCGTCATAGGCGATCCTTATGCCTATGACGTCCGTCTCCCAGCTGATCATGAGGACCATTCCCCTGAGAACCACGTTTACGCCTAAGCTTACGTTCGCCACGCCGCTGTCCAGGCTTCCGTCGTCGGCCTCCCTGCCCAGGTAGAAGCTGGCTGAGAGCACGATCCTGGCGAAGACCTCACCCTTC
Source organism: uncultured Lachnospiraceae bacterium (assembly GCA_937916415.1). GTDB lineage: Bacteria > Bacillota > Clostridia > Lachnospirales > Lachnospiraceae > XBB2008. The sequence goes on from CALGGH010000173.1 coordinate 8,773, forward strand.
AGCCCTTCGACTCCGACTCCGCCTCCGGCTTCAACCGTCACCTTCGGATCTATGTTGATGCCGCTCCAGGCGAGCCGGTTCCTGACGTACTCTATGCTGTTCAGATACGTAATGGTCACGTCGCTCAAGGCCACGATGTGCACGTACTTAGGGGTCCGGTTGGAATCAAAGGTCATGCCGTCTTTAACGTTCTTGAACTGCACCTGGATCTTATCTTCTCCATTGGAGTTCAGCACTCCCTTATTCGATCCGGACGTCACCGTCTTCGCGTTTTCAGAGTCCAGGGCCTCCAGATAGATCTTGCCTTTAAACTGGATTTTCATATTTATGAAGGGCGTCCGGATCATCATGCTCTCGCCCCTCTTCAGCGTCTTCTCGCTTTCCTTGGTGACGATCGGCTTGTCGCTCTCAACCTCGGTGTGCAATACGGTGCCTCCGGTTCCGATGGTGACCGCCGGATTCACGGAGACGAATGCGTAAAAGATCGGACAGGGAGCCAGCCGGACTGTGTAGGAAAATTTGAATGCGCCGGCCGCTCCGAAGGCAAAATCCGAAAAGTACCAGACATTGTACCTGGTATCGTACTTAAATGAAAGGATCATGGAAAAGCTCAAGGAGTAAGACATGTTGCTGCTCTTTATGCCTCCGCCCCTGGCGGTGTCCTTATAGCCCTGCTTTTCCCAGTTGTCCAGGAGTTTGTCATACTGAAGGTTCTTCAGATCATGAGCTGCGGACGATATCTGATCCGCGCCCCCCATCACGGTTTTGGTCACGGTCTGCGGAAACGTCGTCTTCTGCCATTTGCCGGCATTCTCACCGCCGGATGATTTACTCTTGCTCGCTACCGGGATCGAGATCATGACAGTGATCTTGTTCCTGCCCTGCATGATGGTGGCAAAGCCCTGGAAGGACTCCTTCATGATCATCAGATTGGAATTATAGTCCACGTTGAACTCGTCAAGTGGCTGACCGCTGTTTTTTGTATCGAAGGAGCCGGATCCTCCGTCGCCGTCCGCGCCCTCGGAATTGTATGCGCCGCTCGCCGCCGCGGTCCGGCCGGTGAGCACGACGCTCTCTATGCTCATGGCATCGATCGTCTCCGGAGCCTTTTGCAGTTCATCGGAGGTGTGTTCCTGCCTTTCCACGCACAGCGCGATGTCCGTGTCGGCCGTAAAGGAACCCAGATATCCGTTCGTGCATGCCCTAGCGGCATCGGTCATGACCGTGGTTCCGTTTTTCGCGTCCACCGTAAAATCAACAAGCGGCTTGTTGTCTCCGAGCAGGCTCTTCCCTATAGTCACGGGCGTGGGATTGTCGTAGGCATAAATGAGGTGTCCCACGTAATCCGGATCCCACTTATACTCTCCGGAATATGGCACCGTCTCATACAACGGGCTGCGGTCTCCTCCCAGGGGCACGTCCACGTAGTTCAATACCGTCGCCTCCTCCCCGTACATCGGGTGATCGTCGGAGGTCCTGGTGCCATCTGCTTTCCTGCCGGACATCAGATAACGATACTGCTGCTGCTCCTCCGTAAGATTTGAGACCTTCTCGGAGGTGGTTCTGCTGGTCACGAAGGCGGGCAGCACCTGAGCTGTGCCGGTGGCATCCACGCCGCTTGGCACTACCAGGTACCTGGGAGTCATGGTGTAGTAGACCTTGGCGAAATATTCGCCATACCCGCCCTTGGTCAGGGACACCGGATTAAAGCCGGACTCGTCATAGGCTCCCTCCTCCAGAATCTCCAGGAATTCGTCATCCGAATCATCGTCCAGCAGGAAATACCCCGTATTTTCATCATATTTGCCTGATATTTTTCCGTCGCCGTCCGCATCAAGATAGAGCTCCACGCGATTCACGAAGGCCTCCATCGTGTTTGGCTTGTCCAGGTACTCCGCCCTGTAGTAGGCGAAGTTGAGCTTCGGGAACGTCAGCGACTCCACGGTCAGCATGATCTTTTCATTGCCCTTGTATCCTTTGCCGTTAAAGACGATCCGGTCATTTTTATCGCGGTTGAAATTAACGTACTGAACGTTCTCATGCTCTCCAAGGTTCTTTAGGGGATTCTTATCCTCAGATTTCCAATCACTCCGGGAAAGCGTTATCTCCCTGACCTTGCCGCTGTAATGAGGAGCCTTGCCCGTCGTCTCGCTTACGCCCACGGTGATGGTATTTGACCCGCTCTTCCAGAATGCATCCCATGCCTCGCCTATCTTGTCAGGATCGATCTCCTGGGAGATGGCGCCGTCGCGATTGACCTTGCGCTCCACCGAAGGAGCCAGGTTCAATTCGATCTCCTGCTTTCTGGTCATGACCAGATTGATGGTGTATTCATCCTTCAGGTCGGCTTCGGTCATGTTGTCCCACACGAGCGTCACGTAGAAGGTTCCATTATCACCTTTAATAATCTCAGCCGGCACTTCCTTGCCGTTTGAACGTGTCACGTAGACCGCCGAATTGAGGGCTTTGCCGGAGTAAGGCTTGTAGGTGGCGCTGGACGTCAGGGCCACGCTCACCTTGCTGCCCACGTAGAGCTTGCCATTACCGTTGACGCCGCCGTAGTCCGTCACGATCATAACCTCCGGCTTCATGCTCTTATAGACGCCGCTATCCTCCTTCAGGCTGGCGGCTCCCGATGGCGCGGTGACCACGTTTCCGCCTCCGCTTTCCCCGTCGTTGGCAGTATGAATGCGCAGGCGCAGGTTATTGTCAAACGTCCTCCTCGTCAGATACCCGGAGGTGATCCGGCTGTACACGTTGTTGTTTGACTTGTTCTTGTATTTTTTGATCTGCAGCTGAATGGAGGACATGGCACTGTTCATGCTCCATTCATCCACGTCGATCTTGCCGCCCGTCTTCCATCTGATATGACGCTTTAAGTCGCTGATCCAGAAATAGGGATTGCTGGATGCGGTTGTATGATCGCCGGACGCGGTCCTTACCGATGCCAGGCCGTAGGCATACCCGTTACTCAAATGCCATCCGCTGTCCAGGCCGGCGGAAAACTCGAATTTCCCATGAAAACCCTGATACATCTGCGACATGTTCTCGATCTTCAGTGTCGACGTGGCGTCGTTGTCGCTGCTCAGCTTCCATCCGTTACCGTCGGCGCCGCCGCTCGTCCAGTCTGTCAGGTCGTTCCTGGCCTGTCCCGCCACGTAGGCCCGGTCAGACCAATAGGCTCCCCCGTTGTTGCCTTTGAACGATATCTCTCCGTAATTATACGTCTTGAGCGGCTGTATCTCCCCGTCCCCCGCTCCGTTTCCATAGCCGGGATCGTCAAATCCCGCGATCTCGCCATAGAGCAGTTCATCCTCGGGGACGACGACCTCCCTGCCGATGATGGGCTCGTCGTCTTCAACCTTCTCGCTGCCCTCCTCGATGGTCATTATGCCGGGGATCTCGGCCACCTTGTTGGGATCGGCGGATTTCTTTTTCTCGCCGGTACCAGTGTCCGTGACGCTCACCCTGGCAGTTTCCTCCGTGAGGGTGCACAACCCCTTGTTGTCGCCCTTGATCTCGCCAAGCTTCACCTCAAAGGTGAGCGCCTCGCCGTCATCCCGGTCTCCCATCAGAGGTATCTCAATGGCAAACTCGTCCAGGTCCGCATAGAATACCGCGGAACCCTCCGTCTTCTCGTAGTCGCGTCCGGCCTTGGCAGTGCCGTCCACGGTCTCATAGTCCACGGTATCGGATCCTGTCCTCCGCCGTTTCTCTTCAATACGACGACTGCCTTGCCTTCGGACCGGTCGGCCTCCACCTCGGTCTCCTCGAAATCTATGCTGTAGGGACCGCCCTCGTCATTGTCCATAACCTCCAGCGTCACGGTTGAAGCATCCGTAAAGATGGCTCCGCCATAATTATCCGCGATGGTGAAAGTACCGAATCGCATGGGCTGCGCGGCATCGTTATCGGGTGCCTTGACGCGTATCTCCTTCTTCCACTCGCCCTCCGCGAAGGTCATGGAGAACACAATGGCGTTGTAAGGATTCTCATGATCCATCTCAACCGAGGTAAAGGTCTGGTCGGGCCGTAAATCCAGGTCGTCGGGCATCTCCTCCAATTCCTCGGGTTCGGGCCTGACATAGGTCTCGCCCTTATAGCTGTCCGTACAGTATGACCGGTCGCCGCGCTCAAAGGTACAGCGGACGTCCACTTCCTCCAGGAGGTCTGCAGATGCCACGAAATCCGAGTCTGTCGCGCCATCCGCCTTCTCCCATTTGCCGTCATAAAAGACCTGCCACTGATAGGAGTCCGCAGTGGTCGATACCGAGAGCACCTTATCTCCCTCTTCGGCGTCAGCCCCGGCATACACTGCTTCCCTGATCTGCACGGAACTCCTTTCGGGATCGGGGGTCTTGCCCACGGCCTGATACCTGGCTATCGGCAGCGTATCCTCCGTGCTGATCTCCACGTCCTCACTGCCGGCTCCGGATCCGTTTACCACCCGGTCCTCACTGACGTACGTCACCACCGGACCGTAAACCAGGTAGGCCGTGGCCCTGCCGCTGGTTCCGCCCAGACGGTACAGCGGAATCGTGATCTCATCGCCGCCCTCCGTGACCATGGCTTCGCTTTTGTCAAAAAGAAACGCGCCGTAAGGATAGACCGTCTCCCAGTCATCCCCCACGTCCACCGTGCCGTTCTCGGCCGTGCGTATGCTCGTCGGCTGTGCGTCTCCCGACGTATCCCAGTGAGCGTCCGCCGGAAGCGGGATCGACGTCACGGCGATCGCCGCGCTCAATACGACTCCAAGAATCCTGTTCGCGAATTTCTTCATAACCTTTTCTTCCTCTCCAAAGACCTTAAAAATATCTACATCCATTATGTTTTACCACATATGGCACGGATGGAAAAGAGAAAAACTTACGGAGTTCGGCATCTCCGTCAGTTCTCCGTCAGACTTATGTGTCACGACGCCGGCTTTATGACAGCCGTCAGACGTGCCCGTCCCGTCTGCCGTACCATCACAAGTCATACTTCCATTCCGACGGTAAAAAGGCAGAAATCCCGCACCGGCTGATCGTACTCAAACGGGGCAAGGCTGATCGTGCTCAAACGGGGCAGGGCTGATCGTATGTGTATCGAACGTCTCCCGGTCTACTGCACGCCAGCGTGACCTCCACCTCCTAAAAGGTCATCTGTGATGCTCCCTCCAGTAGTCCTCGGCAGCGTCATAAGCCTCATCCTCGTCCTCCTTCATGGTATGCATGGTTGATGGCCTCAGCCTTCTGCTGTGCCTCGAATTTCTCGGCCTCGGCCCTCTTTTGGTGCTCATACAGTTCGGCCTCGGATTCCTTCTGCGTCGTGTACAGCTTGGCGTCTGCCTGCTGCTGGGCGGCGATTTTTCGGCATCGGCCTCAGCCTGCTTGATGTCGGCGTCCTTCTTAAGCTCGGACTTCTTGATCGCAAGCTCCGCCCATTCCGCGGTTGCTACAGCACGCCCGGCATCAGTCTGTCACCTTACGTATCGGTTCAGCAGTTCCTCAACCCTGTTTCTGGTAGTCGTGGCTCCGCTGCCATACTCAACCATTGGCTGCATCGAGCCTCCCTCAAATCCCGAAGCTGCTTCCTTCATCGATGCTTCCTTGTCACGTATCCAAACTCTCTGTTCCTCGGTAACGGTGGCCATCGTTCCCTCATCGAGGGTTTCGCTCATGTATCCCCAGATCTGATTCAGCAGCGTGTCCCACAGATCATACTCCTCATGGGCGAGCTGGTTGAGCGAAAGCTGATCAAGCAGGGAATCGGAATTGAGCTTGTCGTCTATCTCGCCCTGTCTCCTGAGCGCATCATCATAGTTGGCCAGGATCTGATCCTTGCTCAGGCCGCCCTCGGAACCGACGGACTTGATGAGGTCGCTGAAGGTCGCGTAATTATTGTCATACGTGCAGTTCTCCATGGTCACCTCCCTGTTGGAGAACGTGAAGAACTGATTATTCTTAAACGAGCAGTTCCTGAAAGTCACGCGGTCGTATTCGCCCATGGAAACGAAATAGCAGGTCTCATATGCAGACTTGTTTCCCGAGAACTCGCAGTTATCAAAGGTCAGCTCATATCCGTCATAGAAATTGATCATCGTCAGGTCGCTGCTGTCCCTGAGCTTACAGTTCTCAAATGACGCGTTGCCGCTGTTCCTTAGGTCGATCAGTCCGTACGTACACTCATGGATGTCCGTGTCGGTCACGTGGACGTTGCCGACATAGCTGGCCTCAATTCCATACGTGCCGCTGCCGTACAGGCTGCACTTGTCCACCGTCACGTATTCGCTGTCCCCGAAATAAAACACGCTGCCGCTGCAGTACCCGGGCTCCACGTTGTGACCGGCCGTGATCCCGCGCAGCGTCACGTGACTGGAGCTGCCAATCGTAAAAACCGGTGAATACGGATCATCTATGCTAAACTGCACGTCCGCGCCATCCTCTGCCTCCAGGCACAGGTTGGAAACTCCGGATAGGGAATACTGTCCGTATTCATGAGAAACGAACTTGTTGTCGATCTCCTTGTCCACGATTGATGAGAAATCATAGGTGCCGCCCTCCAGGATGATCTTGCGGTTGTTCTGGACGGAATTCAGCATGTCCGTGGCATTGGACACGGTCACGGCGTCAAAATACCTCAGGCTCTCGGCATCGTCCAGCCTGGGATCGCTCTTTTTGAGATAAAGCTTGGAATTCACTGAATAATATGAATATTCCTCCGAAGGATCCGGCAGGTATTCCTCCGAAACCACCAGCACGTCATCACCCTTCATGGAAAGCCTGATCGGCACGAAGTCGTCATACTCCGTTACGTCCAGGAACGTATCGTGCATCTCGAGGCACCAGTCCTGATTGTACGCATCCCTGTACGCCGCCCTGTCATAATAATCCATCTCGGCGCCGTATATCTTTTCGTTGGACTCAAACTCATAACAGGTATAGTCCATGAGGAACCGGTCGCCATCCTTGCGTATCCTGACCTCCGACTCCGGAGGATACTCGTCGCCCTTCATGTTGACGTAATCATAATCGCCCTCCTCGTCCTCGGAGTGATATATCGAGCACATGAACTCCCAGTCCCCGACCATCGCATCCGCGGGAGAAGGAGCTGCGGCAACCGTCTGCGCGACTTCCGCGCCTGATTCCGAAGCTGATCCGGACTGGGGTTCAGACGTCGATGCCGATTCCGTTGTTTCGGTTTCGCCCGCATCATCAGTCACGGGCTGTGATCCGCACCCTGCCAGCATGCCTGCCATAAGCATGATCGTCAAAGACTTACCAATTAACGCATAGTGTTTCATTTCGTCCGCCCTTCCATTAGGAACTGTCAATAAATTAACTGATCAAATTGCGAAGGATGATTTTCCGACAG
>CALGGH010000174.1 GCA_937916415.1 uncultured Lachnospiraceae bacterium
TGATCGCCTGGACGATTTTTATTTTCAGGAAAACCCCGAAAGATTATATGACAGCTGCATGATGAATCCTGAACTTTTCAGGCAGACGTTTACCGGTGAAAATGCATCCAATTATAATATTTCGGTTGTTTTTTACAGCCTGCCGGATTATAGGGCGATCACTGCATCCGAAGTTGCGCACGTAAGCGAGGTTACGGATTATCTGTGTAACGAGAGCCCGTTTCACAAGGTCATCAAGGATCCGGATTATGTTAGTCTTTTGCAGGAATATGAACTCAAAAGACATCGCATCACGGCAACCCTCATGATCCTTCAGATTCCGGTTCTCATGCTGCTGGCCGCATTTTTGCTGATGATATCCGGGCAGATGTATGAGATGGAGAGAAATGAGATATCAGTGATCAAGAGCAGGGGCAGCTCCAGATTCCAGATATTTTTGCTGTATGTCTATCAGGGCGTTTTTCTGACGGTTCTGGGCAGCGTGATCGGCATACCCCTGGGAGCCGCGTTTGCCGGAATGCTGGGGGCCACCCGTAATTTCCTTGTGTTCGATGCGGCCGAGAAACTGAACGTAACCTACACCGCTGAGGCGTATGCCTATGCCGCCGCCGCGATGTTTCTGACGCTCCTGTGCATTTCAATCCCGGCGATCAGGCACAGCAGGGTGTCTATAGTCAATCTCAAGCAGCAAAAGGCTGTCAACAAGAAAAGGCTGTGGGAAAAGCTGTTTTTGGATTTCATCCTTACCGGCGTGGGGCTGTACGGATATTACAGCTTCAGCAGAGACGTGACGGGGATTTCCGGGGCGGTGCTGTCGGGACGGAGCCTGGATCCTCTGCTGTACGTCAGTTCCTCGCTGTTCATAATCGGAATGGGGCTCGTTTTCCTTCGCATGCAGCCTTACGTGATCAAGCTCATGTACCTCATCGTGCGCGGGTTCGTTGGCCCCGCCGGATACGTTTCGTTCATGGACAACGTCAGGAACGGGCGCAAGATGCAGCTGATACAGTTATTCCTGATCATGACGGTGTCACTGGGAATGTTCCATGCGGTTGTGGCCAGGACCATTCTCGAGAATGCCGCCGACAACATGGAATACGTGGACGGAGCCGACGTGATCATCCGTGAAAAATGGAATGAACTGCAGGACGAGAACGGTGCGCTCACCGGCATCTACGTGGAACCTGACGCCACCAAGTACGTATCCATGGATTTCGCGGAAAGCTACACCAGGGTTTACTTCGATGACCAGGCATACGTCAGCAAGGACAAGAACGACCGTACGCCAATGACGGTGATGGGAATACATACCAGGGAATTCGGCGAGGTGACCGGACTGCGCGGCGGCCTTAACCAGTCATCTTATCATGAACTCCTTAATGAGCTTGCCCCGGTTCCTGACGGCGTGCTTCTTTCACGTAATTTTGAAACCATGCAGGGCATGAAGAAAGGCGACAAGATCACCTATTATACCGGCAAGAACAAGGCAGTGACCGGAACCATAGTAGATTTTGTCGATTACTTCCCGGGTTATTCCCCTAAGGCTACGGTAATCGGAGCGGATGACAATGCTTATGCTGAGGACAATTACCTGATAGTCACGCACTTGTCTTACATCAAAAAAAACCTGGGACTTCAGCCATATGAGATATGGATATCCCTTAAGGACGGGGCATCCCCGGATGCGCCCTATGACTTTGTGGAAGATCATCACATGCATCTTACCAAATACGTCAACAGGGCAGAAGACATGGAGGCCACGCTTACGGATCCGCTCCTGCAGGGCACGAACGGAGTGCTGACACTGGGCTTCATGGTCACGATAATGCTTTGCGCCGTCGGATACCTGATATACTGGATCATGTCCATAAGGGACAGGGAACTGATCTTTGGAATCCTGCGCGCCTGCGGCTTCCATAAGAGCGAGATAGTCAGGATGATAGTGTTTGAACAGCTGTTTTCGGGCGTGTTCTCGGTACTGGCGGGGATAGGCATCGGCAAGCTTGCCTCACGCATGTACGTGCCGATACTGCAGGCTTCATATGCGACGTCCGATCAGATACTGCCGCTCAGGCTGATATTCAGGGCATCTGACACGTACAGGCTCTACGGCATCGTGGCAGGCGTGATGATCACGTGCATATTCGTGCTGATCTTCATGCTGTTCAGGATGAACGTCACCGGAGCGCTTAAACTCGGTGAAGAGTAAGGAACTGTCACCCGGACGTGACCGGAGTGAAATGATTAACCGTCATTCGGACGTGACCGGAGTGGAATGATTTACTGTCATCCTGAACGATGTCGCGAAGCGACTATAGTGAAGGATCCCACGACCTCGGAATGCCGAAGGTGCGGGGACGGTTCCTGCATCGCGTTATGTAAACCAAAGGTAAAGGGACGGTTCTTACGCCGCGTGATGTAAACCAAAGGAGCGGGGACGGTTCTTTCGATGCGTTATGTAAACCTTACATAAACCAAAATGGACAAAGTAATAATTCAGACAAAAGGAATAAAGAAGGCCTACGACACACCGGCGGGCAGATTCTGGGCACTGAAGGGCATAGACGCGGAGATCCCCGCAGGTGCGTTCGTGATCCTTAAAGGCCGTTCGGGCTCGGGCAAGACCACGTACATGAACATCATCAGTTCATTGGATGAGCCGACCGAGGGTGACGTGTTTTTTGAAGGAACCAATCTCAGGGACTTATCGGAGCATGAAAAGGAGAACCTGAGACGGACCAGGCTGGGATTCGTGTTTCAGTCTGTATCGCTCCTGCCCAGCCTGAATGCGTTTCAGAACGTGGAATTCTCGATGCGGATGGCCGGCATTAAGATCAATAAGGAAACGGACAAAAGGGTGGAAGAGTGCCTCAAGCTGGTCGGACTGGGCAACAGGATGACGCACATGAGCGCGGAAATGTCCGGAGGCGAGCAGCAGAGAGTGGCCATAGCCAGGGCTCTTGCCCACAGGCCTAGCATGATATTCGCAGACGAACCCACGGCAGAGCTGGACTCAGCCATGGCCGCGAAGGTAACGGAGATATTCAAGGAAATGACGCGCAGGGAAGGCATCACTATACTGATGACCACGCATGACGTCGGCCTGATGGGTGCGGCGGACATGATCATTGAACTCAACAGCGGTGAACGTGTTTATGTAGATCAGTAAGCATATATATTCCTCAAAGGCACGCTCTCGCTGCCACGATCTCGCAGCGGATGCTAAGCTCGTGAGGAACCTCGCTAAGCACCGGCGGATCGTGAAGCACCTTTTTCGGAACATATATGCTTCCTGATCGGACAAAGTTTTCATATGGATGCATTAAATACGGAAAAAACGAATATAATGGTGCGGGCTGATGGCCTTGTGAAGATATATAAGACCAAGGAGACGGAGGTGCTGGCTCTGCAGGGACTCGATCTGACGGTCAATAAGGGTGAACTGACGGCTCTTATCGGCAACAGCGGATCCGGCAAGTCCACGTTTCTGAACATGATCGGTGGACTCGACCGTCCCAGCGCAGGAAAGCTTATCGTGGACGGCAAGAACCTTTTTACCATGACGGAAAAGGAACTGGTATCCTACAAGCGCGATACCGTTGGATTCGTATGGCAAAATAACGGCCGCAACATGCTGCCTTATCTGACCGCCATCGAGAACATAATGCTGCCAATGAACCTTTCGCATGAGAAAAAGAAAAAGGACAAGGCACTCGAACTGCTCGACCTCGT
>CALGGH010000175.1 GCA_937916415.1 uncultured Lachnospiraceae bacterium
TCCTCGCTGTACCTCGGTACAGCTCCGGTTTTTTCCTTGCAATCAAAAAAAGCATCCATCGCATAATTTAAAAGTAATTTCTGAACAGCTCCTGATCAATTAACTAATATGAGAAAAACGGAATCACTCAAAAATTCGGATCAGTTCAGTCGAGTATATAAAAATGGCAAATCTCGTGCCGACAAGTATTTGGTAATGTATGTCCTGGATAACGAAACCGACTGCAACAGATTGGGAATCTCTGTCAGCAAAAAAGTAGGCAACAGCGTAGTGCGCCACCGTTTTTGCCGTCTGGTCAGGGAAGCTTACAGGCTACATGAGGATTTGTTCAATAGTGGTTTGGACATAGTAGTCGTTGCGCGCAGGGGGACTGACAAGTGTGGTTTTCATGAAATTTCAGGGTCCCTGATGCATCTGGCAAAAGTTCATCACGTAATTAAGGATTGATTTTTCTTTTGTTTGGAAGTTTTTGATTATGATGAAAAGATTTTTGATGCAGATGATCAAATTGTACAGAAAATACCTTTCTCCGCTCAAAAGCACCAAATGTCCGTATTTTCCGACCTGTTCAGAATATGGTCTTCAGGCCGTCGAAAAATATGGAGCCGTAAAGGGCGGTGCCATGGCTGTGTGGAGAATTATGAGATGCAATCCCTTTTCAAAGGGAGGCTATGATCCGGTTCCTTGACGCATAAAAGGATCCGGACGGGATGATCCAGTCATCCGAATACGGAGGTCAAATGTCAGGTATATTACTTACTCCATACTCGGGGGCCATACTCGGGCCGATTGCCAGGGTGCTTGGTTACCTGATGAATGGAATCTTCATTCTGCTTGATAAGATCGGTATCCCTAACATAGGTCTCGCAATCATACTGTTTACCCTGGTCATTTACGGACTGCTGACTCCGTTGACCATCAAGCAGCAGAAGTTCTCGAAGCTTTCTGCCAAGATGAATCCGGAGCTTCAGGCCATACAGGCTAAATACAAGGACAAGAGAGATACTGAATCTTCGATGGCTATGCAGCAGGAAACCAAGGCTGTGTATGCCAAGTACGGGGTGTCGCCTTCCGGCAGCTGCGTGCAGCTCCTGATACAGATGCCCATATTGTTTGCCCTTTACAGGGTTATTTATTCAATTCCCGCTTACGTTACCAAGGTTGGCGACACTTTCAGGGTTTTGGCCGAAAAGATCATCAGCCAGGACGGCGGAAACTACATACTCAGTGTTTCTTCGGATGAGTTAAAGTCGGTTGCTTCCGCGGTTAACATGTATTCCAAGAACTTATCCGGAGCGGAGGACATAACCAACGGACTCGTAGACGTGCTGAACAAGGCTTCAAGCTCCGACATGGCGGTTCTTGCGGAACATTACGGGCTTAACGGCCTTACCTTCGGGGGAGTCAACATCCTGAGCACGCTCGATTCCGCCGGAAACGTGATCAGCAAGGGATTGATAGACACCTACAATTATTTCCTGGGACTCAACATCGCCAATTCTCCCCAGGACATGTTCATGAGCGCGTGGAGGGATCATTCATACCTGCTCTGTCTGGCAGCCCTGATCGTGCCCGTGCTTTCGGCAGTTACGCAGTGGATCAACGTCAAGCTGATGCCTCAGGCCGCCGAGGACAATAACAAAAAGGCGGATCCGAATGATACCGGAGCAGCCATGCAGCAGTCCATGAAGACCATGAACATGATGATGCCGCTCATGTCTATGGTATTCTGCTTCAGCCTTCCTTCAGGTATGGGCCTCTACTGGATAGCCGGTTCCGTGATACGTACCGTACAGCAGATCTTCATCAACAAGCACATTGACAAGATCGACATCGAGGAAGTCATCAAAAAGAACGAAGCCAAGGCTAAGAAAAAGATTGAAAAGGCCGGAGTTACTGCAGCCAAGATGCAGCAGTACGCCGCAATGAGTACCAAAAACCTGAATGCAGGTTCCGGTTCCGACTCTGCTTCGATCGCAGGCATGACCGAGCAGGAAAAGGAAGCCGCTGTTGAGGCCGCATATGAGGCTAACTCCAAGGCTAAGCCGGGAAGCCTGGCCGCCAAGGTCAACATGGTTACGGAGTACAATGAAAGAAACAATAAGTAACGGAGGATTCTAAACGATAATGGAATATATTGAATTCAGTGGAAAAACTGTTGAAGAAGCAATTACCAGTGCATGTGAATATTTCCTGGCAACCAGCGACAAGGTTGAATATGAGGTCGTTGATGAGGGAACCAGCGGATTCCTGGGAATAGGAGCCAAGCAGGCCCTGATCAAGGCCAGGGTCAAGGATGAGGACATCGTAAGCCAGGCACGGAGCTTCTTAAATGACGTATTCGCCAGCATGAGCCTCGCCGTAAATCTTGAGATCGATTATGACGAGGAAAACAAGGAGATGTCTATAGAACTCACCGGAGACGAGATGGGAGTCCTGATCGGAAAGAGGGGACAGACGCTTGATTCCCTTCAGTACCTGACTTCCCTCGTTGTAAACAAGGGAACCGAAGAGTACGTCAGGGTCAAGATCGATACCGAGAATTATCGTGAGCGTCGCAAAAAGACCCTTGAGAACCTTGCAAAGAACATGTCATACAAGGTTAAAAGATCCCGTCGTCCCGTATCTCTTGAGCCCATGAATCCCTATGAAAGAAGGATCATTCATTCTGCGCTTCAGGATGACAAGTACGTTGAAACTCATTCGGAAGGTGAGGAACCATACAGGTACGTGGTGATCACGGCAAAGAAGGACGTATATTACAACGACCGCGGTGACCGCGGAGGCCGTGGAGGATATGGACGCGGCCGCAGATATTGATTTATCTGCATTTATAAAGGTTTTTTGGATGGAAGGCCTGCTTTTCTCGGATACTTGTCCGGAGAAGGGCAGGTCTTTTTGATGCTGATGAGTGTCCTGCCGATGTCAGATCCGGGGAGCGTAAAGCCGTGAATCTTTGATATTTCTCCTCCGAGAATTTTAAGAGCCGACGCGGCGTCATTCATTTCTTCTTCTGATCTTTCTGACTTGTATGCGATGAAATAACCACCCTTGATGACGTATGGAAGGGCATATTCGCTCAGGACGTTAAGTGATGCGACCGCCCTGGAAGTCACGTAGTCGAAGCTTTCCCTGATCCCGGGTTCATGCACGTAATCCTCGGCCCTCGAATGTACGGCTTCCATGCTGCCGGTTGAACCCAGATCAAGCTCATCTATCACCTGCTGCAGGAAATTAACGCGCTTTCCCAGCGAATCAATGAGCGTGACGTGCATTTCCGGATAGGCAATCTTGATCGGAATGCCCGGAAATCCGGCTCCGGTTCCAACGTCCAGCAGGCTGGGCTCATCTTTTTTATGCGTGTCAGCAAAAACAAGTGAGATCGCAAGGGAATCCGCGAAATGTTTGATCACGACTTCATCAAAATCCGTGATCGCCGTCAGGTTCATTACCCTGTTGGTTTCAATGAGCATCTCATAATATCTCATGAACTGATCCAGCTGCGCATCACTGAGGGCTGGAACGTATTCTTTTAATATGGTTAATCTATCGTTATTCACGTCCATCCTTGAAAATGACACTCGGGGACGGAGTCAGAGTGTCATTTTGATTTACTTTAAATATACCAACAGCACAGCAACGTCCGCGGGCGACACTCCTGATATGCGTGATGCCTGCCCGACGTTTGCAGGGCGGAATGCCTTGAGTTTTTGTCTTGCCTCCAAACGAAGGCTGCCTATGTCATCGTAATCTATTTCATCAGGGATTTTTTTTCTTTCATTTTTTTTGAAGCTCTCGATCTGGCTCATCTGTCTCTCGATGTATCCCTGATACTTGATTTCTATCTCAACCTGCTCTATGACCTCACGCGGAAGTTTGGGCCTGTCAGGATCAATCTCCGCGATCACGTCATAGTCAAGCTCGGGCCTGCTCATGAGTTCAGCCAGCGTAAATGAGGTTTTAAGAGGGGCCGAACCATGTTTTTCGAGGAACTCCTGTATCATGGCGGATCCTCCGACTCTTATGCCGTTAAGCCTGGCTATTTCGTCGTTTATCATTTTTTGTTTTTCACGTACGTGGTCGTATTCTTCCTTTGACACGAGTCCTGCTTCGTATCCTTTTTTGCGAAGCCTCAGATCGGCATTGTCCTGCCTGAGCAGCAGCCTGTATTCAGCCCTTGAGGTCATCATCCTGTAGGGTTCGTTGTTTTCCTTGGTCACGAGGTCGTCAATAAGCACTCCTATGTAGGCCTCGGACCTGTCGAGGATCAGCGGTTCCCTGCCACTTAGTTTGTTGGCTGCGTTGATGCCTGCGATCAGTCCCTGTGCCGCTGCTTCTTCATAACCTGAGCTGCCGTTGAACTGTCCCGCGCAAAAGAGTCCCGATATGCCGCGCATTTCCAGCGAAAGACCTAACTGTCCCGGCTCGAGGCAGTCATATTCTATGGCATAGGCATTGCGTACCATGTGACAGTTCTCAAGTCCCGGCAGTGTCCTGTACATCTGAAGCTGCACGTCTTCGGGGAGGGAAGATGACATGCCGCTCAGGTAGACTTCGTTGGTATAGAGTCCTTCGGGTTCTATGAATATCTGATGCCTGTCCTTGTCGGCAAATTTTACGACCTTGTCCTCAATGGATGGACAGTACCTGGGCCCGGTTCCTTCTATGACGCCTGCGTAAATGGGAGACCTGTCCAGGTTTGCCCTGATTATTTCATGTGTTTTTTCATTGGTATAGGTCAGGTAGCAGCTGACCTGTTCCTTTTGAATGGAGCCGGGATCTGTGCTAAACGAAAATGGAATGATCGGCACGTCGCCCTTTTGCTCCTCCATCCTGGAGTAATCCAGGGTTCGTCCGTCCATCCTGGCAGGAGTTCCTGTCTTGAATCTCCTGAGCCTTATCCCGTTGTTTCTAAGTGATTCGCTAAGGCTGTTCGCGGCCTGCAGCCCGTTCGGTCCGGTGTAAGTGATGGCCTCACCGCACAGGCACCTGGCCTTTAGGTAAGTTCCGGTTGCGAGTATGACTGCCCTGCATCTGATGATGGTTCCCGTGTTCGTCCTTACGCCGATTATCTTTTTATTTGGAAAAGAACCGTCATTGGCCTGACCGGCTTCGCATAAGTCTTCAGTCAGGATCTCGCAGACTTCTGCCTGTTTGATGGTCAGCTTCTCCTGGTTTTCCAGGACCTTGCGCATCGACCTTGAATATTCGGATTTGTCAGCCTGTGCCCTGAGCGAGTGTACCGCGGGGCCCTTGGACTTATTCAGCATGCGTGACTGGATGAAGGTCTTGTCGATGTTTTTGCCCATTTCACCGCCGAGCGCATCCAGTTCCCTCACGAGATGTCCCTTGGAAGTGCCGCCAATGTTGGGATTGCAGGGCATGAGCGCGATCGACTCGATTGAAACCGTGAAGATCATGGTCTCAAATCCCAGCCTCGCGCATGCAAGTGCTGCCTCGCATCCGGCATGACCCGCGCCTATCACGCATACGTCTGCTTCGTCTTCTATGTGATTATCTAGGTATTGTGTATTCATGATCGTGTGTCTTTGCCTTTATAAGTTTGTCATCCCGGGTCACGTCAGGCATGTCCTGTCACATGAAGCATTCCGCGACATCTACTTTCCCATGCAGAACTTGGAAAAAATTTCATTTACGATCGACTCGTTTACTTCGGCGCCGGTGATCGCGGCTAACGCCCTGTATGCGTCGGTCAGGTCTATGCAATACAGGTCCTGGGATACTCCGGATCCGATTCCGGCCCTGACGTTGTCGAGTGCCCTCCTGGCTTCCCTTAATCTTTCAACGTGACGAAGGTTGGTGATGATCACCTGGTCATCGCTCATCAGGCTTTCATCATAAAAAAGCTCATTTATGACCTTTTTCAGTTCATCTATCCCTTCGCCCGTGACCATCGAGGTGTGAATGACCGCAGACGGTTTTATGCCTTTTTCATCAAGAAAATCCTGCAGTTTCTGACTGTCATAGGTAATACCGTCATTTGAGTCATCGACTTCAATTGGCGTAAGGTCATTTTTGTTTAATAAAAAAATGGCTGGCTTATCTCTTAGCAATTCTATCAAGGTTTCATCATCAATCGATGCATCCGTGGTTGTGTCCATGAGATATAGGATCAGGTCCGCGTTTTGTGCGCTTTTTTTGGCGGCGCTTATCCCCATGTTTTCTATCAGGTCGGTGGTTTCCCTGATGCCGGCGGTGTCCGTGAGTACCAGCATGGCGTCTCCGATGCGGACCCTTTCCGTCAGGGTGTCCCTCGTGGTGCCCGGTATGTCCGTGACTATTGCGCGGTCTTCGTTCAAAAGGACGTTTAGCAGGGAAGACTTGCCGGCGTTGGGATTGCCCATGATGACCGTTTCCATGACGGAGTAGTCGTCGTACATGTTCTGGTCCTGGCGCAGGACGGACATGCGGCACTTGGGGTCGATATAGACATGCCCCTTGGTGGGCTCGATGTCGCCGGAAAGGATCTTCAGGAACGTAGATTTGCCGGCGCCGTTGGCGCCGATGATGCCGTAGCAGTTCCCCTCGGTGAATTTAATGCTGACGTCTTCAAACAGGGCTTTCTTCCCGAAGCGCAGCGTCACATTGTTCGCACTGATCATCCCGATTCTCCGTATCTATTCTGCCGGTATACTGCCCGAAAACGCGGCGGTCTGCCTGCCGCTCGACCGGAGCAGAAGCTCCGCCGCGGACAGGACCGCCCCCTGGAGCACGGGCAGGACGTCCGGTACCACCAGGGGCAATGTATTGCCCGGATCCGCCCTGTCCAGGAGCGCCATCCGCCTGGCTGCCAGCGCGAAAAGCGCCGCCCCGGGAGGAAGTTCGGAAAGCATGCACTCCCGGCCTTCCCAGTCATACACCCGCATGTGCTGTTCCGTCAGGGACAGCCGGTATCCCCGGTCCCCTTCCGCCTTCAGGTAATACCGGTTCGCGCGTGCCGTCAGGGTTTCATCCTC
>CALGGH010000176.1 GCA_937916415.1 uncultured Lachnospiraceae bacterium
CCATCAGAACGGACGGCTCCGGCACTTAGGCAAAGACGTTGTCGGCGATCTGCGCCAGGAAGTTCGCCAAAAGAACCTTCTTCCCCAGCCCGTAGATGAACCGCTGGACACCCTTCGCCACTTCATAGAAGGACTCCCGGCGGCCAAGGATTTCCGCCTCAATCTGCCGGTAGCGCACGATGGGCCCCGCGATGAGCTGTGGGAACAGGGCACAATGTACAGGGCCACGTGCAGCGGGTTCTTCTGCGCGGCAGCATTGCCGTAGTAGATATCAAAGACATAGGACATCATCTGGAACGTGAAGAAGGAAATGCCGATGGGGAGGGCGATGTTGACAACAAGGGCTTCGCTGCCGGTCAGGGCCGCCAGGTTGCGGGAGAGGAACGAGGCATACTTGAACACGCCGAGGAGCGCGGGGAGGAAAAGGAAGAGAAAGACCTCGTCAAAAAGGCCATATTGGGCTTGCTTAAGGAAAAATATGGGATAGAGGAAGAGGATTTCCTCTCCGCCGAGATTGAAGTCGTCCCCGCTGGCCCGGCCAGGGACTATGGGTTAGACCGTTCCATGGTGGCCGGCTATGGCCATGATGATGATCAGTATGGGGTAGTACATGACGTCGTCAATTTTGGTCAGAATGTTTAAAAACATGGTTCCTCCGATTTTGGTGCCGATACGTCTTTAATTATGCACTTCTGAAGGCCAAAATTCAATAGCTGCATGGCGGCCGGGGCGTGAATTGCGCATTCGTGCCATTATTGCGAAACCGAACGCTTGGATCTGGCCGCCTTTTTGCAAAATCCATCGTTTGGATTAAGCCGAATTTGTTTCCTTGATCTTCTGCTTATGATAAAATAGATAAGTTAAGGTCTGATCACCCGCGACTTGTGGATTACGAAAAGGGATTAATGAGACAGGATTTATGAGACAAGACTCATGAGACAGGATTTATGAGACAAGACTTATGAGACGGGATTTACGAGACAAGACTTATGAGACGGGATTTACGAGACAAGACTTATGAGACAGGACTTGCGCGACAGCACCGGAGGAAACATGAAAAGATTTGCACTAATGCTCACAATTGGAATAATGGCCGCCACCGTCACGGGATGCGGCTCAGGCGCGGATCAGTCCACGGGATCGAACGGATCCGCCTCACGGGATGCGCCCACGACGCAGGAGACCGGTTCCGAAACGGGAATGGCCAATCCCTGGGTGGATTGCACCAGGGAGGAGGCCGTGACTTTCATCCCATATCTGTTTAAGGAGCCGGACGGGGCCACGGACGCGGCCTGGAGCCGTACGACGGATGAACCTCCCATCGTTCAGATGAAATTTACGCTGGACAGGCTTGAGTTTACGGCCAGGGCGCAGACCACCGGCGATGAGAACCGTGACATCTCAGGCATGCATTACGACTGGGCCGTCAGCGAGGACGTGACGCTGGCCGGCTGGGCAGGCGGCAACATGCCCGCCAGAATGCACAGATATGCCGGAAGCGATGAATATGCCGACCTGTGCACCTGGTTTGATTTTGAAACCGGGGTTTCGTATTCGCTTTCCACCGTGGCCGATGACCTGAGCGGCTTCGACATACAGGCGGTCGCGGAGGCCATGTATGACGCCGAGGGGGCCGAGGCACTCATGAATGACGCGGACGTGGCGGAACACGTGCCAATGGACGTCAGCGACTGCACGAGCCTCAAGCAGATCATAGACAAGCTGAGGTCCGGCTCGGGATACGTCAAGACCGTGATCAGCGGTACCGAGGTTCTGATGGTCACGGATTACCTGTTTGACTTTGACGGCGGCGGCAGCCTGATGGCGGTCGACGCTGACGTATATTACGTGGGAGACGACGGACTGCCCAAGTATGCCGGATACGTGTCGGCGGGCGGCACGTCCTATCCGCTGGCGATCAAGGACGGGACCCTCTACGTGGGCGCCAATCCGTATATGAAGAAGATGGTCATGCTGGCCGGAGGACTCGTCGTGGACGAGGAGGCATCCGTCGAATACGGCACGGACGGCAGCGAGACGTATTATCACCGTTCTGACGTGCGCGACGTGTCTGCCGACGAAAACGGACAGGTCCCGGACGATACGGTGCTGACGGGCCTTTTTGAGGAATATGAAGAGGCCGAGGCCATTAAGTTTGAAGTCGTGAAATGATTGCCGTTGAACCCGGCCTGAGACCGTGAAGCAATAGCCCATGAAAATAAAAAACAGAAGAAAACTCCTCATAATCGTTGAACTCGTCGTGTTCGCGCTGTGCGGACTGCTGATGTACCTGCTGCAGTCACGGCTTTTTTATAAAAACGCGGATCGCGAGATCGACCTGACCTTCAGGGACATGGACCGCATAGTGGAGCAGATGGAGGCCGACTCCGACCAAAACTATGACAGCTATGAGCTGATCCACTCCGCCAAGGCCAAGATGGCCAAATATTACATCAGGAATGACGAGGACACCGGTTATTCCGCTTCGTCCATGAAGAAACTGAAGCAGCTGCTGAACGTCACTAACGTGTATCTGGTCGACGGAGGCGGCAAGGTGACGTACGGCGCGGAGAAATCGGCCATAGATGATTTCGTGAACGGGGAGGTCGCGTATTTTGACAAGCTGCAGGAGGTGGCCGGCACCAACGGGACCGCTCCCTTCGAATATGCCTGGGTGCGTGAGGATGAGGACGGCGACGTCGCGGCGTATCACTCGTTCTGCGGGGTCTCGCTTAACAACGGACGCTACGTCGTCATCGAGGATGACGCCGAGGGGCTGTATGAACTGCAGGATGAGTCCAGCTCATGGGAGGCCGTCCTGCCCCGCATCACGCTGGGCAGGAACGGATTCGTCTTTGCCCTGGGATGGGACGGCTGGGTCAGCTCCTTCTCCGATCCCGACGAAACGCAGATAACGTACGTCACCGGCCTCGGGATAGAGATGAGCGACGTGCGCGACGGCTTCCGCGGGACGCTCAACCTGCAGGGTGACGACTACTACTGCGGAGCCAAATACTATTCTGACGAACAGACCTACGTCATATGCGCCATTCCTTCGGGGGAGATTACGTCCAACGTGCTCGTCGTGACCGCAGTTCCGCTGTTCGTGGCATTCATCTTCCTGTCGCTCCAGCTGCTTTATTCCATGATGATCGTCGGGGAGCGCGATGAAAAGGATTCTGACGGCAATCCCATTCCCTTCCGTAAGTTTCTGATCAAAAAAATGGCAATGCTGCTGGTGCTGTCGGTGTTTTTTTCCGTGGGTTCGTCGCTCTATACCCAGGTGCTTTATTCCATGTACCTGCAGGCATATTCCGCCAAGCTGGAAGCGGAGGTACTGGCGCAGTCACTGTCGAGCAACGACGAGCTCCAGAGGAAGACGAGCGAGGAATACTATACCGACCTGGGCAACCTGACGACGCTGGCCGCCAAATTCATTTCCAACAATCCGCAGATAACCAGAAAGAACCTGGCCGACATTGCCAGGAACCTCGGCGCGGAGCACGTCCTGCTGTATGACCGCACCGGGACAGTCATCCTGTCCGACGCATATTACCGGGACCTGAAGATATCCATGAACCCGAGGGAGCTTTCGCACGAATTCACCAAGGTGCTGACTGGCACTCAGGTGCTGGCGCAGCAGGAGGTGGACGAGACGTACCTCGAGAAGCCGTACCGCTACGTCGGTGCCATAGTCACCGATGAGGATGATGAGCTTAACGGCTTCGTCCAGCTGGCGTTTGATCCGGATTACCTGGCCACGTCCCTGAGGGAGACCACCATCGAATCCCTGCCCTCGACCTTCAGCGGCAGGAACAACGCGTTCGCGTTCATCGTGGACGGTGAAAAAAAGACGTTCCTCTATTATCCTTCAGCCGACCTGACGGGCGAGTCCGTGGCGGATTACGGACTGACCGATGAAATGATGCTGGACGATTATTACTCGAGGACTCATTTTGACGGCGAGGAGCGGCTGCTGTACTGCGACTTCTGGGATGACGACATAATATTCACGGCTGCCAGCGTCAACGTCATCACGATGGAGAGCGTGAGCAGGGGAGTCCTGATCGCCATTGCGGGCATCGTTATCCAGCTTTTGTTCTTCGCGGCGCTGCTGTTCATATATGGTGATGATCCGGCAGATGACGATGATGACGACATGCGGGACGTGCCTGAGGAGCGGGTCATCGAGGATCACAGGACCCTGGTCGAAAAGGTCGCCGCCAGCCGCATCATGAAACTGCTGCGCGTGTCATTCTTCGCGTTCACCGGCGTGATATCGGTCATCATGCTGCTCAGGGAGCTGCTCTTTGGCGGCAATGAGGTGCTGCTCGACCTGCTGAACGGACGCTGGAACACGGGAGTGCACGTATTCTCCGTCACGGCCTGCTGGATCAGCATATGCATGGTGTATTTCTGCGTGTCGCTGGTGCTCCTGGCCCTGGAACTGATCGGCAAGCTCATGAACTCCAGGGGCGAGACGGTGATCAGGATGCTGATCAGCTTCACCAGGTACATAGCCGTGATCGGCACCGGATTCTACTGTGCCGGAACGCTGGGGGCGGCTACCGACACGCTGCTGGCCTCGGCCGGAATACTGACCGTGGTCATAGGTCTAGGTGCCCAGAGCCTGGTCACCGACGTGCTGGCCGGACTGTTCATTATATTCGAAAAATCATACAAGGTGGGTGACGTGATCAGGATCGACGGCGAGTCCTGGCGCGGCAGGGTGATGGAGATAGGAATCCGCAACACCCGCGTCATGGACATAGACGAAAACAACGTCAAGATCATTCACAACAGCACCCTCAATCACATAATCAACCTGTCGGAGCTGCCCACGTACGTATACACCACGATAGGCATCGAGTATGGCGAGAGCCTGCAACGCGTGGAGGACGTGATCGCGAGGGAGCTGCCCGGCATGCGCGGGAGGATCCCCGCGGCCATCGAGGGTCCGAGGTACAGCGGCGTGTCCGAACTCGGCGACTCCGCCGTGATCCTCAAGTTCGCGACGCTCTGCAGGAATGAGGATTATTTCAGGGTGAAGTTCGCCGTTAACCGCGAGCTGAAGCTCATGTTCGACAGGAACTCGATCAACGTGCCATTCCCCCAGGTCGTGATAAATAAGAGGGAGGAATAGGCCTTGTTGGAAGTTTGTTGGATTTAACGTGTGATTATGGGGGTCATGGCATGATCGACAATCCCGACGTCAACTGTACGCTGACCAAAGAGCAGTTAAATGAAGTGCGGGCAAGACATTCCGTGATCTCCTCCGCGAACATGTACTTTACCAATTACGTGTATTGCTATGAACTGGCCAAAAAATACAAGCTCGACCTGCAGAAGGAACTGGCCAAGAGCGAGGATGAGATTGCAGATTCCGTGTATCAAGCATCCGGTAATCGGGAGTTGAGCGGGTTCTATGGCATGCTGGAAATAGTGATCGATTCGACGAAGAGGGGAGTGTTAAAAATAGGCGAAGCCCCCGAACAGGCACTGGAACGAGAGCGTAATAAACTGCGGAGGAGGCAGCCCGCTTCCTACTCGAAGACCACCCGCAGGAAGGCCGGGGCCGCGGACACGGCGGATGCCGATAAGGCGTAGAATGAGGACGCGACGTCTACGTGACCGTCGATGCACGCCTTGCAAAACTCTATCCCCGAATGCAGCTTAAATGATAATCATTTGAAAAGAGGTATCATATGAAAGTAACAAGGATCACTCAAAAGAACGTCCAATACTTCAGGCCGCTGATGCCGGATCAGTTCCTTAATGACAAGAACCTCCTGCATCTCGGGGCGGTCTCGGACGACGACGAGGCCTGTGCCGCGATGTCGGTGGGCGTAGTCGGACCGATGGCGTACGTCCGCTGGTTGTATACAGCCACCGGACTGCGTGGGCAGGGCGCGGCCACGGCGCTCATGGATGCCGTGACGGGACTGATATCGCAGATGAACCTCGACGGCATCGAGATCGACTTTGATGAAGCCGAAGCCGAAGATCTGGATTCATTCCTGACCGATTATGGCTTCCTGGTCGCTGACGACAGGGACGTATACTCCGTGCCCGTCGCGGACGTCGTGTATGGCGCGGCGATAGAGCAGCTGGGGGAGACGGAGCTGCACGCCGGCGGCATGCACGGGGTTTCGGATGAGGCCGTACGCGGCAGGCTGATCGAATACGTGGAAAGGAATGGCATGAATCCCGAATACCTGACGAGGCTGTCGGACGAGTTCAGCGTCGTCGGGACTGACGGCGACGGTGAGGTCATCTGCTGCATCCTGATCAGCGAAGATGGGGATCAGGACTTAAGCGTCCGCTACATGTCGGCAGGGGGCGCACTCTTCATGACGGGCGTCATGATCCTCGAGGTCTTCAGTAAGATCATGGAGGCAGGCCGCACCGAGGGCAGCATCCGCTTTACCGACCGGGAGGGCAGGTCCATAGCCCTGATCGAAAAGCTGACCGGGGAGGAGCGCGAGACTTATCGCGTGCCCCACAGGCGCCACGGCCTCCTGTTAAACATCAGATAAACGTCCCATATCCGGAGTAAATATACAAGGAGAATAGCATGGATTGGAACAAAGAGGAACTCAAAAGAACACAGACTCTTAAGGCCGAATCAAAGATCATCGGGGACGACAACGCCCTCGAGATCAAGCGCACGAACAGCGTCGTGCAGCCGGATCCGGCCGACAGCGCAGACAAGCAAAAGACCGAGGACAAGAAGGGTAAGAAGCAGGCCGCCGTTAAGCCCGACACCATAGTCGACCTCAAGGACAAGGCCAAGGACGTGCCCGTCATCGAGCCTAAAAAGACGGCCTCCGTGAGCACGGACAAAACGGAGAAGGCCGGGAAGACCGGAACCGAAGGGAAGTCTTCATCAAAGTCTTCATCAAAGACCTCATCCAAGAGCAAAAAGGCCCTGTCCAAAAAGGAACAGGAGCTTCAGAACGCCAAGGACATGATCCGCGACCTGCATGAGGAGCTGGACGAGGAGGAAAGGAAGCATTTCAGCAAGGCGTTATACGATAAAATAGACAGGAATTATTACGGATCACTGTCACGGACGGACATCAAGAAGCGCGCCCAGGAAGCCCTCAAGCGCAAGGAGCGCGGACAGGCGATCATGGAATATGAGGCGCAGCATCCGGAGGCCGAACGCAAATACGGTCATCTGGACAGGGAGACCCTGCTGAAGAAGATAGACCTCTTCAAGCAGATGCGCGAGGCTCCCTATGACATGGATGATGATGAAAAGTTCGTCGCCAACCTGTCCAGGAATTACGACCTGTGCGATGCGGCCGACTACGTGAAGCACTGGATAGCCGAGGCGGATGCGCTGGGCTTCATGCCCGAGGAGGAGGACATGGCCGTCCTCCAGGCCAAGATCGCGACCTTCGAGGAGGTCAGGCAGTACCTGGATGCCCAGAAGGAGCTGATGAAGAATCCTTATTACCAGTACATGGCCAAGGACGACATATCATATACCGACGAGGAACTCTCTCATCTGCTCGAAAAAACCGACAATGCGGTACTCAAGAATTACCTGACCGAACTGTCCATCATAAGGTCGCTGCATTTCGTCAGGCACAAGGGCATGGATTCGGCTAAGAAGCATGCGGAAGAGCAGGGCAGGAGGATGGCCGAGATCATGGCTTCCAGGGAGGAGAAGAGCCGGATCATCGACAGGTTCTCGGACAAGACCCTGCAGCTTGCCGGCAGCAAGCGGTTCCTTGACAGGGATTATGACGCCCGTTTTACGCCGCAGCTGCTCGAGGAGGCCCTTGGCAGGTTTAAGGATCTGAGGATTGAGAACCTGCATTTCGGCAGACTGAAGGACATCGCGGATCATTATGACGAGAACGAGCATGCCTTCGAGCAGGTGCATGACGTGGAGCACCTGCTGTTCGTGGCCGTTCAGCGCGGGCTGGCTCCGACCGACGACGCGCTCGTTGAACTCCGTGCCAAGATCGAATCCTTCATCATGGTGGAGAGGATGGTCGCCGACGTTCAGAAGAAGGTTCTGGATAATCCTGATGATCTTTTAAATAACAGGACTTATAAGGAATTTGAGGATGAAATCTTCCGCAGCATCAAGTCAGAAACCGACAACGCCGAAAGGCATGAGCCCCCGAGGGTCGGCGGAGACCTCAAGAAATACCTCAAGTCCATGACCAGGCGCTATAAGCAGGAACATAAGGATCGGGAGAAGACCATACGCCTCATGTACGGCCTTACCCATCCGGTTCAGGGAGAGGAGGGACTCATTCCCGGAGACATCCCCGATGAGGAACTCGAGAAGCGCAAGGACAATTTTCAAAAAAACGCTTACTTTAACGAATACTTACGTAATACCGAAGTCTATATGCAGAACATATATGGATCGAAGCTTACGTCCATAGCCTGCGCCCATGCCGCGAAAACCGGGCGGGCAAAATTCGGCAGCTTCGGTCGTACCCTTACTCCTTATCTGACCGGCAGGTCCGCGGATGAGGTCATAAAGGTCATAGACGTGATGCAGACCGGCACGGCTGAGGAGAAGGAGGGACTGTATAAGTCCATAGCAGAGGAAGTCACGGGCTATGACTTCTCCCGCATGGATTCACGCGATCCCCGGGAGGCATTCAGAAACGCGGCTCACAGGCAGAGGATCGAAAAGATCGGTGCAAACCTTGGAGGATCCACCACGGAATTCCCGAATTACGTCAAGGACAAGGCACTCCTGGCCAAGTATGAGGCATATTACGGAGCCAACTGCTCGGGAGCCTTCGCAAGCGCCGTTGCCCAGGCGGCAAAGGACGTGCGGATGGCGGCGATCGATCATGAGGATTGGCATACGATGGACGCCATGTCGGTGGAGATGCTGATGAATTCCATCGACATAGACAAGAGCATTGACATAAACTCCGGCGGCACGGTGCACACGGTGTCCGAAGCCAGTTTCAGCCTGCTGGATAAATCCTTAGGCAGGATATCGTTCATGCATCAGTCCGGATACTCCAAGGTGGCGGCCCATGCGGACCGTGCCGGCAGGGGCATCAGGGAGGAAGTGGCCGTTACCCTGTACGACGAGCTTAAGAACAATGGTGTCATCAAAGCCGTGACTCCTGCGGAAGCGAAGGAGATAGCCGACTTCTGCGGCCGTTACAGGCAGGACTTTGATGCTTCGACCGCCAGCCTGTATGCGGACGTGCTGAAGGAACTCAAGAAAAACGATCCCGCGTTTAAGCCCATGGGAGGAGCCAGACCGGGATTCATGTCATTCATGTCCGTTCTGAACGGATATGATGAGAAGGAAGAACTTGAGAAGAGCACGTCATTGTACAAGAGCATCGTCGTGGACAGGGAAAAGAATGGTGCCGTCTCCAAGCAGAATAAGGCCAGGGCCATCGAGGAGATGTTTAAGACCATCATGGCCTTTGACATAAAGCGCTTTGACTTCAAGTCGTACAAGGACATAATAACCAATCCCGCAGATGACCCCACCAGGTATGAGGACTGTTTCGCCGTGTCTAACCTGGCCATGGAGGCAGTCAATTACATAGATGATTACAGGAAGCTGAGGATGGACGAGGAAGTCAGCTGCCGCTTAAACGGGGTGCACGTGGATGAAATCAAGGCCAGGTGCGAGCTTCTCATGAGCGCACAGAGCTTCTTTGACGATAAGTTTACACAGGTGTTTGGTTCAGATGAACCCGCAAGGATGGGCAAGAGCGTGGACGACGTCCTGCACATGACTCAGGCGGAGATAGGTGAAAACCTGACTCAGGCCATTGATTCCCGGAATGAAGACAGGATCAACTTCTGGACAAACGTTAAGAGCCTGACGGATACCCTGTCGGGCTTCGACGTAGCGGTTCCCCTGAGCGTGATCGAGGACAAGATGAGGTTCAGGCAGGGACTCTACGGCCCGTCCAGGGCACTGGAGGCCTACAACGCGTTAAACGGCACGGAAAGGGTGCTCGATGGCGTCGAGCTCGGGAATCTCAAAGTTTCATATTTTGAAGGAGAGTCATTTAAGGATCAGTTCGCCGGGGATTTCACGTACGTTAATTACACCGTATCCGAGCGGGAATCCAAGCTGCATAACTCCAAATCCAGGATATGCAAAAAGCGTCTTGCCGCGGAGCGATTATGGAGGCAGGCGGACTTCTTCAGGAGCGAGGCCGCAGCTTCACGCAGGTTCATAGAGCTGAAGAACCGGATCGCGGTGGGAGAAAAAACCCTCGGATATTTAAGCGCTTTCATGGATGGCGAACCTAAGACCGACAATTCCCTGGTGGAACGCTACGCGGACTCAAAGAGCCGTGACGAGGTGCTTGACATCCTGACCATGGAGATCATGGAGTTAAACCTGGACGTAAAGGCCGTCACGGACGAAGACTTCGCCCAAAACGCCTTTGAACTGGAGAAGATCAGCAGCAAGGCCCTGGCCTATGACAAGCTGCTGAAGGCCAATCCGGGGTACAGGCAGCGTCTGATGACCAGAAGGCCCGGAGCCAGGCTATCGGATCTGGAGATGGTCGAGAAGAGATTGAATCAGATGCTCGCCGTGTCGGATTATTACAGGGCACGCAGGGCACTCATCACCGATCCCTATTATATCCTGCATTACAATGAGGAATTGTCCGCCGACGCGGATAAGGTACGGGGAGACGAGGACAGGCTCAGGATCGCAGAACTGATCAATCTGGTGGCACGGTGCTCCAGGCGCATGCAGGGCTCGGAGTACCGCACCAGGGAGGATTCGGGTATCGAGGGCGTGCTTGAACGCGCGGAATCCATCGGCAGGCAGAATGCCCATCTTACCGGGCGTCCGGACCTGAAGCGCGCGGACCCCTCCGCCGTAAGGGACGCCAACAGGCAGATCGAAAAGTTTATGAAAGAAGCGGGCATAGACGCCACGACCTCCAGAGACGATATCGCGGTCACGGATGATGCGGTACCCTATCCCGCAGCGCAGAAATATTACAAAGGATCGGCAAAGAACTATTTTGATGCCGTCAGGGCCTATTCAAGATACTATTCAAGGAATAAGGATCTCATGCGCAGGATGATGCCCGAAGAACGGCGCGACCTGTATGATAAGCTCCAGGCATTGTTCGTCGACAAAAATGGTGACAAGATAACCAAGCCCACGTTTACCGATCCCAAAACCGGAGAGGTGTTTATGCTGACGACGGACATCCAGAGAATGCCGGCGATGATCTGCTGTCAGTTCGCGGGAGACCTTACCAATGACGAAGTCCTTGAGATCTTCGAGGGGCTGCTGCTCACTTATCGCACGGACGTGGATCTGCAGGATGAGAAGCAGAGGCTGTACGCCCGTGAGAGATTCCTCAATTCCCTCGCGGCCATTTTCCGCATGGAATATGAGAACATGAAACGTTACCAGAACACCTATGGCACCCTGGGAGACGATCTGCCCTTCGGCGTATTCATGGAGTCCCTGGGCAACGGGCAGCAGGATTTCATCATCCGGAACCTTTTCGGACAGGAAATGGCAGAACTTGTCGACACCTCTGCCGAGAGGGATTCCAGCTCCGGCGGCGTGCCGATGACGTCCGCCGAGATTCTGGTGAAATACGGCAAGATAACCGCGGAGGAAATGAACGATGCCATGCGTCTGGGAACCGAGTATTATCAGATCATGAACGGGGCGCAGAATGCCAGGTTCATGGACTTCAAGCATTATGATGCGCAGAATGGGGATCCGAACGAGGACGTATTCCTGACGGAGAACCTCATTATACAGGATCATACCAAGGACAACCACGAAATGAAGGGGCCGAAGGTTTCCGTGGCCGAGGCGAGGAACATATGGAAAAAGACTCTCAAGCATGCCTCCGACAGAAACCTGACCGGTGGAAAGAGCCTGGTGGACTTCAAGAAGGCGAGCCTGAACCTCTATACCGCCTCCGAGAAGAAGGCCATCAGGGAGAGGCGCAGGCAGGACGCCAATCTGATCAGCTATTATAATTTCTATCTCGATGAGCGTGAGGAGGTCCTGCTCAAAAAGACCAGGGATGCTCTGGGAGGGGAGATAAGCGATGGTCTGCTGAAGAAACTGATAGTCTTCCATCCCGGCATGCTGATGAGCGGCAAGATCGGTAAGAACGGCGGCGAGGCGGACGTAAAGGGAACCGCAGAGTTTATCGAAAACGTCAGGAGATACGCAGGCATCGGCATGGCCGACGACCAGAAGGCCGAAGCCAGGAAGCAGGCCTCGGAGGCGTTTTTTAAGGCGTGGAACGAACAGTTCCTCCACGGCGTCATCGTGCGTGACGTAGATTCCCTGATGGGCGGCGACGGCGGAGCCAAGGCCAAGGAGGCCAGGGAGGACGCCACCAAGGTCAAGGAGGGCTCCAGGCTGCTTATCGGAGAGGTGAGACACAGATGCTTCGAGAGCATTAAATCCCTGGCGGGCGATCCCGGACTTGGATTCGAGGTGTCGGACGAAACACGCGAAGGCATTAAGAAACGCGCGAAGGAGCAGCTATCCCAGGAAATAATCAGAAGAATGGCCACGGACAGATTTTATCTGGAACTCAAGGACATAGGCTCCAGGAAGCGCTCATATCCGGAAAGAATGCACGTGGAACTCGTCAAACTGATGAGAACGATGCATCGTTCCCACATGACGCTGGAAGACATGATCAACGATCAGGATCTTGGGATGAAACTCGGCCATTACGGCATAAGCCTTGACGATCTGAGGGCATTCTCCAACCTTCCCGCCGGGAAGGCCCTGAACGCGGAGAAAGAGGCCGGCGGTCAGCCCATGCCTGCGGAGGAGGCCGGACAGGACGAGATCCTGGAGAACAGGGCCGGCGGTCAGCCCGAACCCGCGGAGGCGGCCGAAGAGAAGCAGGAAGAGAAGCAGGAAGAGGCACGTGCCGTTGATGAGAAGGTCTCTGAAGAAGAACCGGACGAGGGCGGCATGATCTTCTCGGAAGAGGAACAGGCAAAGCAGGAGGAGAAGAAAGAAGAGAAAAAAGAAGAAAAGAAGGAAGAAAAAAAAGTTGAAAAAAAGGAAGAGAAAAAAGATGGAGATAAAGGGGGGAAAAATGAAGGAAAGATAAATGAAAAAAAGATAGAAAAAAAAGAAGAAAAAAATGAAAATAAAATGAAAAATGCTAAACCCGAAAATAAAGTGATGAGTCCTCTCAAACAAATGCAAGGAGTTAAGCTAACTAAAATTACTAATAATAAAAATGAAGATGAAAAAGCTAAAAAACCACCTGTTGCTGCTCCTAAAGATGGATTAAAAAAATTACCAAATAATAGTAATAAAGCAAATGCTAGGAAAGAAGAAGAAAATTTTTTGTTAAAAATTAGAAGTGGATTAAAAAAAGGGGCAAATATTAAAACATTTAATGCTCCTGTTAAAAACACTAATGAGAAAAAAACTGAAGCACCTAAAGTAAGTGGATTTAAAAATCTTAGGGATATGTTTGAATCAAAAGCAAATAAACAAAATTCTCAAGCACCTATAAAATCAGATAAAAAAAAAGTCGCAGGTAAATAATGTTATAATTATATTTTAAGAGTTTTTAAATTAAATTCAATGTTTATTATATAAAATTATTAAGATAAAAAAATTAATAATTCAAGAGATATCATTGGGGATTGGGGATTGGGGATTGGGGATTGGGGATTGGGCCCAATCCCCAATC
>CALGGH010000177.1 GCA_937916415.1 uncultured Lachnospiraceae bacterium
TGTGACTGCGTTGTCGTCAGTCGCCGTAGTAAGCGAAATTTTTAATTTCGCTTACTATATTTATTTACAGTGCCTTATTTGAATTACGGAAGCGCATAAAAGACGTTTCTCGTTGTCAATGATGTAAAAAAGTATAACACAGATCTGCGTTTTGGTCATTCATTAATGCGGCGGCCGGTGAAGGGCAGCTCGTTATTGATTTTTTGTATACATGGGGGTAAATTTATATTTGGATTACGTTATCCGTAAAGAGGAGATATGAAATGTCTGAAACTGGTAGCAATAATCTGACTGAGAATACAGGCAGTTCCGGTCTGGAACGATATCTTTCACCAATATCGGCATGGGCGCTTTCTTTTGGCTGCTCAGTAGGATGGGGAGCATTCGTAATGCCCGGAACCACTTTTCTGCCTAAGGCGGGTCCGATTGGAACCGTGATCGGAATGGTGATCGGAGCCATCATAATGTGGATCATCGGGTATAACTACCATTACCTGATCAATAAGTATCCGGGAGCCGGAGGAACACTCACCTATACCACGCAGGCGTTTGGATATGATCACGGTTTCTTAAGCTCGTGGTTTCTGATCCTGGTGTACGTGGCCATCATATGGGCGAATGCCACGGCTATTGCACTTATCGGCAGGAGCCTTTTCGGGAATATGCTGCAGTTTGGATTTCATTATCGCGTGCTGGACTATGAAGTCTATATGGGAGAAGTGCTCATTACGATGGCGGCGATAATCCTGGCGGGAATCCTGTGTACGAAAGCTAAAAAGGTGGCAGTCAGCCTGCAGGTGTTGCTGGCGATCATACTCTTTGGAGGAATAGTGGCCTGCTTCGTGTCTGCGTTGGCCGGAGGAGGAATAACGCCGGGGGAGATGAAGCCGGCTTTTGTTCCTGCGGATACCATTAAGGCAGGACAGATCTTCACAATCATTGCCCTTTCCCCCTGGGCATACGTGGGTTTTGAGGCTATATCCAACTCGGCCGAGGGTTTTAACTTCCCTGCCCAAAAGACCATTTGCATACTGACGGCATCTCTTGTCACCGGAGCTCTTTCATATTCGCTGCTTGCGATTTTTGCGGCATCCGGCACTCCGGAGGGATATTCTGACTGGAGCGATTATGTAAAGGCCATCGGCAGTTTACACGGCATCCAGGGTCTGCCGACTTTTAACTTCGTCAACATATCCCTTGGCAGGATTGGAACGATAGTGCTCGGGCTGGCGGCACTTGCTGCCATACTGACCGGACTCATCGGAAATTACGTGGCGGCCAGCCGTCTGATGTATTCCATGGCCAGGGAGGAGATCCTGCCGCCGTGGTTCGGAAGGCTCAATGAAAATGCGACACCGCAGAACGCACTGACGTTTCTGATGGTCATTTCGTGCCTGGTTCCGTTCCTTGGGCGCACGGCACTCGGATGGATCGTTGACGTCAATACCGTCGGGGCTACCATTGCCTACGGATATACCTCCGCGGCAGCTTTTGTATCGGCCAGACGGGACAATAATAAGAAAGTCATCGTGACCTCCATAGCAGGTCTTGTCATGTCCGTGTTCTTTTTCTTTTATTTTATGGCGATATCGGCCGGAGCAATGTCCACGGAATCATACCTCATACTTGCCGGATGGAGCATACTGGGCTTTGTTTATTTCAGATGGGTATTCAGCAGGGATACGAAGAAGCATTTCGGCAAATCTACCGTGGTATGGATCGGTCTGGTCTTTCTCATTTTCTTTACAACCCTGATGTGGGTCAAGCAGTCCACTGACGATATGACCAAATCAGTTGTCACCAATATCAGGGAATATTACGAAGAAAAAAATACGGATACCGATCCCGATGCCATGGCTGAGACCGAGGAATATCTGGAGGAGCAGATGATGATGGCCAACCATAATATGACGAGGAACAGCGTCATACAGATGATCCTGATCATGATCAGCCTGGGGATAATGTTCAGTGTCTATACCACCATCTCACGCCGTGAGAAACAGAGTGAGATCGAAAAGGTAGCCGCGGAGGAGAGTAATCGAGCCAAGACGGTATTTCTGTCCAACATGAGTCATGACATCCGCACGCCGATGAATGCGATCATCGGATATATTAATCTGGCAGACAGAGATGATATCACGCTTCCGGAGATCAAGGAGTTTCTCGGTAAGATCAAGGGGTCCAGTCATCATCTGCTTGCGCTTATCAATGACGTGCTGGAAATGAGCCGTATCGAAAGCGGTAAGATGGAGCTTGAACCTATAGCCGTGGACTTAAAGCAGACTTTAGGCGAGGTAAGGGATCTGTTTTCCACACAGATGTCCGAAAAGAACATAGATTTCACGGTGGATTCTTCTCAGATCAAACACAGTGCCGTATATTGCGACAAAAACTGGCTTAACCGAGTACTTTTGAATCTTGTAAGCAACGCATATAAATTCACGCCTGAGGGGGGCCGTGTATCGGTGACTGTCTGGGAGATCTCTAAGGATACCCCCGAAGAAGGACATTACGAGATCAGGGTTGCCGACAGCGGTATAGGTATGTCGGAGGAATTTGCGGCTAAAGTTTTTGAGGCATTTGAAAGAGAGCGCACATCAACTGTCAGCGGCATACAGGGTACCGGGCTCGGTATGTCCATTGCAAAGAGCCTGATCGATATGATGGGCGGAGAGATTACGGTCAATACCGCTCCGGGTAACGGATCCGAATTCGTAATTCATGTATCCTTTAAGCTGCAGGATGAGCAGACTAAATTGCCCGGAGATACCGGTTCCAGGGGGAGCTTCGGAACAGGAAGTATCGCCGGAGCCAGTATGGTTTCGAATGATGAGAGGGATATGCAGGAGCGGGGAATCGATGACACCTCCGGTGATATATCGGATACGGGAGATTCGCCTGGATACGGAGATGATAATATGAATGAAGATCCGCAGGTTATCTTTGAAGGGAAGCGTCTTCTGCTGGCAGAGGATATACTGATCAACCGGGAGATAGCGAGCATGCAGCTCAGCAGTCTGGGATTTGTGCTGGAATATGCCGAAAACGGGCAGGAAGCCGTTGAAATGGTTACGGCCAGTGAACCGGGATACTATGATGCGGTTCTGATGGATATACAGATGCCGATCATGAACGGATATGAAGCAACCGAGGCTATACGCGCCCTGGATAACAGAGAACTGTCCCGGTTACCGATAGTTGCCATGACCGCCAATGCCTTTTCGGAGGATGTCAAAAAGGCACATGATGCCGGGATGAACGCACATGTTGCAAAACCTATAAATATGGATCTTCTTGAGAGCGTACTGAGGGATGCTCTGAGTGGACGATTGTGAGATTTGTAATTCCGGAGTGTTTTATTCTGTAAATGTTGATCAAAGGGCTGAGATACGATTCCATTATATTGCTTATCTGTGCATTGCTGCTTACGGCATGCGGTGAAAATGAGGATAACACCCCTGTCAGTGTCAGGGATGTTGAGGAATTCTTTGATGAATCCGACGAAGAAGCCGCGGCAGACTTAAGCGGCGGCTTAGGTTCTGACAGTTTGGAAGCAGGGAATGACGGCTCGCTGCAGAAGGAAACCGGGGCCCGGGATGATCAGCCCGATCAGACACAGGAGAGCATGGGTTCCGATACCGGCGATGAGAGTACTGCGGGTATCACAAAGTATAATGGTCTGACGAGGGAACAGTTTGATGCTCTTACATTAGAGGAACAGGATAAAGTTCGTGATACCGCACGCAAAAAGCTCACACCTGCCTACGAGGACAGGATCCTGCCTGAATATCGCGAGCTGTATGACTACAATAAAGCGGTGATAGGATATATATACATAGACGGTACTGTGTTCGATGCTCCGGAATTACAGACTCTTGATGACTATGAATACTATCTGCACAGGGACATAGACGGCCGGGAATCGGAACCGGGCTGCATCATCCTTGATGCGGATTCCGAGATAGGCATAGGCACGGCCGAAGACGGATATCTGGAGGAGTATGAGCCTTCCACGATCCAGCTTGTGCATGGTCATAACATGCGGAACGGCACGATGTTCGGGTCTTTGCTCAAATATGCCGACGGATCATATGCGGATTCTCATGCGGTCATTCAATATGACAGTATATATGAACACCGGTCTTATGAAGTCGTATGTGCGTTTTATTCGCAGATCTATCCGGAAGACAGCGGCGAATTCAAGTATTATACGTATAATCAGCTGGACACAGAGGACGAATATAATGTCTGGTGGTCAAACATAAGCGATATGGCGTTGTATATGCGTGATGTGGAATCCGGATACGGCGACGGGTTCATCGTGCTTTCCACTTGTGCATATCAGGTTGAGAACGGCAGATTTGCGGTTGTAGGCGTGAGGAAACATTAGAAATTCTTTTTCACAGCCATTCCACTTAAAAATTCTTGACGGAGGATTGAATGAAAGCAAGGAACGGTAAAAATCTTACAAAGGTCGCCGTTATCGGCGTCATTGTTATTGCCCTGATCTTGGTCATAGGAACGATATGGACGGGACGCAGAGCCAGTGCCGATACGGAACAGGCCGTGCGCAATGTCAGTCTCCTCTATCTGGATGAGCTCGCGGGAAGACGTGAAGAGGTGGTCGCATCAAAGTTAAACGACTATATCAGCGATATGGACGTGGCGATCGGACTGCTTACGTCGGATGATCTGAGTACTACAGGGAATCTGCAGGCTTATCAGCGCCGCATGAAGCAGCTCTATGATCTGGATAAATTTGCATTTGTGGATGAGAAGGGGCTGATCTATACCTCCAGAGGTACGAGAACGGATATCGATCAATACGGATTTGATTACCAGACGCTGTCCGATCCGGAGGTTTCCCTGAAGGATACTGACGGAGATAATATCAAGGTTGTGATCGCCATGCCCACCGATCGTCTGCCCTATGAGGGACATGAACTGGTGGTATGCTTCATGGAGATCGATATGGACAAAATGCTCGAAAATATCTCTCTGCAGTCGGGATCGAATAACACGACGTTTTGCAATATTTACACTTCAAAAGGCTATTCTCTGACCAAAACAGTGCTTGGAGGACTCGCAAGCGAGGATAATCTGCTGGATGCTCTTGAAAACGCCGCGTTTGAAGACGGATACAGCGTAGAGATCATGAGGAACGATTTTGCAGAGGGTCATACCGGGGTGGCTTCATTTACCTATAATGATATCCGTGAGACCATGTATTACGTATCGGTTCATCGCACCGACTGGATGCTTACGTACCTGATCAGAGAGAGCGTGATCAGCGAACAGATAGATGCCATCTCAGGCGGGATCATAACGAGAAGCCTTACTCTGGCGATCATAATTACGGTGGTTCTTGCGGCTGTTTTTGCCATCATGCTGCAGCAGATCAGGAAGTCTACAAGGCTTGCGGTAGAGATGGAAAATTCGGAAACGCTGCAACAGGAACTGGAGGAACGTATCGCACTGCAGGACGAGCTCCTGGAGCAGGAGAAGAAGCGGGCGCAGCTTGACAGCATGATCAATGCACTGGCTTCCGATTACAGAAGCGTATACTATGTGAACCTCGACACCGATCAGGCTGTCTGCTACAGAAATGATGACTCTGACGACATTATTGCCAGGGATGACGTGTTTGGATTCTCCGGGGTGTTTACGCGATATGCGGATGAGCACATTGCAGAGGAATACCGTGAGCAGTTCCTTGAATTCATCAGACCGGACAATATCCGCAATGCACTGAAGAAGAGTAATATAATAACCTGTCGTTATCTGGTGGATAAAGGAGAGACCGAACGCTATGAAATGCTCCGTATGGCCGACGTAAATGACGTAAATGACGAGAATGAAGGAGAGGTACATATCATACACGCCGTTGGGGTCGGCTTTACGGACATAGATGCCGAGATGCGCGAGTCACTGGCGAAAAACGAGGCTTTGTCAGATGCCCTGAAGACTGCGGAGAATGCAAGCAAGGCCAA
Organism: uncultured Lachnospiraceae bacterium; assembly: GCA_937916415.1. GTDB lineage: Bacteria > Bacillota > Clostridia > Lachnospirales > Lachnospiraceae > XBB2008. The sequence goes on from CALGGH010000177.1 coordinate 5,991, forward strand.
GACTACTTTCTTATCCAGCATGAGCCATGAGATCCGTACTCCGATGAACGCGATCATCGGACTGGATTCACTTGCACTTAACGAACCGGACATTTCCGATTCCACAAAGGGTTATCTGGAAAAGATCGGAAGCAGCGCCCGGCATCTTTTGAGCCTCATCAATGACATTCTTGACATGTCGAGGATCGAATCCGGCCGGATGACCTTAAAGAACGAAGAATTTGCTTTTTACAAGCTTATCGAACAGATCAACGTGATATTCAGCGGTCAGTGTCAGGAGAAAGGCCTTGAATACAATTGCCACGTAAACGGACATTTGAGTGATTATTACATCGGAGACAGCATCAAGCTCAGGCAGGTGCTCATCAATATTCTGGGCAATGCGGTGAAGTTTACTCCGGAGGGCGGTCGGGTAGAGTTAAGCGTTGAAAAAACCGGGGGATTTGACGGCAGGTCAGCTTTGCAGTTCAGGATCTCGGATACAGGGATCGGCATGAGCAGGGAATACCTGCCGAAGCTCTTTGACACCTTCAGTCAGGAGGACGCCGGTTCGACGAACAAATACGGCAGTTCTGGGCTGGGCATGGCAATAACCAAAAGCATAGTGGAGATGATGAACGGAGAGATCAGCGTTGAAAGCGAAAAGGGTGTCGGAACCACCTTTACGGTCAGCGTGACACTCACGGATTCCGAACGAAAGCTTTCTGACGAGTCAGACGGAGCGGAAATCCTGCCTCAGGACATGAAGGTACTTGTGATAGATGATGATCCCATAGCATGTGATCAGGCCAGACTCGTCATGGAACAGGAAGGCATATCGGTTGAGACCGTAATGTCGGGCAGTGAAGCTGTTGAAATGGTTAAGCTGTCACACGCCAGACAGGATCCCTTTAACCTGATAATCGTTGACTGGAAGATGCCTGAAATGGACGGAGTGGAAACGTCCAGGAGGATCCGTTCGGTGATCGGAAATGATACTGCGGTAATAATTCTTACGGCATACAACTGGGATGACATCTATGAGGAGGCGACCGGAGCCGGAGTGGACAGCTTCATATCCAAACCTCTTTTCAGCGAAAACCTGCTGAATGAATTCAGGAACGTATTGAAAAAGAAGATGAAGGATCTTGGCGGGACGATGAAGAAAGCTGAGTTGAAAGGCCGCCATATATTGCTGGCGGAGGACATGGACATCAATGCCCAGATCATGATGCAGGTGCTGTCCATGCGTGAAATGGAAACGGATCGTGCCTCCAACGGCAGGATCGCGGTAGAACTGTATGGATCAAAACCTGAAGGGTATTATGATGCAGTACTTATGGATATGCGTATGCCTGAGATGGATGGATTGGACGCTACAAGAGCCATAAGGTCATCGGGCAGAAGCGACGCGGCCTCGATCCCGATCATAGCACTGACAGCAAACGCATTTGACGAGGACGTGCAGCAAAGCCTGCAGACAGGACTTAACGCTCATTTAAGCAAGCCGGTGGAACCCGAGGTACTGTTTGAGACGCTTGAGAGGCTGATAAAGAATTAGGGCAGGGTGAATGAGACAGCCGGCCCGGGTTAAGGATTAAAGATCGAGGCATGAGAATTGACGGGAATGACAGAAGAATAATCCTGATAGTCGGAAACACCGAAACCCTCGGCTATTTTTCGAAGGAACTGGCCATATATCTGCATGGAATGGGACGCGAGATATTCATCTGGGATATGATGCACCCTGCCATGAGCATTTCGGAATTCGAGAAACTTCCCGACAAAGAGCGCAGCGTACTGCTCACGTTCAATTTCATCGGCTGCAACGGTGAGGGGCAGTTCGGCAATGGCCTGGACACGATATGGGAGCAGTACGGGATAGAGATCGTGTCAATAATGGTTGATTCTCCCGTATACTACTACAGGCAGTTATCGGCCGGGATCCGTGGACTCAGCGTAGCCTGCATCGACCGTAATCACGTCGATTATGTCAAAAAGTGGCATCCGTACATCCATAATGTTTATTTCTGGCCGCTCTGCGGAAATGAGCCCGTAGACGATATCTGGATGTGGCCAGGAGTGATGGGGCATCCTCCGTATATCAGACCAAGGGCGATAATACCTCATGATCAGAGATATATTGATATAGTATTTATAGCCAATTATGTGACAAAAGAGGGAATAGAAAGTTCGATCTCCGATGCGGATCCGGAATACGTGGATTTTCTGCACGGTATTTGTGACGATATGATAGCCCATCCCGGGAAGGAGCTTGAGAAGACCCTTTATGAGAGCCTTCTGCGTGAATTTCCGGATGAAGAGCCTGACGCATATCCCGAGGCTATGTTTCATATGATCTACGTCGATCTGTATGTCAGATCATATTTCCGGGCGCAGGCTGTTCGTACCCTGACGGAAGCCGGATATATGGTTCACTGCGTCGGACAGGACTGGGACAGGCTTGAAACCTTATGTCCCGGGAATCTGATCCACACGAGTGTTATGATGACAAGTGCGGACTGTGTCAGAGCACTTGAGACTGCCCGGATATCACTTAATGTCATGCCCGGCTTCAAGGCCGGCGCTCATGATCGTGTTTTCTCTTCGATGCTGGCGGGATGTGCGACACTCACCGATACTTCATCATATCTTGATGAGGCTATAGCTCCGTGGGAGGATTATGCTCCGTTTATACCCGGAGAGCCGGACAGCATCATAGATGCAGTTTCACGGCTTATTTCCGAGCCGGAACTGGCGCAGCGGATTGCCGATACCTCACGTTTAAAGGCAGAGCGGCACTTTACATGGAAAAAAGCTGCGGATATAATAAATGAAGCGATATAAACGAGTAATCAATTAATGTCAGTTTATTATCAGAAGATAATCAAATACCTGTCAGCCTGCATACTGATGCTGACTCTGGCAGTATGTGTCATCTATGCCGATATGGATGCATTGACTGCTTTTGATCATACCGTATCGGGGTCCGGCGTAATCACTACCGGACATATCACTTTTGAGGATATGAATGCGGAAGAATCCGCTCCCCCGGCTCTCGTTAAGCCGGTTACCGTTAGAAACGGTAATTCCGAATGGATCCGTAATCTGCGCAGTTCCATTCAGGCATTGACGGTATTCGTTTCACTGCTCCTGATCTGTCTGGGAGTAGAGAGATTCTGTGACGATGGTACCCACAGTACCGTCAGTCATCGCTATATCATCACCTATATTCACAATCTGGATGGCCTGAAAAAATGATCCTTCGCCTGATGCTCGTGGCTATATTGCCATGGGCTTGTTTTTCATGCGCAAATGAACTGAAATGGAGGAAAAAATGAATCAGGTTTCAACAATTATCCTGGTAGCGATCATGGCTGTTATGGGCGGTGGAGCTACCTTGTACCTGGTTGTGTCTCTTCCGGCGCTCATCATCTGGAAGATATATCGTATGTTCAGGTACGGATACAAGATAACGGATTAATGAAAAGGAGATTAAAATGCAGATATTAGCAGGAATATTTATTGTAGGAGTACTGGCTGCCCCGGTAATAATGGGACTTGTTTGCAAAAAGTAAGACCGGTACCGGGGAGAAATAATATGGTAATGAATATATTTGTCGGAATCATGTGCCTGACGTTTGTTGCCGCCGGCATATGGGTCTGGAAGAACAGTTGATCAGTGGGGCTGCAGCGGCAGGATTCATCAAAAGATGAAACAGGCGTTGCAGCCCCTTATATGTTGATCATTGACTCAGTTACTTAAATTCAATAAAATGTACCCTGTACGTTTACAGTGCCTTATTGAGAACAGAGAGTAATACGGAAATTGAATCACAAGGACAGGCTTAATATGGATAGAAAATATAAGATTACGATCAAGGCTGCGTTTCTCGGATATGTGGTACAGGCGGTAGTAAACAACTTCGTGCCGCTTATTTTTATACAGCTGCAGGGAGAGTTTGGGATCCCTCTTTCTAAGATCACGATGCTGATCACCTTTAACTTTGGTCTGCAGCTGATCATCGATCTGACGTCAACACCTTTTATCGAAAGGGTCGGCTATCGGGCTTCGATGCTTATATCAAATGCTTCGGTCATTATCGGCCTGATCATGCTGACGATCCTGCCCGGACGTCTCGATGATCCGTTTATCGGCATATTGATCTCCGTATGTATTTACGCGATCGGAGGAGGACTGCAGGAGGTACTGGTCAGCCCGATAGTGGAGGCGTGTCCGACCGACAATAAGGAGACAACCATGAGTCTGCTGCATTCGGCATATTGCTGGGGACATGTTGCGGTTGTGGCATTCAGTACCCTGTTTTTTGCGACCATGGGAATTTCCTCATGGAGGATAATGGCTGTACTGTGGTGTATAGTTCCCGCAGTTGATTTTGTGCTTTTTATGATTGTTCCGATAGCCAAACTCACTGATGAAGAATCCGGAAATACCGGCTTTGCGGTACTTGCCGGGCAGAAATTCTTCTGGATGACGATGATCATGATGCTCTGCGCCGGCGCATCGGAGCAGGCGGTAAGCCAGTGGGCATCCGCATTTGCGGAAAAAGGGCTCGGGGTATCCAAGACCCTTGGGGATATACTTGGTTCCATGTTTTTTGCAATATGTATGGGAACCTCCAGAACCATATACGGGATAAAGGGAGAAAAGCTTGATCTTCGCCGCTTTATGTCGATCTCTACGCTGCTGTGTATAGCATCCTATCTGATAATCGTATTTGTTCCTAATCCCATAATCGCACTTATGGGCTGCGGTATCGCGGGCTTTGCGGTCGGTATATTCTGGCCGGGCACCTTCAGTACCGCGTCTGCCGGAGTACGCGGCCGCGGAACGCTCCTTTTTGCCCTGCTTGCACTGGCCGGAGACCTGGGCTGCTCGGGCGGGCCGACACTGGCAGGGGCCGTGGCTTCCGCGTCCGGAGACAATATGCGCACAGGGATCGGAGCGGCGATCATCTTTCCGGTGCTGATGGGGATTTCGCTTCTGGTTATCGGAAAGACAGGGACTGAGACAGATAAGTGAAACTTTTGAGATAATGTGGTAAACTTGGTCGTGGAAATACATCCATGCATTTCCGGACACGACCAGTCCCATCCGTGGTACTTGGTCGTGGAAATACACAATCACAATTGGAGATCAGTCATCATGAGCAGTGCCGATAATGATTATAAAACCTTGGAATATCGCAGATTTACCATTTATATGGTGGCAGGGGCGATAATGTCGATAATTCTGGTGTTTATTTTTTCACGCGCAATTACGTCCATAACCGCCAGAATGACATATGACGCAACGATTGAAGTAAAAAAGACGATGCTTAAGGAAAACGTCGAGAATCTGATCTCATATCTGGATGTTTGTGCCGATGCATATCTTAAGGAAAATCCCGATGTCTCGGATGAGGAGCTGGAGGCTGAGATGAAGGAGATAGCCTATGACAAGATTTATTCCGAGACACATATGGATGGCACATATATGTGGGTTCAGAAGGTTCTGAATTATGACGGCGGTGATGATTATGCCATACGTCTGATCCATCCGAATCTGAGTGATACCGAGGGAGATTATCTGTCCACCAATACCGTCAATCCAAGCGGTATCAAGGCATACGAAGAGGAGCTTGAGGGCGTGAAGGCAAACGGCTCGGTATATCTGCAGTATGACTTCAAAAAGCTGGGTTCGGATGAGGTTACAAAAAAAGAGACCTATTCATCACTGTACAGGCGGTTCGACTGGATCGTGTGCATGGGTGTAAACATCGATGATCTCGATCATTATCAGGATCAGGCCAGAGAGAATATGAAGGTTTCCCAGGCAATAATACTGGCTGCAATATCCGCTACATGGCTTGCAATGCTCTATCTGCTTTTCCATGCATACAGAAGTACCAGCGGACGTGTATTCGCCCGACAGAACAAGGAACTCAGCGATCAGCTGGACTGGGATACCGTCACGGGAGCAAATTCCAGGATCGCCGGGCAGAAGCTTCTGGAGGAAAGCTGTCTCAGAGTACGTAGCGGAGAGGAAACCGACACTGTGCTCTTGATGCTGGATATAGACTATTTCAAGCAGTTTAATGATAACTACGGACATGAACTCGGGGACAAGGTGCTTAAATCCTTTGTAGATGCGGTCAAAGAGAATGTGCGTGAAAACGATGCCGTTATCCGATGGGGCGGAGATGAATTCATAGCCGTTGTTCATAATATCGCTCCAGATGTCCAACCCGTCCTGGGAGACAGGATTTTGAATTCCATCAGATCGATCTCCGTTCCCGAACTGAATGGGGAAAGAAAGATCACATCCTCAGTGGGATTTACGTATATCAGAGATACCGATGCTGACATAAAGGATGCACTTCAGAGAGCTGACGCGGCTGTGTATGCAGCCAAGGAGGCCGGGCGCGATAACTGGAAGATAAGCTGAATTCCAGGGATTCGTTTTAATCAGCTTTCTCTAAGGATCTGTGCAAAAATAAAGTTACAATATTGCGATGGATTTCCCGTCGAGAGTGGCTTGCCAAAATTGCGCGCATAGCGGGCTATGTAAGCAATTTTGGCGAGACGCTATCGGCGAGCAAGACAAGCAATATGTAAATTTATTTTTGCACAGATCCTAAATGGCGGGAAGATATCCCGGAAGGATTTATTCGAAACGGAAGGTATCATAAATGCATGATAAACTTACAGAAACAGATATCCGCAAGATGCAGGATGAGATAGACTACCGAAAGACCGAGGTCAGGACCAGGGCACTCGAGGATCTGAAGGAAGCCCGCGCACAGGGGGATCTCTCAGAGAATTTCGAGTATTATGCGGCTAAGAAGTTTAAGAACCGTAATGAAAGCCGCATACGATATCTGGAAAAGATGATAAAAACCGCTCAGGTCATAGATGACAGTTCCGCTGAGGATGAGGTCGGCATGAACAATACGGTCACGGTTGAGTTTCAGGACGACAAGAGCGTGGAGAAGCTCAAGATCGTGACCACGGTCCGGGCGGATTCACTGTCGGGATACGTGACTCCCGAATCTCCGGTTGGCAAGGCCCTGATGGGGCGCAGGGTCGGGGACGTAGTCCGGGTAAGGACTGACACCGGCTTTGAATACGACTTAAAGATACTTGAGCTTGAAAACACCGATGACAGCGGTGACGAGATCAACAGCTATTAATGCTGCACTGATCCGTGCGGATAATTTCGAGTGAGTTCGAATGAGTTCGATCCGGTCAGGATCAGGCAGGCATTCCGAAGGGCATCATGAAGAACACGACTCTCATATACATGGAAAAGGACAATAAATACCTGATGATGCTGCGCGGGCGCAAGGCCGATGATCCGAATTCCGGTAAATGGATCGGGGTAGGCGGCCATATAGAAGAGGGCGAGACACCGGATGAGTGCATAAGGCGTGAGGTCACGGAGGAAACCGGTCTGATACTTCTTGATCAGAAGCTGCGCGGCATCATTTACTTTATATCGGACATCTATGAGACCGAGTATATGTATCTGTATACTTCGGATTCCTTTGAGGGAGAACTGAATACCGGTTGTGATGAGGGCGAGCTGGAATGGATAGACATCTCTGAGGTCGGAAACCTGCCGCTGTGGGAGGGAGACCGCAAGTTTCTTAAGCTTTTGCGGGAGGATGCTCCGTTCTTTGTTATGGGGCTTCGTTACAGCGGTGATGCTCTTGTCTCGGATTCTTTCCGGTTTCCCTGACAATTGTTGCAATAGACAGCCGTATAAAGTACCATAGTTGTGTACGGAAAAGAAACGAAGCAATTCGAATATCAGGTCAGAGGCAAAATACCTTTTGACCCTAATATCATATGATTAGTTGTAAAAGGAGAAAAAAATGGGCGGACATTTCAAAAACTTCAAAACTGTAGTGTACATACCTGCCGGAGTGGCGGCAGCCCTGAATGATGAGAGACTGGAGAGGGATTATGCTTTCCTCGAAAAGTACATAGGTCTGGACAAGGTTTATCTTGAAACTCACAGGGGTGACATTGATGTTGATCGTGAGCAGATCCTGAAGATAAAAAAATATCTGGAAAGCAAGGGCGTAGAGGTATCGGGCGGCATCACCACGACTATAGGCGATTTCGAGGGTGCCGAGCCGGGTAAAAGAAGGATATTCAACACCTTCTGTTACACGGATCCCGCCATGCGCGCCCGTATAAAGGAAATATCCGAATATGCGGCATCACTTTTCGATGAGGTGATACTTGATGATTTTTACTTTACGAACTGTACATGTGAGCGCTGTATAAGGGAAAAAGGCTTATGGGACTGGGCCACCTTCAGAAGGAAGCTGATGAAGGACGTGTCCGCTAACCTGATAGTGGGTCCCGCCAAGGCAGTCAATCCGAAGGTAAAAATGGTGATTAAGTATCCCAACTGGCGCGAATCCTATCATTTCACCGGATACGTTCCCGAGGTGCAGAAAGATATCTTCGATGCAACGTATATCGGTACGGAGACCAGGAGTCCCGCCTATGCCGATCAGCATCTTCCGGAGTATCTGAGTTATTCGCTGGCTCGTTATATGCAGAATGCATGGGCTGGCAGATGCGGCGGAGGCTGGTTCGATCCTTACCAGTGCTGGTCATCGGAGAGATACCTCGAACAGGCGTATCTGACAGCATTTTCACAGGTGAAGGAGCTGATGCATTTCCAGTGGAGCGATGTGGTAGGCAATCCCTTTGCGTGTGCGATGGGAATGCAGCTGGCGAAAATAGATGAGATGATGACCGGTATTGGCAATGCGACAGGTGTTAAAACCTATATACCGTTTGCTTCAAGCGGAGAGAACCATCTGGAGATGAGGCTGGGGATGATCGGTCTTCCCATAGAACAGGTCGCCGAATTCCCATCGGATGAAAAAAAGATACTGCTTACCGAGTCGGCACTCGCAGATTCCGGTATTATAGACAAGCTCGTGAAATATGTTGGCGAAGGCGGCGATGCCATGATCACTACAGGCTTTTTCAGGGAAGCCGGTAAGAAGCTGCGTGATTACGGTCTGACACAGGCTCATATGACGGGACGCAAGATGAATGTGACCCGGTATCATGTGACCGGAGATGATGCAGGCTACATTGAACACCGTGAGCCGATCCTTTTCCCCGAGATCGTACACGGCAACAATGATGCATGGTCTCTTTTGAATGGTGGAGACGGAGATCTGCATTCATCGCTGCTTCTCAGAAATACTTATGGAAAAGGCCGTATGTATATACTGGCTGTTCCCGAGAATGATGCGGATCTTTATCGTATGCCGAAGGCTGCCGCTGATGTGATCAAGAGGACTCTTTCGGATAAAACATATGTAACGGGCAAAGATTTATCGTTATTTACATATGATGACGGAAGCATGATATTGTACAGGTATGTTAAGCCGGATCTGCATTCAGCCCATGTGGCACTGCATACGTCCGAAGAGGTCAGTGCTCTGACGGATGTAGTGACCGGGCGTGAATATCCGGTGCATCAGGTTACATTTGCAGAGGATTTCGAGAAGAGAACGGAGTATGTGGCCGAGGGCGTACTGGAGCCGGGCAGATTCGTGATGCTTCGGTGGAAGCATTGAACCTGACAGATCATATCTGTCAGAAAAAATACAGACTGTACCAAAATAACCCGATAACTGTTTATTACATGGAGGTCATTTATGCTGAAGGAATTAGGATTTTATAAGGGTGTCAACTTAGGCGGATGGCTCTCTCAATGCGATTACAGCGACGAGAGACTGGATCATTTCATCGAGGCAAGAGATTTTGAAAAGATCGATTCCTGGGGACTGGATCATGTCAGGATCCCCGTTGATTACAATGTGTTTGAGAACGAGGACGGCAGCTATAAGCCCGAGGGTTTCCAGAGACTAATACATGCGATCACTCTTGCCCAAAAGCATGACCTGAATACTATCATCGATCTGCACAAGACAGCAGGCTACTCATTCGATTCCGGTGAGGGCGAGGGCGGCTTCTTCGAGGATGAAGAGCTGCAGGAAAGATTCTACCGCTTGTGGGAGGAGTTTGCCCGCAGATTCGGAGGATACGGCAATCATATAGCTTTTGAGCTTCTTAACGAGGTTACCGATAAGGCCTATATCAAAACCTGGAATAAAATCGTAAAGACATGTATCAAACGCATAAGGGCAATCACGAAGGATACCATCATCCTGGTGGGAAGCTGGGGCAACAACAGTGTAAGCGCCGTTAAGGATCTGAATAAGCCCTTTGATGACAGAGTGATATATAATTTCCACTGCTATGATCCATTTCCGTTTACACATCAGGGAGCTTACTGGGTAGACTGTCTGGATCGTGACGCAAGGGTTTCTTTTGCCGAGTCCGGGACAAGCGTGGAATACTTTGAGGAGCTTTTCGCCTCTGCGATCAAAGCTGCCGCCGACAATAATAATACAGAGCTTTACTGCGGAGAATACGGAGTGATCGATAATGCGTCTCCCGAGGATGCTCTGAAATGGTATCAGACCATTCACAAGGTATTTGAGAAGTACGGCATCGCTCATGCCGCATGGAGCTACAAGGAGATGGACTTCGGACTTTCCGATCCCCGGATGGACAACGTGAGGGCAGAACTGATCAAGGTGCTGTGATCCTCTTTTTTAAGGGCGTATCCGACAAAATTCCGAAATCGGAGTGAGCCTACGTTATAATCTTGCAATAATCTCATAAAAGACCCTATTAAGATAAGATTTTGTTGATAGTCGTTGATATGAGGGTCTGAATGAATTATATTTATGGTTGGTACTTTATTTATGAGACAGATCGTATCCAAACGTATCCAAACAGTCAAATCGATAGCGGATTCCTTGACATAGCGGAGGCACTCAGAAATTCTTATGAGTAGAAAACCCTTAAAAATCAATAGAGGGGTTGACACTATAGGAAGGAGAATCTTAATGAGTACATATGTAAACCCCGGAAATATCAGTTTTCGCGGGGATTCCGGAAGTGATATATATGTTGATAAAACCGGCTTGCTTAAGGTTTTAAACAGAGAGATAGGAAAGAGTAACCGTTTTTTTGCTGTCAGCAGGGCAAGAAGGTTTGGCAAGTCACAGGTCTGCGGTATGATAGACGCATATTATAGCAGAGGCTGTGATTCGAGGGAACTGTTTTCTGACTTTGAAATCTCAAAATCACCTGATTTTGAAACCCATCTGAATAAGTATAATGTTTTGCATTTTGATGCGGCAAGTTTTCTGAATGCCGCAAAATCTCCGAGAGAAGTTATTACCCTTATGGATGAGACACTGCTGGCTGCCATGAAGAAAGAATTTCCTTTTATAAGTGGGGAGAAACCGATTAATACTCCTGCGGCGATCAACCTGGTTTACGAACGAGAACAGATTCAGTTTGTAATAGTTATAGATGAGTGGGAATGCATAATCCGTGATGCAAAAGATGATGACGCTCTTATACGGGATTATCTTAAATATTTGCGTGGTTTTTTCAAATCAGAGGAATCGAAACAGTTTCTTGCACTCGGATATATTACCGGTATTCTTCCTATCAAGAAGGTTAATGGTGAGTCTGCCATGAATAACTTTACAGAATATACCATGATATCACCTAAAAGCCTCGCTCCATATTTTGGTTTCACGGAGGAAGAGCTTATTCCGCTGTTAGATGAATATGATGTTTCTCCTGACGAGATTAGAAAGTGGTACGACGGATACATTACAGAAACTCCCGGTAAAGGCTGGAATCCGGATTACGTACATATGTACAACCCTAATTCCATAGTTGATGCATTGAAATACAGGACAATAGAGTCCTATTGGAAGAATACGGGAGCATTTACAAGTCTTAACGACTATATTGCCATCAATATGGATGGATTAAAGGATACCGTTCTCAGGCTTCTTGCGGGTGAGACCTGTCATGTAGATACATCCGGTTTCCAGAACGATCTTACAAGCTTTAAGGGTAAAGATGATGTGTTTACCGCCCTGATACATATGGGGTATCTCGGTTATGACCCCAGAACAGAAGAAGCCTTTATTCCAAATGAGGAGGTTCGCGAGGTATTCAGCTCTGCCATTAAATCCGGAGACTGGACAGAAATCGCCGAAGCCCTGCGCGACTCGGATGATCTGCTCAAAGCTACATGGGCAAAAGACGAGAACAAGGTGGCAATGACTATAGAAAAGTCACACCAGGACTACACATCTATTTTGGAATATCATGATGAAAACTCACTGGCACTGGCCATAATGATGTCATTCTATACTGCCAGAAAGTACTATATGATCATTAGAGAATTTCCATCCGGAAAAGGATTCGCGGACATTGCCTTTATTCCGAGAAAAGGATCCGACAAGCCTGCCATGATCGTAGAACTCAAGTGGAATAAGGATGCGGATACAGCCATTGATCAGATCAATGACAGAAGATATGCGGGTAAACTAAAAGACTACGGGAGTGATATTTTGCTGGTCGGAATCAACTATGACAAAACAAATAAAAAGTACAGCTGCAGGATTGAGAAGTCATGACAAAAACAGAAATCTTGGTTTCAATTTGTAAAATATCCCCTTTCATAGAGTAACTAACTCGGCTTCTTATCAGCTATTCTTTCATGCTGTCTGACGTTATCAAGGTATTGACCGTGTAGGAATTCTCTAAGTTCGTTTTTCCGTATTATGACGTTTCGTGATGTCCCATTATGTACTGTTATACAGCGTCTGATTTGCAAGTCATTAGCAGGTTAGCACATTTTGCGGTTTTTGAAAGATATCTTTCAACTATTTTTGATAGGCTTTGACTACTGTTCTGGATTGACAAAAGAGCAATTCTTATCATACAATAAATAATAGTACTAAAAACCGTACGGATTTGGAAGTGTCCTGTTATGACAATAGCGAAACAAATGGATATACGAGCAAATATAAAAAAATATTTCGATATGGCTTTTGATGGTGAGCCTATTATAGTTCCGCGAAAGGAAAACCGCAATGTGGTCATCATGTCCGAATCTGAATATAAGGAACTGGACAAGTTAAGAAGAAATGCAGAATACCTCAAAATGCTTGACGAGAGCGACAGGCAGATGAGGGAAGGCAAAGTAATAGTTAAAACCACGGCTGAATTAGAGGCGATGGCTGAAGAATGAGCAGCTTTTAATTCATTCACAGGAGGGAAACACATGAGCAATAACGACGTTAACGTAAGCATCCCTGAGAAGGGACCCATCACCGATGAGCTGCTGGCCCGCATGGACCGGTACTTCAGGGCGGTAAACTACCTGTCGGCCTGCCAGCTGTATCTGCTGGACAATCCGCTGCTTAAGGAGCCGCTGACCATTGACATGGTCAAAAAGAAGATCGTTGGACACTGGGGAACCGTTCCGGGGCAAAATTTCGTGTTCACGCACTTAAACCGCGTGATCAAGCGCTACGATCTGGATCTCATGCTCTTGTCAGGTCCCGGACACGGCGGAAACTTCTACATAGCCAATGACTACATAGACGGTTCCTATTCTGAGGTTTATCCCAACATTTCCGAGGACGAGGACGGCATGCGCAAGCTTTTTAAGCAGTTCTCCTTCCCGGGAGGCGTTCCTTCGCACTGTGCGCCCGAGACTCCCGGGTCGATCAATGAGGGTGGCGAGCTCGGTTACGGCATAGCACATGCCTTTGGCGCCGTGTTCGACAATCCTGACCTGATAGCCTGCGTGACCGTCGGAG
>CALGGH010000178.1 GCA_937916415.1 uncultured Lachnospiraceae bacterium
AGTAGAAATAAGGCACATAGCTTTCAAACTCGCTGGCACAGGTATCGATCATCTTGTAGACGGGCATGATGCCCCATTCAATTCTTTTTTCGTATACTTCCGTCTCTGAGACCTGCAGCAGCTCAGCCACGTAAGAATCCGAGAAGCCTCGTCTTTTGGCCTCGTACAGGAGCTCCCTGGACAGCCGTGCGCCCTCGATCTTTTTTTCAAAATCCACTATGCCCTTGATCTTGTTAAGAAAAAACATGTCTATGCCCGTATCATGACATATCATGCCGGGATCGGCACCGATCCAGATGAGCTGGGCGATGGCGTATATCCTGTCGTCCGTGCCCTCCTTGACGTACTCGGTCAGTTCCTCCCTGGACATGTTGGCCGAGTCGAATTTAGCCAGATGGATGTGATTCTTGCCATCCTCCAGGCTGCGAATGGCCTTAAGCAGGCTTTCCTCAAAAGTCCTGCCCACCGCCATGACCTCTCCGGTCGCCTTCATCTGCGTTGAAAGGGTGTTGGACGCCAGCGTAAACTTGTCGAACGGAAATCTCGGCATCTTGGTCACCACGTAATCAAGCGCCGGTTCAAAGCAGGCCGGAGTGTTGGCCAGCCTGATCTCGTCCAGGTTAAGCCCTACCGCGATCTTGGCGCTTACCCTGGCTATCGGATAGCCCGTTGCCTTGGATGCCAGGGCAGACGAGCGCGACACCCTGGGATTGACTTCTATGACATAGTACTTGAATGACTGGGGATCCAGCGCAAACTGCACGTTGCATCCGCCCTTAACCTTAAGTGCGCGTATGATCCTGAGCGCGCTGTCACGGAGCATCTGATACTCCTTGTTGGTCAGGGTCTGCGAAGGGGCCACGACCACCGAGTCTCCGGTGTGTATGCCGACCGGATCCAGGTTTTCCATGTTGCAGACCGTGATCGCGCAGTCGTTGCCGTCACGGATGACCTCGTACTCTATCTCCTTGTAGCCCTTGATGCTCTTTTCGATCAGCACCTGATGGACCGGCGAAAGCGCAAGCGCGTTTTTCATCATCTCGCGCAGCTCTGCCTCGCCATATGCGAATCCCCCTCCGGTGCCTCCCAGCGTAAAGGCGGGCCTGAGTATCACGGGATAACCTATCCCGCACGCTGCCTGCACCGCTCCCTCGACGTCATAGGTTATCACGGACGGAACCACGGGCTCCCCGAGCCTCTCGCACAGTTCCTTAAACAATTCCCTGTCCTCTGCAGTCCTGATGCTCTCGGCATCGGTTCCCAGCAGCTCGATCTCGCATTCATGCAGCACTCCCTTTTCATGGAGCTGCATGGCCAGGTTTAAACCTGTCTGTCCGCCTATGCCCGGCAATATGGCGTCAGGCCTTTCATAGCGGCATATCCTGGCCACGTATTCCAGCGTGAGCGGCTCCATGTAGACCTTGTCGGCCACGGAGGTGTCAGTCATGATCGTGGCCGGATTGGAATTGGCCAGGACCACCTCATATCCCTCTTCATGCAATGCCAGGCATGCCTGCGTCCCGGCATAGTCAAATTCCGCGGCCTGTCCGATCACGATGGGCCCCGAACCGATCACGAGTATCTTTTTCAGGTCTTCCCTCTTTGGCATCCTTACTCTCCATGTCATGGCTCCGTGCGCCACGGATCAACGTCACTGCTTCGCGGCTCCGTGCGCCACGGATCAACGTCTCTGCGTCATGGATCCGTGCGCAACGGATCAACGTCACTGCGTCATGTACCTGACGAATCTGTCAAACAGATAATCCGCGTCCTGTGGTCCGGGACAGCTCTCGGGATGATACTGCACCGAAAAAGCCCTGTCCTCCCTGCACTCCACTCCCTCGACCGTCCCGTCGAGCAGGTTGACGTGCGTGACCGTGAGCGCCGTGTTCTCAACCGACTTCTCATCAACTGCATACCCGTGGTTCTGGCTCGTCATGTCTATCCTGCCGGTTCCGGTTTCCCTGACCGGATGATTGCCTCCGCGGTGGCCGAACTTAAGCTTGTAGGTAGATGCGCCATAGGCAAGCGACAGGAGCTGATGCCCCAGGCAGATGCCAAATATGGGCATGCTGCCCTTCAGTTTCTTCAGCGTGTCTATCACGGGCCTCACGTCCTCAGGATCGCCCGGCCCGTTGGAAACAAACAGTCCGTCGGGATTCATGAGCCTGATCTCCTCCGCAGGCGTGTCAAACGGCACCACTGTCACGTTGCACCCGTGCCGCCCCAGCATCCTGACTATGTTGGACTTGATGCCGCAGTCCATCGCCACTACGTTCACCTTAGGATTAGCCGTGCGGGCATACCACCTTTTTTTGCAGCTTACCCGTGAGACGGCGTCATGCGGCACCGGAGTCCCGGCGATCAGCTGCATGCCCTCCTCTGCCGATAGATCCCGGTCCGTGATCAGTATGCGGCGCGCCCCATTGTCACGAATGTTCCTGACGAGCATCCTGGTATCCACTCCGTACACTCCCGGCACGCCGAAGTCCTCCAGCAGCTCCGACAGCGTCTTGGTATACCTGAAATTGGACGGCGAATCATTGTAGTCCCTGACTATCATGCCGCCTAACCCCAAAAGCCTGCTCTCATAATCCTCGTCGGCGATCCCGTAATTGCCTATCAGCGGATAGGACATCACCACCGCCTGATCCGTATATGACGGATCGGATGCTATCTCCTGATATCCCGTCATGGAAGTGTTAAAGACCATCTCGCTGACGGTCTCGGCATCCGCGCCAAAGGGAAGCCCGGCGTATGTTTTGCCGTCTTCCGTTATGATCCTTCTTACCTTGTCCTTCATGTCCTGCTCCGGTTTGCCTCGTCCGGCCCCTGCCGCCGGGCCCATGCTCATCATCAATCAGCCGGCATCTGCAGTGCCGCTTCCACGAATCCCCTAAAAAGCGGATGCGTTTTGTTGGGACGGGACTTGAATTCCGGATGGAACTGCACTCCTACGTAAAAGGGATGATCCTGTATCTCTACCGTCTCCACGAGCTTACCGTCCGGAGAAGTGCCGGAGGTCATGAGCCCCGCAGTCTCCAGAAGTTCCCTGTAGGAATTATTGTATTCATAGCGATGCCTGTGACGCTCGCTGATCTCGGGAACGCCGTAGCATCTCTCCATCACGGTTCCCGGAGTTATCACGCATGGATATGCACCCAGCCTGAGGGTTCCGCCCTTGTCAATGCTGTCGGACTGTCCCGGCATGAAATCTATCACTTTATTCCTGCAGAGCTCGTTAAACTCACCGGAATTGGCATCCTGCAGGCCGCAGACGTTCCTCGCGTATTCGATGACTGCTATCTGCATGCCCAGACATATGCCAAAATATGGCAATTTGTTTTCCCTGGCAAACCTTGCGGCCAGTATCATTCCTTCGATTCCCCTGTCTCCGAAACCTCCCGGAACTATGATCCCGCTTAAATCCCCAAGCCTGTCTCCTACGTTTCCGGGATTTATCTCCTCAGAGTCGATCCACTCTATGCGCACGTGTGCGTTAAGGGCAAACCCGGCATGACTCAATGCCTCGGCAATGGACAGATATGCGTCATGCAGCTGGACGTATTTACCTGCCAGTCCGACGTTTACCTCACGGTCCCTGGAAGCTATGTCGCTCACGAGCCTGCTCCACTCTCTTAGGTCGGGAGCGGGCGCGTCGATGCCGAGTTCCCTGCATACCACGCCCGAAAACCCGGATCTCTCCAGCATCAAAGGAGCCTCATAGAGGTTAGGCAGGGTGACGTTCTCTATCACGCAGTCCTCCTTGACGTTGCAGAACATGGCTATTTTTTTGAAGATCGCTTCTTCCAGGGGTTCGTCACACCTGAGCACTATGACGTTGGGATTGATCCCCATCCCCTGCAGCTCCTTGACGGAATGCTGGGTTGGCTTGGTCTTGTGCTCCTCGGAACCGTGCAGATATGGCAGCAGCGTTACGTGAATGAACAGGCTGTTCTCACGGCCGACCTCGAGGGATATCTGCCTGACGGCCTCTATGAAAGGCTGAGACTCTATGTCACCTATGGTTCCGCCTATTTCGGTTATGACGACGTCCGCATCCGTTTCATTGCCCACCCGGTATACGAATTCCTTGATCTCATTGGTAACGTGAGGAATGACCTGAACCGTAGACCCGAGATACTCACCGCGCCTTTCCTTGTTCAGGACGTTCCAGTAGACCTTGCCGGAGGTCAGGTTGGAATACTTGTTGAGGTTCTCGTCTATGAACCTCTCATAGTGTCCGAGATCCAGGTCGGTCTCGGCACCGTCCTCGGTCACGAACACTTCGCCGTGCTGATAGGGACTCATGGTCCCGGGATCCACGTTGATGTAGGGATCCAGCTTCTGTGCGGCCACCTTGAGGCCCCTGGATTTAAGCAGGCGTCCAAGTGACGCGGCAGTTATGCCCTTGCCTAAGCCCGATACGACTCCGCCGGTTACGAATATGTATTTTGTCATGCTTCCTCCGTTTCCGCTCTTTCTGTCAGGGAAACGCTGACGTGCGTCTCCGGTGCGTCCTGACGGTGCTACAGATTCGTGTACCCCATCAGGTATGCGTCAACCTCCGCAGCGCAGGACTTGCCCTCCGCGATGGCCCATACCACCAGTGACTGTCCCCTGTGCATGTCACCTGCCGCAAATACTCCGGGGACGTTGGTGGCATACCTGTCCAAGTCTTCCGTCCGGACGACGCCGCGTTCGTTCAGCGTCACTCCCATCGCCGACGGCAGGTAGTCCTCAGTCCCCACGAAGCCCGCCGCTATCAGCAGCAGGTCGCATTTCAGGGTCTCTTCAGATCCTTCCTGTTCCTCAGGCCTGCCGTTTATAAACCTAACCCTGACGGTCTTGACCGCCTTGATCCTGCCCTTGTCGGAGATAACCTCCTTAACCGTGGTCTCGAACACCCTCGGATCACGTCCGTATTTGGCCACGGCCTCTTCATGGCCGTAATCGGTTCGAAGGATCCTTGGCCACTCAGGCCAGGGATTGTCAGCCGTCCTGTTTTCCGGAGGCTTGGGCATCATCTCCAGTGCCGTCACGGACTTTGCTCCCAGCCTGATCACCGTGCCTATGCAGTCATTGCCGGTGTCTCCTCCGCCCACGACGACCACGTGCCTGTTTTTGACCTGCTTCGTCAGGCCGGCGCTGATCCCGCCGTCCAGCAGTCCTGCCGTGACCTCCTTCAGGAAGTCAACCGCATTCCTGATGCCGGTGACTCCGTCCATGCCCTCCGCATTTAACGCCCTGGCCTTTTTGGCTCCGCAGCACAGGATCACCGCGTCGTTTTCAGCCGTCAGTTTGGCTGCGTCCAGATTTTTGCCGACGTCCGCGCCCGTAATGAACCTGACTCCTTCCTTTTCCATCAGGTCCACCCTGCGCCTTACGGCCTGCTTGTCCAGCTTCATGTTGGGTATGCCGTACGTGAGCAGCCCTCCTATGCGGTCATCCCTCTCATATACGGTCACCGAGTGACCCCTGCGGTTTAAGGTCCATGCCGCAGCCAGTCCGGACGGTCCGCTGCCTGCCACGGCGACTTTTTTGCCGCTCCTGACCTCGGGAATGATGGGCGTCATCCTGCCCTTACGATATGCTTCCTCGATGATGAACAGCTCATTGTCCCTGATGGTCACGGGTTCGTCATTCAATCCGTTCATGCAGGTCTTTTCGCACAGTGCCGGACACACCCTGCCCGTGAATTCCGGAAAGGGATTTGTCTTTAGCAGCCTAAGCAGCGCATGCGAATCATGCCCCTCATATACCGCGTCGTTCCACTCGGGTATGAGGTTGTGAAGGGGACATCCCACGACCATTCCCTTAAGCTTCATGGCAGACTGACATAGCGGCACCCCGCAGTCCATGCACCTCGCGGCCTGGCATCTGCGTTCCTCCGCGTCAGCGTGCGCGTGGAACTCTTCAAAGCCCTCTATCCTCTGCAGGGAATCGATGCAGCCGTCTTCTTTTCTCTTATATTCCAAAAAACCTGTTGCTTTTCCCATTTTTCACCTCGTCCGGCAACTTACGCCGGTCCTTATATGACGCTTCCGGTTACTTCCTTAAATGCTTCCAGCTCGGCGGCCTCGGGCGAAATGCCCTGTTCCTCAAACCTGGCGATCGCCGAAATGATCTTTTGATAATCCGTCGGCACGACCTTTTTGAAATCTCCTATGTGATCCTCAAAACTTTCAAGTATGCTTCCGGCCTTTTGGGATCCCGTCTCCCCGTAATAATCCGTCAGGATGTTTTTTAGTTCCTCAACGTCATATTTCTCGGTGACGTCGATCAGCTCCACCATGTCCTTGTTGATCTTGCGGTAAAGGGCATGCTCGGAATCAAGCACGTAGGCTATTCCGCCGCTCATGCCCGCTGCAAAGTTCTTTCCGGTGTCTCCCAGGATCACGGCTCGTCCGCCGGTCATGTATTCGAGGCCATGGTCGCCGCAGCCTTCCGCCACCGCGGTCGCGCCTGAATTGCGGACGCAGAACCTTTCGCCCGCCATGCCGCATATGTATGCCTTGCCTGAAGTCGCGCCATACAACGCCACGTTGCCGACTATCACGTTATCGGAGGCGTCAAACCTGCTGCCCTCGGGCGGCGTCACGATGAGCTTGCCTCCGGACAGGCCCTTGCCGAATCCGTCGTTGGCGTCACCCCGCAGCCTGAGCGTCAGGCCTTCGGGTATGAACGCGCCAAAGGACTGGCCGCCTCCGCCAGTGCAGTTGACCGTGAAGCGATCCTCCTGAAACTCCCTGCCATCCTCGGCGATCACTGACCCGAGTATGGTGCCGAAGGTCCTGTCGGTAGAATCCACGTGTACGTCAATGCTGCACGTTCCCGACACGTCCCTGTTCTCCTCAAACCATGGCAGCAGCACGGATTCGTCGAGGGTTTTTTCCAGATGGAAGTCATACGCATCAGCCGGATCATATTTCTGTCGTGCGAGCCCGGCGTCAACTCCGGCATTAAGCAACAGGTCCAGATCCACCGATGCGGCGCGTGAATGGATCTGTGCCTCCCTCTTCCTCAGGCAGTCGGTACGGCCTATCATCTCGTCCACGGTCTTAAATCCCAGGGACGCCATGATCTCCCGAAGCTCCTCCGCTATGAAAGTCATGAAGTTCATCACGTGCTCCGGCCTGCCCTTAAATCTCTCGCGCAGTCTCTTGTTCTGCGTGGCGATTCCCACCGGACAGGTGTCCTTGGAGCAGACGCGCATCATCATGCACCCGAGCGAAACGAGCGGTGCGGTCGCAAATCCGTATTCCTCCGCGCCGAGCAGGGCGGCTATGGCCACGTCACGTCCGCTCATGAGCTTGCCGTCCGTCTCTATGCGCACCCTCGTGCGAAGCCCGTTTTTGATCAGTGCCTGATGTGTCTCTGCGACTCCGAGTTCCCAGGGCAGTCCGGCAGAATGGATGCTGCTGCCCGGAGCGGCACCCGTACCGCCGTCATAGCCTGATATCAGGACCACCTGCGCACCGGCCTTGGCAACACCTGACGCTATGGTGCCTACGCCGGCTTCGGATACCAGCTTGACGGAGATACGTGCCCTCCTGTTTGCATTTTTGAGATCATATATCAGCTGCGCCAGATCCTCTATCGAATATATGTCATGATGGGGCGGCGGTGAGATCAGCTGCACTCCCGGAGTGGAATGCCTGGTCCCGGCCACCCATGGATAAACCTTTTGGCCGGGCAGGTTGCCGCCCTCTCCGGGCTTGGCTCCCTGAGCCATCTTGATCTGTATCTCCTGCGCGCTCAGCAGGTACCTGCCGGTCACTCCGAACCTGCCAGAGGCCACCTGCTTGACGGCGCTGTTTCTCTCGGTCCCGAACCTGTCCGGAGATTCGCCGCCCTCGCCGGTATTGGACTTGCCTCCCAGCCTGTTCATGGCCATGGCTATGGTCTCATGCGCCTCCTGAGACAGCGAGCCGTATGACATGGCACCGACCTGAAACCTCTTCACGATCTCGGACGCCGGCTCCACCTCGTCGATGCTGACTGCATCGCCCGCGGGCACGAACTCGAGCAGCCCCCTGAGCGTATGCGGATGGGCACTGTCATCGACCAGTGCGGTATATTCCTTGAAACGCTGGTAGTCACCGTTGCGCACCGCCTGCTGCAGCAGAATGATCGCGGTGGGATTATACATGTGATCTTCCTTGTCCTCGCCGCTCCTGAGATTATGGAATCCGGTGCTGTCCAGGGATGCATCCACGGGCAGTCCCAGCGGATCAAAGGCATGGTCATGCCTGAAGGCGATGCCTTCCTCGATCTGCCTGATGCCAACTCCGCCGACGCGGCTAAGCGTCCCCTCAAAGAACTTGTCTATCACCTCTCCGCTCAGTCCCACGGCCTCAAATATCCTCGCTGACTGATAGGACTGTATGGTGGATATTCCCATCTTGGCCGCGATCTTGACCACTCCCCTCAGCAGGGCTTCGTCATAGTCGTCGACCGCCGTGTGATAATCCTTGTCCAGCAGGCCGATGTCCATGAGTTCGCCTATGCATTCATGCGCCAGGTAAGGATTCACGGCCCTGGCTCCGAAGCCCAGCACGCAGGCCGCCTGATGCACGTCCCTGATCTCACCGCTCTCCAGTATGAGGGATACGGCGGTGCGCTTGCGCGTGCGCACCAGATGCTGCTCCACGGCCGAAACCGCCAGCAGTGAGGGAATGGGCACGTGATTTTCGTCCACCCCGCGATCCGAGAGGATGATGACGTTGGCACCCTTGGACACCGCCCTGTCCACGGATACGTACAGCTGCTCGACCGCGCGCTCCAGCGAAGTATGCTTATAATACAGCAGCGAAACGGTGTCGCTCTTGAAGCCCTTTTGATCCAGTGAGCGTATCTTCATCAGGTCCACTCCGGTCAGTATCGGGTTATTGACCTCCAGAACCGTGCAGTTATCGCTCTTTTCATTCAAAAGGTCTCCGTCCGAGCCTATGTAGACGGTGGTGTCGGTGACTATCTTTTCCCTGAGCGAATCGATCGGCGGATTGGTAACCTGGGCAAACTGCTGCTTGAAATACCAAAACAGCAGCTGGTGATGCTCCGAAAGAACCGCCAGCGGCACGTCATGTCCCATGGACACCGTCCGCTCGACGCCCTCCATGGCCATGTAGAGAATGTCATTCTTGACCTCCTCGTAGGTGTATCCAAAAACCTTGTACAGCCTGTCCCTGTCACTCTGATCCTCAGACGGAACCTTGTGATTGGGTATGTGCAGGTCAGCCAGGCGTATCAGATGCGCATCCAGCCACTCTCCATAGGGGCGCCTGTTCGCATAGAATTCCTTGCATTCCTCATCTGAGATGATCCTCTGTTGGGCAGTGTCAACTAACAGGATGCGTCCGGGCTGCAGCCGCGACTTCGTTACGATCTTGTCCGCAGGTATGGGCAGAACGCCCACCTCGGATGAGAGTATCAGCCTGTTGTCGTCGGTGACGTAGTACCTGGACGGACGCAGTCCGTTGCGGTCCAGCGTGGCGCCGAACACGTCTCCGTCCGTAAAAAGCAGGGCCGCCGGCCCGTCCCAGGGCTCCATCATGGTGGCATGATAATGATAAAAATCCTTTTTTTTCTCACTCATAAACCTGTTGTATTTCCAGGGCTCGGGAACGAGGGTCATGATGGCGAGCGGCAGGTCCATGCCGTTCATGTACATGAATTCAAGCGTATTGTCCAGCATGGCGGAATCCGACCCGCTGGCCGAGATCACCGGGTATATCTTGCCCATGTCCTCGGAAAGCACCGGACTGGTCATCGTCTCCTCCCTGGCCAGCATCCTGTCCGAATTGCCCCTGATCGTATTGATCTCGCCGTTATGTGCCAAAAACCTGTATGGGTGTGCCCTGTCCCAGCTCGGGTTGGTATTCGTGGAAAACCGGGAATGGACCAAGGCTATCGCGGATTCGTATCCTTCACACTGCAGGTCAGGATAGAACCTGCGCAGCTGGCCCACCAGAAACATGCCCTTATAGACGATGGTTCTGGAAGAAAGGGAACAAACATAGGTATCCTCCGCGCTCTGTTCAAATTCACGCCTGATGACGTACAGCTTCCGGTCAAATTCAATTCCACGCGATAACGATTCGGGTCTTTCAAAAAAGCACTGCATGATGCAGGGCATGGTATCGACCGCCGGCTGACCCAGGACTTCGGGACAGGTCGGAACCTGCCTCCATCCGAGGAACTTCACTCCCTCCTTGACGGATATGACCTCCAGCATGCGGCAGACAAAAGTCCTCTTGAGGTCATCGGTCGGCAGGAACATCATGCCGATGCCGTAATCCCTGGCATCTCCCAATTCGATGCCGCATTTCGCCGCTGCATCCTTAAAAAATCCGTGCGATATCTGAACCAGGATGCCGACTCCGTCTCCTACCTGACCGGTTGCGTCCTTGCCGGCACGATGCTCCAGTTTCTCGACTATGTGCAGCGCGTCGTCCAGCACCGAATGATCGGCACGTCCGTCAATGTTTACCACGGCGCCTATGCCGCAGGCGTCATGATCACGGTCATATGCAAGTGATTTGTTCTGATTTTTCATAATGTCACCTCACGAAACAAAGGCGTCCATCAGAAACGGAGTCTCTCTCCGTATCTGATGAACGCCTTTGTTCATCTCATTATATTGTATACAAGTATACTATTTTGTCAATAGTTTTTTGATGCCTCCCCGGCATGACGCCATGTTCCCGCATATTTAGGGAAATGCTGAATTAATCAGCATTTACTTAGGAAATTAGCAAGCATTTGCTTGCCGTCGGGCGTCATGATGGATTCCGGATGGAACTGTACGCCGTAAATCGGATACTCCCCGTGCCGGACGGCCATCACCTCGCCATCCGTGGTCACGGCGGTTATCACCAGCTCATCAGGAATGGTATCCGCATCCGCGGCCAGGGAATGGTACCGGGCGACCTTTGCCACCTCAGGACAGCCCTCAAACAGCGGGCATTCGCGGTCAAACCTTACGTCCGACTGCTTGCCGTGCATGAGCTCCCTGGCATAGGTGATGGTCGCGCCGAAGGCAGCGCATATCGCCTGATGCCCCAGACACACTCCCAGGATCGGCACGTCATGAATGAGCCTTACCACGTCAATGATGACTCCCGCTTCCTCGGGCCTCCCCGGTCCCGGGGAAAGAATGATCCGTTCGGGATTCATCTCCCGTATCTGACCTGCGGTCATCTCATCGTTGCGTATCACCCTGACGTCCGGATCCAATTCTCCGACGAGCTGAAAAAGGTTATAAGAAAAACTGTCATAGTTATCGATCAAAAGGATCATATTTCGTTCTCCTGTGCAAGCTTAAGCGCCTTCAATGAAGCCTTGGCTTTGTTGAGGCATTCCTCATATTCTTTTTCGGGAACCGAGTCGGCCACGATGCCCGCTCCGCTCCTGACGAAAACCTTGCCGTTTTTCTTATAGGCGATCCTGATCGCGATGCAGGTATCCATGTTTCCCGTAAAATCAACGTATCCGATGGCACCGCCGTAGATGCCGCGTTTGTTGTTTTCCAGTTCGCCTATCAGCTGACAGGCCCTGATCTTGGGCGCTCCGGACAGGGTTCCCGCGGGCAGCACCGCTCCGATCGCATCCAAGGCGTCACAATCCTCCCTGATCTCTCCCCGCACGGTAGAACCGATGTGCATTACGTGGGAAAACCGCTCGATCGAATGCAGCTTTTCAACCCGTACGGTCCCGAACCTGCTGATCCTGCCCAGGTCGTTTCTGCCCAGATCCACGAGCATGTTGTGTTCCGCCAGTTCCTTTTCGTCCGCCAGCAGTTCCGCTTCGAGCGCCATGTCTTCCTCATCGGTACGTCCCCTGGGCCTGGTACCGGCCAGCGGAAAGGTGTGGAGCACACCGTTCTCGAGCTTGACGAGCGTTTCGGGAGAAGCGCCGGCCACCTCGACGTCAGTGCCCGCGAAATAAAACATGTACGGGGACGGGTTAATGGTGCGCAGCACACGGTACGTATTAAACAGGCTTCCCTCAAACGGCGCGGATAAACGGTTTGAAAGCACGATCTGGAAAATGTCGCCCTCCCGGACGTAATGCCTGGCCTTCTCCACCATTTCACAGAACCGTTCCTTGTCAAACAGCGGCGTGACCTCACCAAGCAGCCTGCCTCCCGGCTCCTGCTTTTTGTCTCCATTGCGCAGCAGGTCGGCGAGCTGTCCTAAGTCCATGACTGCCTTGTTATATGCGACGTCCACGTCCTCCAGGGAAATGTTGACGATGAGCACGATTTTTTGTCTGAGATTGTCAAAGGCTATGACCTTGTCAAAGAGCATCAGGTCGACGTCCTTGAAATTCTCGCTGTCCTCCACGTCACATTTTACGGATGGTTCGGCATATCCCAGATAATCATAGGAAAAATAACCGACAAGGCCTCCGGTGAACGACGGAAGACATTCAAAACGGGGGCTTTTGTGGTCAGCAAGTATCTGACGCAGATAGAAAGCCGGATCGTCGGTACGTATCACGGTATTGCCGATCTTCATCTCACCGTCCCGGCACGTAATCTCCATTTTGGGATCAAATCCGAGAAACGTATATCTACCCCAGGTTTCACTGGCCTGTGCGGACTCCAGCATGTAACAGTGCGTCGACACGTTTTTCAATATTCTCATGCATTCTATGGGAGTCGTAAAATCCGAAAGGATCTCACGGCTGACCGGCAGCACCTTATACTCTCCCGTCGAGGCTATCCTGCGGGCCTCCTCCAGGGCTGGCATTAATTCCATTTCTACAACCTCCGCCTGTGCAAACAATCTGAAATTATTTTATGTCATTTTGATATAGTTTAGGCGTAAAAGCATCTCATTGCAAGAAAAATCGAATCGGCACGTCGTGAGTTGCCAGGCTGCCATGCGTGAACCGTACTGAATGACGCGGCAGACCCC
>CALGGH010000179.1 GCA_937916415.1 uncultured Lachnospiraceae bacterium
ATCGTGGAGGTCAGCGCAGCAGCAATGCAGGATAGGCTTTCGCAGGTAGCAGAGACGATAAACAGCAAATCCGAAACAATATCTGCAAAGCTCGTTAAAAGAGTTACGGCATCGGAAAGCTCTGTTCTGACGAAACTTCAGTCTCTTGTGTTTATAGTCACGGCAGTAGTGCTTGTTTTGACTATGATATGTGTTGCAACGACCATGACAGCCGTGATCACTGAGAGACGAAAAGAAATAGGTTTGCGAAAGGCTCTCGGCGCTCTTAATTCGAGCATTATAGCCGAGTTTATGGGCGAGGGACTGATGTTGGGAGCGGCCGGAGGCCTGCTTGGGGCATTATTCGGGTTCGTATTTGCCCAGATCGTTTCCAGTAACGTATTTAACAGTTCAATAACGCTGATGCCTGCTCTTATTCCCGTGACGATCCTTACCAGCATAGCGGTTACGGGACTCGCATGCATGATGCCGATACGCAGCGCCACAGACGTTGACCCTGCGCTGGTTCTGAAAGGAGAATAAAGTGAGTCTGCTTGAATTAAAAAATGTATCTAAGATCTACGGTCAGCTGCATGCTCTTGATCATGTGAACTTAAAAGCCGATAAAGGCGAATGGCTGGCCATTATGGGACCATCCGGTTCCGGCAAGAGCACGATGATGAACATAATCGGCGCCCTTGACAAGGCAACCGAGGGTGAAGTGCTCCTTGATGGAGAGGATATATCCAAAATGAACGCAAGGGCGCTTACCCGGATCAGAAGGGATAAGATCGGACTGATATTCCAACAGTTTCATCTGGTAAGTTATCTGACGGCGGTTGAAAACGTGATGCTTGCGCAGTATTATCACAGTGTGCCCGATGAAAAGGAAGCACTGGAGGCGCTTGACAGGGTAGGGCTTGCAGACAGGGCGAAGCATTATCCCAGTCAGCTCTCCGGAGGTGAGCAGCAGAGAGTTTGCGTGGCCAGGGCTCTCATCAATTATCCCGAGATAATTCTTGCGGATGAACCCACGGGCAATCTGGACGAGGCGAACGAGGAAATCGTGGTGGAACTTTTCAGGAAGCTGCACACGGACGGAACTACCCTGGTGGTGGTAACGCATAATCCGGAGGTGGCGGAGGTTGCCCAGAGGACGGTGGTCCTGAGAAGCGGCAAGGTGGATCATGAGACCATTAATGAGAATTTCACCGGTCAGATCAAGCATATAACCCTGCAATGAGAATGGAATCCTACAGGATCGGTTCAGAGGGTCTGTTACAGGCATATATTAATGCAGGAGGAATTTTATCATGAAAAAGAATATCGCGATGGGGATCGCTTCCCTTACAGCCGTCTGTGCGCTCGCCTGTGGCTGCGGAAGCGGTCAGGTGACATATAAGGACGGCACTTATACGGGAAGGAGCACGCCCTATGAAAATGAAGACGGTTCCGATGATGGGAACGGATACGGAGAAGTGACCATTATCATAGAAAACGGTTTGATATCAGACTGTACGTATCTGACATATGAATTGGACGGCACCTTAAAGGATGAGGATTACGGTAAGGAGGACGGGCGGATAGCCAATAAGGACTATTACAACAAGGCTCAAAAGGCCAATGCTGCCTGCGCCGAATATGCAAACATGCTGGTGGCTAACGGACAGCTGAAGGGGATAGATGCGATAAGTGGCGCTACCATCAATTACAATGAATTCACAGAGGCGGTGACAAGTGCACTAAAGGATGCAGCCAGGTGAGAGTGATCCGCCATATAATCATAACCTTTATATCGCTGATGCTGCTGGTCGGAGTGCCGGTCTTTCTGTCCGGATATCCGGCCAGGGTGATGAACGGTGTGGATGCGGTTTCATCCCCCACGGTCATCGTGGATGCTCCGGAAGGAGAATATGTGGTACTTGTTAATTCGGACAGGCACAAGGATTCCCTTCCGGTCTGGAAGACATTTTTTGAAGGCGGTGATATAGATTTTATCTTTGAGGACATCAGTTGTCTGTCAGCCGATACGGATCCCGCAGGACTCGAGACTGCTAAGAGCTTTGCGAGCAGACTGCCGGCCAACCAGATGTCCCTGCGGACCGAGGACATGACGCTGATACTTTCCAAGGCTCTGTATGGGGATTTCGACGTGATAATACTCTCCGGGGGATGCGCTGAAACTTACAAAGCCACAGCCGGCCTTGATGCCGGGAGAGTCTTGGTGATAACGGGAGGAGACGCGGTTGAGACGGATTAATTCGATCATCACGATATTAATCATCGGTCTGTTTGTTTACCACTTAATATACGGAGGCATGATACTTGCGGGGATGATAAAAGGCGGAGGAGCCGTATCCGGATTTATATCACGTCTTCTTCTTGTGCTTATAGCCGTGCATGTATGCATTGCCGTCATATTGACGGTCTCCGCCATACGGGCCATATCCCGGTCAGGCGTGTTCTATGCCCGCCAAAATATGTTTTTTATCTTAAGGAGGATCAGCGGATTTGCCCTGATGATCTTTATTGTCGTGCATGTCCTGCTGTTTAGCGGTGATTACAGTCAGGGAGCGTACCGTCTTAAGCCCTTCGGAACTTTGGATCTGATTGGACAGATCCTTATGATCATATCCCTTTTGGTGCATGTTGCAACCAATATCCGCCCGCTTATGATCTCCCTGGGCATCAGTGACAGAAGTAACGTTAAGACGGATGTGCTGCTTGTAATGTCCGGATTGCTGGTGTTGGCGGGAATTGCGTTTGCGGTCTATTATCTGAGGTGGCTTAAGATATGAGCCGGATCGGACTCATACGCCGTACGGGGCGAAATATGTCATCCGGGACGTCAGGCATGATAGGGAGCATGATCGTGCCGGTGGTCATAGCCATGATCATGACCGGATGCTCCGGGGCGGAACATGCGGTGAAGATCGATAATGCGCGGAGCGTATCGGAGTCGATCCGGGACATCATGATACGCAGATCCTACAGTGCCGTGATCTCATTTACGGCATGGGGAGCAGACGATGATTCGATCCGCGCCGGGATATATGAAATGATGCAGGATGCCTTTTATGAAAGTCCGGATCCCAGGGGCGGCGATTATCTGTACTACCAGTACGGAGGGTACAGGCTGGAGACGGAGTCCGACAGGGGACTGATTAAGACGTCATACACCATCAGGATAATCCCTGACTATTATACCACGGCCTCGGAGGAGGCAGAGGTTGACGGGTTTATTATGCGGGCGATTGAGGACATGGAGCTATCTGAGGATGCCTCGGAATACGATCGGATATGTGCCGTCAGAGACTATATTCTGCGAAACGTAGAATATGATACCGTACACTACGCTAATCCCGGCAGCAGGCATACTCAGTCAACGGCGTACGGAGCGCTGAAATACCATCAGGCCATGTGCCAGGGGTATTCCGTGCTTGCCTACAGACTGCTCAAGGAACTGGGGATAGACAACCGTATCATACGAGGGACGACTACCGTAAACGGCGCACCGGAGGCTCACGTCTGGAACATAATCAGGATAGGCGAAAAATATTACAACTGCGATCTGACGCTGGATGACGTGACGGGTACCGGAGATTATTTTCTTAAGTCCGACGGACAGTTTGCATCGGATCATGTCAGGGATGAGTCATATGCATCCGAAGAGTTTGAACGTACATACGTCATGAGTGAGGTTGAATACATACGTTGAAGGGCATAACGCGGATCATAAAAAACAATATATTGAGAAGACCGTCCAGGAGCATGGCGCTCATACTGGTCTTTGGATTGCTGTCCCTTACCATATTTGCAGGAAGCATAATATCCGCATCCATGAGCCGGGGATTTAAGTCTCTGGAGGACAGGCTCGGTGCGGACATAATGGTGGTGCCGTACGAGGCTGTAACCAAATCCGACTTAAAGGACATGATACTGCAGGGCAATCCCGGATATTTCTATATGAATGGAGAGTATCTGGACGAGATAGGTGCCCTGGAAGGCATAGGCCGCATATCACCCCAGTATTATCTGGCAACGGTCAAGGCATCCTGCTGTTCCGTACCGGTTCAGATCACCGGATACGATCCTGCTACGGATTTTGTCATTACGCCATGGATCAAAAAGTCTGCCGGAGGTGAGCCCGGGTATCTGGACGTAGTCGTGGGAAATGACTTAAATGCTTTTGTGGGAGATGAAATGTCATTTTTTGGGGTCAAGGTCAACGTAAGCGCCAAACTGGACAAGACCGGAACCAGCTATGACACTATGGTCTTTACTACGGGCGACACTATAAAGACCCTTATCGAGGCATCGCTTAACAGGCAGTTAAATGAATATTCCAACATCAATGCCGGAAACGTTATATCCTGCATCCTGATAGATACGGCTGACGGCTATGACGTAGAGGACGTGATGAATGACATTAATCTGCATTTTAAGAAGCTCAAGGCGGTGAGAACCAAAAACATGATAGCCGGAGTGTCCGATTCCATAGCGGCTGCTTCTGACATAACGGGCACGGTCAGCGTGATCGTATGCGTCATCGCACTGGCGGTGATGACGTTAGCCTGCATCATGATGCTTGGAGAACGCAAAAAGGAGTTTGCCGTATTTCGGGCAATGGGAGCATCACGACGGATGCTTTCGCAAATGATCATGTCAGAAGGGTTTATGATCAGTCTGTCAGGAGCAGTTCTGGGTATCCTGACGGGCTTTGTCGTGATATTTCCATTTTCAGGTTACATCGAAAGCAGACTCTCACTGCCTTTTCTTCTTCCGGAGGTGGGGACAGTTATGTCAACCGCGATAGTGTCGGTCATCTTATGCGTGACCGTGGGCACGTCTGCCACCGGCATTATGGCAGCTCGCGTGAGCCGGGCGGACACCGGAGAAATGCTAAGGAGCGGCGAGTAATGAAGCTGACCGCAAAAGATCTGGGCAAAAACTTCATAAGAAAGAGAAAAGACACAAACATAATGTGTGCCGTGAATCCCCTGTCCCTGGAATTTGAACCGGGTTCATTAAACGTCATAACCGGGCGCTCTGGAAGCGGCAAGAGTACGCTTCTCAATATGCTGGCTGGGATCCTGATGCCATCATCGGGCTGCGTGTACTATGATGAAACGGACATATACGGACTGAATGATGACAAACTCTCCGTGTTTCGTAATGAACACACCGGATTTATCCCTCAGGGCAAGTCTGCCGTATTTTCGCTTACGGTATTGGAAAACGTCCTGATGCCGGACATGCTCTATGGAAGGGATTCTAAGGACAGGGCGCTTGCCCTGATGGAGCAGTTTGACATATTGGAACTCCGTGACGTGATGCCCCGTGAACTCTCCGGCGGAGAGCTTCGACGGATGGCCATAGCCAGGGCACTCGTCGGTGCTCCGGACATAATATTTGCGGATGAACCCACGGGGGATCTCGATGATGACAATACTGAGAGGGTGCTTCGCGCACTGAGATCCGAAGCAGACAGGGGAGCCATTGTGGTCATGGTCACTCATGAGACGGCTGCAGCGGCGTATTCTGACAGATTATGTAGGATGAACACAGGGGTGTTAAGTGAAGAGACTTGAACCTGCCGTCAATATTATAGGAGCAGGGCTTGCGGGGTTAAGCGCGGCATATGTCCTGGCGGAATCGGGAGTGCGTGCGCGACTTATATCCCTGCAGACATCCGAAAGAGCCGCATCCAATCTGGCAGCCGGAGGCATCAACGGCGTATTGGACGTAAGCGGCGAGCATGACAGTATCGCAGAGCATATTGAAGACACTCTTACGGGCGGCCGTTTTCTGGCGGACCCGGAGATGGTAAGGGGTATGGCCAATGCGGCTCCGGCAATAATATTGCGCCTGTCAGAACTTGGAGTACCCTTTAACAGGAAGGAAGATAAGCTTGTACAGCGCCCCTTCGGCGGGCAGAGCAAAAAAAGGACTGCCTTTGCTAAAAGCAGTACCGGCAAATATCTGGTGAGGGCTCTCACTGACGCTGTCAGAAAATATGAATCGGACGGGATCATAGAGAGATTTTCACGTCACCGGTTCACACAGATCATACAGTCAGACGGACAATGCACAGGTGCATGCGTTACCGATACGTATGATGGCGGCGGATTTTTCATGCCGGGTGCCGTTATCATGTGCTGCGGCGGATTAAACGGATTTTTCCCGGGACTTACCACGGGATCCATGACCAATTCCGGCTCTGCGGCTGCGTCTCTTTATGCTTCCGGAATAGAGTTCTCCAATCTTGAATTCATCCAATATCATCCCACAACCACCCCCATAGCGGGCAAAAGACTTCTCGTATCTGAGGCGGCCAGGGGCGAAGGAGCGCGGCTGTTTGTGGAAGATGAAAAAGGGAACAGGATTTATTTTATGGAGGATAAATACGGTACCCGTGGGAATCTCATGCCCAGAGACGTGATCTCATATGAAATGGTTTCAACAGGCAGGCAGGCTTACCTGGACTATGGCGCGGTGACTCCGGATATCTGGGAGAGCCGGCTGTCTGATATGAGGGAAGAAATCATACATTATACGGGCATGGATCCTGTCTCGGCTTGTATCCCCGTAGCCCCCGGGATACATTTCTTTATGGGAGGCATCCCGGGTGATGCGCGTCACCGTACAAATATAAGCGGACTATGGGCCTGTGGGGAATGTGCTGCTGCATACCACGGTGCCAACAGGCTGGGAGGCAATTCACTCCTGGGCGCGATCTACGGCGGAAGCGTGGCGGCTGCAGACGTGGCTAAGGAGTTTGAGGGACATATGATCCGGAACGGATATGGTTCGGCAGAGGATTTACGTGCATATTCGTTCATCAGGGAGGATGAGACCGACGCGGAGATGAAACTTGAGAGTTGTCTTGCCCGGTCTATGGGGATCATAAAGTCGGAAAACGATCTGCGATGCTCCATGGAAATGATTGACGGACTGCTCACCGGAGTTTGCTCCGATGAGATGAGAGACAGGCTTCTTTTGGGGAGAGCCATGCTTACGGCTTCTTCTGTGCGCAGGGAGTCCAGGGGTGCCCACAGGCGAGCAGATTTTCCCCTGGAGTCGGAAAAATATATGGGAAGCAGCGTCTCACGCTTTGAGAATGGGAAGCATGCGGTCAGTTTTGTGCGGCAGGATTAAGGCATGAAGACGATATTTCACGTACTCAGACAATCAGATAAGGATTCCGCTCCCTACTGGGAGGATTTTGATTATGAGACCGAGGGGGAAGCGGATACGGTGGCGACCGCCCTGATGAGGCTTCCGGTGCAGTGGGACTGCAGCTGTCTCCAAAAAAAATGCGGAGCCTGTGCCATGGTGATAAACGGAGTCCCGGCACTGGCCTGCGATACGATGCTGGCAAGGCTTAAGGGCACCATGGTCACGTTGGAACCCTTGAGGAAATTTCCGACAGTAGCTGACCTTAGGGTTGACAGATCGTCTATGGAAGAGAGGCTCCGACAGTTTAGGATATACCGCGAGGGCACGGCTGATCACGGCGCGGATGCCACCGTTTTGGAGGCCGGGGGATGCATGCAGTGTGGCCTGTGCCTGGAGGTCTGCCCCAATTATTATCCCGGAGCGGAATTCGGAGGCATGGCGGCCATGAATCCTGCGGTGAGAGTGATGAACGGCACTGAGGGTAAGCATCTGAAGTCACTTCGCAGAAGTTATGTCAAAACTGTATACGATGGCTGCGGTAAGTCTTTGGCCTGCCGTGACATATGTCCCGCCGGAGTCAATATCGAGAAACTTATGACCGAAGCGAATCATGACCTTCGCAAATCACGTGCAATCTGACTATCGCAAACCAGGCGTTATACAAAAGTACCCATAAATGATGCATTAGGCGTAGAAATGCATCCATGCATTTCTGGACACGCCATGCCTGGGTCTGGCAGGGTCAAAAACTAAAAATCATGCTTGGAGGAGATCCATGAAAAAAACAATCACTGCAAAGCTGCTTACCGGAATCGCCACGGCATCCGTGATCGTCACGCTGTCCGCCTGCGGACAGGGCACTGAGGAAAACGGAGGCCGGGACGTTGAACCGATTCCCGCTGCCGGCACGTCAGACGCGTCAGTAACGGAGGATTTGGGGGACAAAGAAAATGCCGGCTATGGCACGCTGACGGAAGCTGCAGGTTCGAACGATTCGGACCCGGGCACGTCAGATCCCTATGACGCCTTCATGGCCGGGACGGCGAAGGCCAGGTACAGGGGAACCGGTGACAGGACGTCCAATCTTGAAACCTCCATTGCGCTGCAAAAGGGCAAGTCATACACCATGGATGAGATCGTGGAAGCCCTGGAAAACCTGAGTGAGTACGTTCCCTTCAAGCTCTCGTCGGAAGTGCGGTACTTCCGCATCGACTGCGGCAGCGACGGCAATGAGGAAATGCTCGTGGAGGCCATGTTTGATCCCGAGTTCACCCTATACATGGTCATTAAGGAAATAGACGGCGAACTGGTCATCTGCTATACCCAGGACGGATGGTCCAGGAGCGACGTCGTGGTTCATGACGACGGCACCATCGACGGCAGCGGAAGCGGCGGCGCCAATGTTTTCATCACGGATAAGGCATTCGTGAACGCGGACGGAGAGTACCGTTTCTTTTACGGATGTGAGGAAACCATGTCACTGTTTAACGAGATATACGTGATGGACGGCAGCGACTATAAGACGTTCATGCCCGAGGGCCTTGGAATAGATCAGGAACATACGGGCATCAGGGATTATTATTTTGAACCGGATTACGAGGACCGCAAGCATTATTATACGTATTTCATCTTCGACGACACCTACGCTGACGTTACGACCGATGCGGATTATGATGATTCCAACGGACTGAAAAAGAAATTTGCCGAATGCGGCGCTAAGACGTATACGCAGAAGGAAATGGATGAGATCCTGCAAAAGAGGGCGAAGGAGATCGGATATCCCGGCACGATAAATTGAGGAAATGCCTGTTGCTCAGGCATTTCCCGACGGCATTACCTAAACCTCATTCAAATAGCTTTTTTTCCACGCGGCCCTTGGCTATGGTGTCGTCTATCCAGAGATTCATCGAGTCAATGGCCGTGGCCATCTGAGACAGGTGTTCCCTGATCCGGTTGAAGTCCTCTGCCTCATCCTCGGTGATGATGCCGTCAACGGTGATCTCGATGAGTCGGTTCTTTTCGGCCTCGAGGGTGTTGAGGGTGTTGAGCATTTCAAGGGTTATCTTTTCTATGGCCTTGGATTCAACGGTGGGAACGTACTCCTTGCCGATGGGACATTCGTGTGAGCAGTAATAGTTGCACAGGGCGGGGTTTTTGTAGGCGGAAGCCATCGCAAGCACTTCGTCCGGGTGGGGAGACGATTTTTCGTTTTCGATCTTTTCGATGCGGTCCGCCGAGACGTAGCCAAGCACCTCGGACGCGGCTTCCCTCGTCAGCCCGAGATTTTCCCTGCTGGAGAAGTAGACGTTCTTGTTTTCCTTGATGGATTTTCTGCCCATGAGTCATCCTTTCTGACTTAGGAACTGTCACGAAATAATCTTGCTTTTTTGCTTGTCTGGATTCACAG
Organism: uncultured Lachnospiraceae bacterium; assembly: GCA_937916415.1. Taxonomy (GTDB): domain Bacteria; phylum Bacillota; class Clostridia; order Lachnospirales; family Lachnospiraceae; genus XBB2008. The sequence continues at coordinate 9,566 of CALGGH010000179.1, forward strand.
AAGCGTCGTTGTCGTCAGTCGTCGATTAGGCGCTGTAAACAAATAACTTCCTAATCTGCTTGTCTGCTTTTCTGATTGCTTCGTCAAAAGTCCTCGCTGTACCTCGGTACAGCTCCGGCTTTTTCCTTGCAATCAAAAAAGCATCCATCGCATAATTTAAAAGTTATTTCTGAACAGTTCCTAATTACGTTATCGAGTATATGATATTGTATCATCTGACGCCAATAAACAAAAGAGGAGAAAAAAATGTCCGTTTATGCCGTGTCCGACCTTCATGGCAGGTACGACGTGTTCCTGAGGGGGATCGAACGCATAGGACTTGAAAGTTCAGATAAGCTGTACGTCATAGGGGACGCGATTGACAGGGGGCCTGACGGGATCAAGATCCTCAAGCACGTCATGGAACGCGACAACATGGACCTGCTCATCGGCAATCATGAGTTCATGATGCTCAATTCGGTCAACGCGTTAGGCGAGCGGCACTGCGACGGCAGGGACTCGGACCTGTGGCTGTACTACAACGGAGGCAGGACGACCCACGCGCAGTACAAAAGGCTGTTCCCAAAGGACAGACGTGAACTGCTGGCGTGGCTTCACGGCAGGGCACTGATACTCCCCCTGGAAATAGGGGGCAGGAGGTTCTGCCTGACTCATTCCCATTACCTGCCGGCATGTGAAAACCTGACCTATGATGAACTGAATTATCCGACCGTGTGGGACATAGTCTGGAAATCCATGTTCCGCACCGACAGGGAGACGCACTGCGACAACGTATATAAGGACTTTGACTGTACCTTCATCACGGGACACGTTCCGGTCCAGCGCATATACAAGTCATTGCCGATCGACCGCGGCTCGTGGGCCGGGGAACTAAAATATGCCATGGCAGGCAACCTGATCGACATAGACGGGGGATGCGGGCTGGGGTACGTGAGCGACCTTCAGACCGGAGCGATCTTTTTGCGCCTGGACGACATGGAGGAGTTTCCGGTACTGATGGGCCCGGAGTAGGCCGCGTGCTGACGGGCAGGGGGATCTTATCTTTCCTGCTCGATTTTTTTTTCCGGATACAGTATAATTGGGCATGGAAGTGCATCCATGCACTTCCGGACATGCCCTGCCCCTTCCGTGGGACAATTGGGCATGGAAGTGCATCCATGCACTTCCGGACATGCCGTGTCCCATTCATGGGACACGAATAATGCGTGCGGCTACGTATGGTATCGGGAAAGGAGAGACGGCATGGAACTGATGTTTATAGGCGCGGATCATGAAGTGACGGGCAGCTGCCATTATCTGAACGTCGGGGACTTGAACATACTGGTGGACTATGGCATGGAGCAGGGCGTGAATACCTACGAAAATGCCAACCTTCCCGTGGACGAGGCCGTGATCGACGCGGTGCTTCTGACGCACGCCCACGTGGACCACTCGGGCATGCTCCCCAAACTCTATGCGCACGGATTCAGGGGCAAGATATACTGCACGTTTGCCACTGCGGACCTCTGCAGCATCATGCTCCGTGACTGTGCGCACATACAGCAGCAGGAGGCGGAATGGAAAAACCGCAAGGCCAGGAGAGGCGGCGGCAGGGAGATCGAGCCCGTGTATTCCATGGAAGACGCGGACAATACGATCAAGATGCTGGCTCCCTGTCCTTACGGCGAGAGGATCAACATCCTGGACGGGGTTGACGTGAGGTTCACCGACGTGGGACACCTGCTCGGATCGTCCAGCATCGAGGTGTGGGCGACCGAGGACGGAGAGGAACGCAAGATCGTCTTTTCGGGAGACATAGGCAACTTCGACCAGCCCCTGATCCGCAATCCCCAATATACCAGCTATGCGGATTACGTGGTCATGGAATCGACCTACGGCAACAGATATCATGAGGCGTCCAAGGCTGACGGCGTGGCGGAGCTTGCCGCGCACATACAGAAGACGCTGGACCGCGGCGGCAACCTGGTCATTCCCTCCTTTGCCGTGGGCAGGACTCAGGAGATACTGTATTTCATCAGGCAGATCAAGGCCGACGGCCTGGTCACCGGGCATGATGACTTCCCGGTGTACGTGGATTCGCCCATGGCGGTTGAGGCCACCAGCGTATTTCAAAAAAACATCCGCGAATGCTTCTCGGATGCGGCCCTTGCACTCGTGAACAAGGGCATCAACCCGATCAGGTTCCCCAACCTAAGGCTGCTCATTACCAGCGATGAATCCAGATACATCAATGCCGATCCCGAACCGAAGGTGATCATCTCGGCTTCGGGCATGTGCGAGGCGGGACGCATCAGGCATCACCTCAAGCACAACCTGTGGCGTCCCGAGTGCACGATACTCTTCGTCGGCTATCAGGCGGTCGGAACCCTCGGACGCGCACTGGTGGATGGCGCGACGGAGGTCAGGCTCTTTGGCGAGACCGTTGAGGTTCATGCCCACGTGGAAAAGATGGTGGGCCTGAGCGGACATGCAGACAAAAAGGGACTGATGGCATGGGCGAGCGCCTTTACCAACGTTCCCGAAAGATATTTTGTGGTACATGGCGACGATGAGTCGGTCGACGCGCTGACCAAGTCCATCAGGACCGAGCTGAACGCCGGGGCGGACGCTCCCTACAGCGGATCGAGGTTTGACCTGATCGAGGGTGAGTTCATCTTTAAGGCCAAGCCGGTCGCCGTATCCAGGAAAAAGACCGTTTCCGAGGTATTCGCGAGACTCGAGGCAGCAGGCCGGAGGCTGCTTGCCGTCATTCAGCATAACAGGGGCGGTGCCAATAAGGACCTGGCCAAATTCGCGGATCAGATCAACGCATTGTGCGACAAATGGGACAGATGACATGAGCAAAGCGGATGAGATATTCATAAACATGTGCCGTGACATACTTGACAACGGCACCGATACCAGGGGAGAGGCGGTCAGGCCTCACTGGCCGGACGGCGAGAGCGCCTATACCATCAAGAAATTCGGCGTGGTCAACAGATACGACCTCCGCGAGGAATTCCCGGCGATAACGCTGCGCAAAACCGCGATCAAGTCGGCGACCGACGAGGTGCTCTGGATATACCAGCAGAAGTCCAACAACATACATGACCTTCATTCGCACATATGGGACGAATGGGCGGACCCTGACGGCTCCATAGGCACCGCGTACGGATACGTGGTGGGCGAGAAGTTCACTTACAGGGGCGAGGAGACGGATCAGATGGATTACGTGCTCAGGCAGCTGCGGGAGAATCCCTACAGCCGCAGGATCATGACCAACCTCTATCAGTTTCACGACCTTGCCACGGGCAAGCTCGATCCGTGCTGCTATTCGGCCACTTACAACGTGACGCATGACGCGGGTTCAGAAAGGCTGGTGCTCAACATGGTCCTCAACCAGCGCAGCCAGGACGTGCTGGCCGCCAACAACTGGAACGTCGTGCAGTACGCAGTGCTACTGATGATGGTGGCCCAGGTCAATGCCATGATCCCGGGTGAGCTGGTTCACGTCATCGCCGATGCCCACATCTATGACAGGCACGTGCCGATCATAGAGGAACTCATAACCAGGCCCCTTCATCCCGCGCCCAGGGTTAGCCTCAATCCGGACGTTCATGATTTTTATCAATTCACCCGGAATGACGTATACGTCGAGGATTATGAGACCGGACCGCAGATTAATGACATTCCGATAGCTATATGAGGAAATGCTTTAATTTGCGTTTCCCTGAGGAAACGCCGGCTGATTAGGCGCTTAACCGAATTGACGCATGACAGGAGGATGCTCTCATGAAGATGATCGTAGCCGTAGACTCAAACTGGGCGATAGGCAACAAGGGTTCGCTGCTGGTCAGCATTCCCGCCGACCACAAGATGTTCAGGAATGAAACCATTGGCAAGGTGGTGGTTCTCGGGCGCAAGACCCTGGAGACTTTTCCGCAAAAACAGCCGCTGGCGGGCAGGACCAACGTGATACTGACGCACAACCCCGACTATCATGCAGGAGATGCCGTCATAGTGCATGACTTTGACGAGCTGATGGCTGAACTTGACAAGCATGACAGTGACGAGGTTTACGTTATCGGCGGATCGAGCGTGTATGAACTGATGCTTCCTTACTGCGACGTGATACACGTCACAAAGATCGATCATGAGTATGAGGCTGACGCTTTTTTCCCCAATCTCGATGAGTCCGGGGAATGGAAGATCGTGGCTGACTCTGACGAGCAGACCTATTTTGACCTGACTTACAGGTTCCTGAAGTACGCGCGGACATGAGGACCTGATCCGTCCGTCCGGCACGGAACCGGTGAACGCATGCATGGACGTTTGCTTAGATCATAAAATAGGTTTATAATCAATAAATGTTTCTAAATTCTTTACATTTCGGGAGGAAACGAAATCATGGCAAAGAAAGACATTGACTGGGCCAATCTCGGATTCGGCTACATGGTGACCGACAAGAGGTACGTATCCAATTACAAAGACGGTGCATGGGATGACGGCGCGCTCATCGACGATCCCAACATCACCCTCAATGAGTGCGCGGGCGTGTTCCAGTATGCGCAGACGGTTTTTGAGGGCCTGAAGGCATATACTACTGAGGACGGACACATCGTTACCTTCCGCCCCGACCTGAATGCAGCCAGGCTTGAGGAATCCTGCAGGAGACTTGAGATTCCGGTTCTGCCTGATGGCAGGTTCATCGAAGCGGTCAGGGAAGTCGTTGCGGCCAACGAGGACTGGGTGCCTCCTTACGGCTCCGGCGCCGCGCTTTACGTCAGGCCCTACGTGATGGGCACCAATTCCGTCATAGGAGTCAAGCCTGCGGACGAGTATCAGTTCCGCATCCTGGTGACTCCCGTCGGACCTTATTTCAAGGGAGGAGCCAAGCCCCTCACCATCAGGGTTTCGGATTTCGACAGGGCGGCACCGCGCGGAACCGGACACATCAAGGCCGGCCTCAATTACGCGATGAGCCTTCATGCGATAGTAAGCGCCCACAAGGATGGCTATGACGAGAACATGTATCTCGATCCCGGCAGCCGCACCAAGGTTGAGGAGACCGGCGGAGCCAACTTCCTGTTCGTTACCAGGGACGGCAAGGTGGTAACTCCCAGGTCGGATTCGATCCTTCCTTCCATCACCCGCCGCTCGCTCATGGTCGTAGCGGAGAAATACCTGGGTCTTGCCGTTGAGCACAGGGAGGTGTTCCTTGATGAGCTCGGCGACATGGCTGAGTGCGGACTCTGCGGAACCGCGGCCGTCATTTCCCCCGTTGGCTGCATAGACGATCATGGCCGCAAGATAATGTTCCCCAGCGGCATGGAGGAGATGGGACCGGTCACGAAGAAACTGTACGATACGCTTACCGGCATACAGATGGGCAGGATTGAGGCTCCCGAGGGCTGGATCTGCACCATTAAGTGATGATCATACGAACGGATCAGGACAGGCATGAGAAGATTGAGCACGGACAATTTGCATAAAGCTTTCTTATGCCTGTTTTTGTGTGTCCTGATGGGAACGGGACCGGCGGGGTGCGCCGGGATCGACCCGAATACCAGGATAGTCCTCACGACGGGACTCAGGGAGGATGAGGTCTTCCGCATAGAATCCATCAGCTGCAGCCGTCCTGAGATCATGGTCTACGTGGTCAACATGCAGGATCAGTATCAGAACATATATGGCGAGCAGGTCTGGGAAACGGACGTGGACGGCGAGACCCTGGAGACCCGCGTCAAGGAGAATGCCCTGGCCAGGATGGCTCAGGTCAAGACCATGAACCTGATGGCGTCGTCGATGGACGTGGGACTGTCCCCGTCCGAACTCAAGTCAGCGGAGAATGCCGGCAAGCTGTATTACGGCTCCCTTAACGACGCCGAGATCGCGGCCATGGGCGTGGATCAGGACGTGATAGTGAAGCTGTACAAGGAGTACCTGCTGGCCGGCAAGGTCTACCGGGAGATAATAAGGGACGTCAATCCCGAGATCAGTGACGACGAGGCACGCAACATCACCATAGAATACCTGCTCATCAGGACTCATGACGTGGATGCCGAGGGCAGGAAGGTGGCGTTTGACGAGAAGCAGCGCCTGGAGGCATATGCCAGGGCCAAGGAAGCCTATGCCCGCGCCGAGAGCGGCGAGAACTTTGACACGCTGGTCGCGGAATACAGCGATTCGGATGAAATGGTCGTATCCCTCGGCAAGTCCGACCTGGACGATCCGTATCTCAACTCGGTGCTGTTTGACCTCGCCGGAGGAGAGCTTTCACAGATACTGACCACCGACGAGGGCTACATGATAGCCCTGTGCCTGAGCACTTACAACCTGGAGGAGACCGACTTAAACAAGGAACGGATAGTGAACGAGAGGCGTGAATCTGCCTTTGCCGAACAGTATGACGACTACGTGAAGGGACTGACGCGCAAGCTGAACGACGCCCTCTGGGAGGAAGTGAGCTTTCAGCACGATCCGGAGGTAAGGACCTCTGATTTCTTCAGCATTGCGGACGAGTACCTGCAGCTGGACAAGTGATCCTCCGCGGATGCCAAAACGGGCGACGCACGTATTTAATAAAAAATTTATTAGCACTCAGATTAAATGAGTGCTAATATTGTGTTTATGTACCAAGGATGGGACATGCCGTGTCCAGAAATGCACGGATGCATTTCTACGGCTAAAGAATAATATTTTGATGCTTTACGCACAGATGGGAGATGATCAAAATGTCAGAAAAAAAAGGCAATTTATCAATCAACTCGGAAAACATGTTTCCGATCATCAAAAAGTGGCTGTATTCGGATCACGACATATTCTACAGGGAGCTGGTCTCCAACGGATGTGACGCGATCACCAAGCTCAGGAAGCTCGACGGGATGGGCGAATATGCCCTGCCGGATGATTATAAGCCGGTGATAAAGGTCATTGTCGACCCCGAATCCAAGACGATCCGCATCACGGATAACGGCATCGGCATGGATGCTGACGAGGTCGAGGAGTACATCAACCAGGTTGCTTTTTCGGGAGCCACGGATTTCGTTGAGAAATACAAGGACAAGACCGGAGACGATCAGATAATAGGTCACTTCGGACTGGGCTTTTATTCTTCATTCATGGTGGCCGACGAAGTACACATAGACACCCTGTCATACAAGGAGGGTGCGGCGGCAGTGCACTGGGAGTGCACCGGAGGAGCTGAATTCACGATGTCGGATTCGGACAAGACGGAGATCGGAACCACGATCACCCTTTTCCTCAATGAGGATTGCCTGGAATTCTGCAACGAGTACAAGGCCAGGGAAGTGATCAGGAAATACTGCGGATTCATGCCCTTCGAGATATATCTTGCCAGGAAGGACGAGGAAGAGGAACTCATATCCTTCTTAAACAGGGCACCCGAGCCTGAGGCTGACGAGTCCGAGACGGAGCCTGCAGCAGAGGACGGGGCAAAGGAAGAGGACAAGGCCTCGGATGATAAGGAGAAGGAAGACAAGGCCAGGACCTTTGATCCCCTGAACGAGACCGTGCCGCTCTGGACCAGGCATCCCAACGACTGCACCAGGGAGGAGTACCTGGAGTTCTACCGCAAGCTGTTCAACGACTATAAGGAGCCACTGTTCTGGATACACCTGAACATGGATTATCCCTTTAACCTCAAGGGCATCCTGTTCTTCCCCAAGATCAATACGGAGTATGATTCCATAGAGGGCACGATCAAGCTGTACAACAGCCAGGTTTTCGTTGCCGACAACATCAAGGAGGTCATTCCCGAGTACCTGATGCTGCTTAAGGGCGTGATCGACTGCCCCGACCTGCCCCTCAACGTGTCCAGGTCGGCACTGCAGAACGACGGCTTCGTCAAGAAGATATCCGAGTTCATATCCAAAAAGGTTGCGGACAAGCTTTCGGGCATGTGCAAGACCGAAAAGGAGGAGTACGAGAAATACTGGGACGACATCGCACCCTTCATCAAGTACGGCTGCCTGCGTGACGACAAGTTCTGCGAGAAGATGACGGACTACATCCTCTTCAAGAACATAGACGACAAGTACATGACGCTGCCCGAATGCCTCGAGGTCAACAAGATCGATCCTGATGACGAGGAGAATCAGGACCATCAGGATGCGGCCGGAGAGGCCACCGACGAGAGCGGTGAAAAGGTGGAGGCCGAGGAGATCGCGCCTGAGTCCGATGCCGCTTCTGAGGAAGCAAAGGAAGAGGAACCCAGGGAAAAGACCATATACTACGTCACGGATCCGGTTCAGCAGAGTCAGTACGTAAACATGTTCAGGCAGGCCAAGATGGATGCCGTGATCCTGACTCACAACATAGACCAGCCTTTCATCTCGCAGCTTGAGGCCAGGAACGAGGGCATACGTTTCCAGCGCATAGATGCCGACCTTACTGACGCCTTCAAGTCCAGAACGTCCAAGAAGGCACAGGAGGAATATGACGAAAAGGCCGGCAGGATCGCCGAGGCAGTCAAGAAGGCGCTCAAGAAAAAGGAACTGACGGTCCAGGTTTCCAAGCTCAAGAACAAGAAGATATCCTCGCTCATCACGCTTTCCGAGGAAACGAGGAGGATGCAGGACATGATGAAGGCGTATTCCATGCCGGGCATGGGAGCGGGCATGTTCGGAATGGAAGGCGAGGGCGAGACGCTGGTGCTCAATGCCAACCATCCTCTCGTGCAGTACGTCATGGAACATGAGGAGGGAGACAACGTCACCCTCATCTGCGAACAGCTCTATGACCTGGCCAAGCTGCAGCAGGCTCCGCTGGAGGCGGATGCCATGACCAGGTTCGTTCAGAGGTCAAACGAGATCATGATGAACCTTGTTTAACACGGTCGGATTTACCATATAGTAAGCGAAATTAAAAATTTCGCTTACTATGACGCTCCGCGAGGATGCGCACGGATTTTGTAAGGAAACATGCGGCTTTCAGCCGCCAAAATCCGGCGCGGTAAACGCCAAAACGAAAAGAGTTTTGTCGTTTACCATACTTTTAGGCAACTATGAGAAAAGTTATCGATGACATTAACAAAGGTCAAATAGACAGGAATTTCGGCACGCTGACGATAGGAGTCAGTGCTGTTGAACATACGCTAAGAGCCGGCACCACGTGTGAAGGCTCTTTTAGCGTGTCGGCCCCCCAGGGGGCAATGACCTCAGGGTACGTGCATGCGACGGATTACCGCATGGAGTGCATCAATCCCAGGCTTTCGGGCAATCAGGACGAAATCGCTTACAGGTTTCATGCCGAGCATATGCTGCCCGGAGAGGACGTGCACGGGAATTTCGTGCTCCTTACCAACCGCGGCGAGTATCTGGTTCCTTTCAACGTCCACGTTGAGGCCGACGTCTTTGATTCATCGGTAGGTCCCATCAGAAACCTGTTTCATTTTACCAACCTGGCCAAGGCCAAGTGGGGAGAGGCCCTGGAGATGTTTTATTCTCCCGGATTTGCGGGCATTTTTAACGGCCCCGACAGGGAATGGCTGTCAGTCTACAGGGCACTGTCCGGCGTCAGGGGTTCGGAACACAACCTGGATGAGTTCCTCATCGCCGCCGGCAGGAAAACTCCGGTGGAATACATTCCGTCTGAAAGCGCCGTCGAGATCACGGATCCGGAGGGCGTGGCCAGGTATTCGCTGACCGTGTCGAGAAACGGATGGGGATATACCCATTTCGGACTGGAGTGCGACGGTGACTTCATCACGCTGGAAGACCGCGAGGCCGGCTTCGGATCATTCTTAGGCAACAAATACCGGCTCTATTACTACATAGATTCCTCCAAGCTGCACAACGGACGCAACTTCGGATCCATCACCCTCAATGATCACAGGCAGAAGGTGGTCATCCCGGTGGTCGTAAACAGGACCGGAGCCATCAGGAACCTCCGCAGCATGGCCAGGTACCGCAGCGAAAAGGTGGTCAGGCTCATGGAACTGTATGCCGACCACAGGCTCAGGAAGCTGCCGACCATATCGTGGCTGCGCGAGAGCACGGTGGTGGTTGATGACATGCTCGCGCATGATCCCGAGGACGTGATGGCCAGGCTGTACCGCATTCATCTCATGATCACCCAGGAGCATGCCAATGAGGCGGTCTGGAACCTGAGAAACGTGCGGGACAAGGTGGAGGCCATCAAGAAGGAGCACACCTATCTCTGGTGCTATTACCTGTACCTTAATTCCCTCGTCGACGACAATCCGCTGGATGCGGGAACGCTCACCGAGGAGGTTGAATACTGTTACCGCTCCGATCCCGACAACTGGCGGCTGTGCTGGCTGCTGTCCGTGATGGGAGAGGAATACGGGGATCCCGGGCACAAGTGGGAGATGTTCGCAGAAAGCTTCCGCAGGGGATGCATTTCCCCGGCGGTTTACGTGGAGGCTGCCAGGCTGGTACTGGACAATCCCGTGATCCTCGGCGAGCTCGACGGGTTCGGCACGGCCGTCGTCAGGTACCTATGCAAAAAGGGCGTGATGAATCAGGACGTGCTTCTTGTCGTCAGGTCACTTGCCGAGAACTGCAGGGAGTATTCTCCCAGGCTGATAAACCTGTTATCGGCATGCCATGACAGCTGTCCCGACGACGAACTGCTCGGCGTGATCTGCGCTCAGCTCATCAAGGGCAACAGGACCGACGCCCGGGCCAACAGCTGGTATGAACTGGGCGTGAAAAAGGGCATCAAGATCACCAGGCTTTTTGAATATTACATGATGAGCGTGGACAAAGCCGAGCTTAAGGACCTGCCCAGGCCCGTGCTCATGTATTTTTCGTACCAGTCAGACCTGGATTATGAGACCAACGCATTCCTGTACGCGGTGGTGGTCAGGGACCGGGACAGGGATCCCGGGATGTACTCGAGGTACGTCCGCCAGATCAAGGACTACGTGCTTGACCAGCTTCGTGCCCGTCACAACAACAGGTATCTGGCGATGCTGTACCGTCACGTCATAGACGACCTGATGCTTACGTCCGACGAAGTCGCGAAGCAGCTGGCCGACGTCATCCTCCTGCATGAGGCTGACCTGACCGGTCGCGATGACGCCCGGAGGCTCATCCTGTGCTATGACTTTCGCGACGTCGAGGAGGTGTATCCGGTCGTGAACGGCAGGGCGTATGCGCCGGTGTACTCTGAGGGTTACAGTGCCGTGATCGAGGACGACGAAGGCAACAGGCACGTCTTCGGATCGGCCTCGCCGCTTACGAGACTGATCCCTCCGGGCAAGCTCATGCTGAGCCTGCAGCTGCTGGTTACGGACCATGCCGGCATGGATGCATATCTGTGCCTGCATAACAACGAGACTGCAGAGATACGCCCCGAAAACGAGTTCAGGTTCCTGAACCTGATGCGCAGGAATTACTTCGGCATGGAATATGCCCGCAACCTGACCATGAACCTGATGAGGTTTTATCATGAGAGGGACCGGATGCAGGAGCTTGACGCCCTGCTTGAGAACCTCAGGCCGGATCAGGTGCCTGACCTGGACAGGAGCGAGTGCATAAGGCTTCTGGCGGAACGCGGCCAGTATACCAAGGCCATGGAATGGCTGCACGGGTTTGGCCCCGAAGGACTCGACAGGAACGCGGTAAGCGAGCTGCTGTACAGCTGGCTGCCCACCGGGCGTGACGACGAGGGCAAATACACCGAACTGATATGCCAGCTTTTGATCGACACCCTGGAATCCGGCAACACCAACACGGTGAGCATGCAGTATCTGATGGATCACGCCACTGCCTCGATGAAGACCTTCCGCAGCATATGGCTAAAGGCTGGGGAGATATCGGCTGACAGGCGTGACCTGGATGAACGGCTCATCATTCAGACCTTGTATACGGGCACGTATTTTCCCGAAAAGACCGAGGTCATAACCGAATATGCATACGGCGCTCCCGATCCTGAGGTGCTCAGGGCCGCACTGGTCATTACCGGCTACGCGGACTTCGTCGAGGAAGAGACGATGCCCGACGCCGTGTACGGCATAATGACCGACGCTTATGAAACCGGGCTTAAGCCGGGCAGGTTCTGTGACCTGTCATACGTGAGGTACTTCGCCGGCAGAAAGGAAAAGCTCGATGATCGCTCCAGGTCCGTCCTCAAGGACTGCCTTCACAGGCTGCTGGCCGCTGAAGTGATGGCCTCATGCTTCAAGGATCTCTCCGACGTGATGCCGTCGATGGCACCGTATGCCAACGCGACGATCGTGGAATACAGGACGACGCCCGGCACCGCGGTCACCATTCATTACGTTACCGAGGGAGCCGAGGACTATGCGGCTGAACCGATGAACGAGGTATGTGACGGCGTGTATTCCAGGATGTTCATCATTTTCTATGATGAGACGGCTGACTACTACGTCACCGAAGGGGATGATGAAGGCGAGGAGAAGCTGACCGGGACGGGCAAGCTGACGCGCAGGGAAGACAGGGATGCCACGCGCGGCAGGTTCGGGCTGATAGACGAAATGTGCAGGAACAGGGCATTTGGAGACTATGAGGCGGTGGATGGCCTCATGGAGGAATACTACCGCAAGGATTACATGGTGGACAGACTCTTTAGCATGCACAGGAACAGGGACAGGGAATGAACGGAGACAGGGGATCAGGCTCTTTGACAGCCAAAAACATGGTGGTCGGCTTCGACCTGGGCAAATACTCCGTGCAGATCAGCTATTTCAGGGGCGGCATGGACAAGCCGCAGACGGCTGAGGTGGTGACCGGGTCCGAAATATACAACGTACCGATGGTGCTGTGCAAGCGCAGGGGAGTCAACCAGTGGTTTTATGGCAGGGATGCCATCAGGTACCATGAGAACGGTGACGGGATCATGGTTGACAACCTGCTGCAAAAGGCCGTGGACAAAGAGACCGGGAACATAGACGGCATGGAGGTGGACGGCATAGCGCTGCTCACGCTTTTCATCAAGAGAAGCCTGTCCATTTTGGGCGGAGCGGGCACCGGCAGGGTATCGGACATAATGTTTACCTGCGAGGACCTGGGATCGGACGTAATAGACGTGATGAGCCGGGTCACCGAGGGACTTAAGCTGCGCAACTGCAGCGTATACTTTCAGAACTATGCCGAGAGCATTTATCATTACATGATCCATCAGGATGAGACGATCTGGAAGGGAGACGTGCTCTGCTCCCATTACGACGGCATGAAGCTGACCAATTACGTGTTCCGCAGGAACCTGAGGACCATGCCCATCGTGACCCTCGTGGACGTCGGAGACAAGATTGACATGCCGTTTCCGCAGATCGTGACGGAAGAGGCCCGCGCGGCGGCATACGACAGGCTCGGCAGGCAGTTTTTGGATGAGGTGTCCGGACTGCTTGACGCCGGAGATTTTTCGGGCATATATTTGCTGGGTGACGGATTCAAGGATGAGTGGTATGGCAGCTGCGTCAGGAGCCTGGCCGGAAACAGGCGCATCTTCCTCGGCAACGACATGTTCAGCCGCGGCGCCTGCCATTGCCTGATCGATAAATACGAGAACGGGGACGAACCCCCTAAGCACATATACCTGGGCGCCGACAAGCTCAGGAGCAACGTGGGGATGAACGTGCTGCGCAGGGGTACGGAGTCATACCTGGCACTTTTGGATGCGGGCGTCAACTGGTATGAGCTTAAGTCCGAGCATGAGCTGTTCCTGCCGGAGGATCACGTCCTGCGATTCGTGATCATTCCCCTGGACGGAGGAGTGCACGAGGTCAGGGAAATTGAACTGCAGGGCGTGCCGGAGAGGGACGAGGACACGCTGCGCGTAAAGCTGAGCATCCGGATGAGCGACCTGAACACCGTGCAGCTGCACGTCGAGGACGTCGGGTTTGGAGAACTCTTCCCGTCCACGGGCAAGACCTGGGATCTGACCATGGAACTATGATCATGACCGGTGGATCCCGACTCACGCAGACTAATTCGAGGACAGTCATGGAACAGGCTAGACTGGCCGTTGGCCACAGGACCGAAAAACCATACAGACCGGAAAAGATGCCCAACCGGGTGTACTCCCCCGAGGAGCTGTGTTATCTCATCACGCTCGAGGCATACATGCTGGATGAAAGCTTTGCTTCCCATGAGCTTGCTGACTGGCTTGGCGAAGAATGCGGGCTGGAGGAGCTGGGGGACAGGCTTCATGCCGCGCTGAAGAGGCAATGCACGGTGGAGGAATTCGCCAGGGAGATACTGACCTACGTCGGATTTTATCCGGAGGACAGGATAGATGAGACCTGTGAGGTGATCAGGGACAACGCGTCGCTTGGAGTATACGAAAAGGGCAAGAGCAGGGCGGATTACTACCTGATGTGCGGACACGTGACGATGGCCCTGTCCGCGTATAATGAACTGCTGGAGAGCATTCCCGAAAAGGAGGTCAGGGTACGCGCGTCCATCTGGCACAACTGCGGTTACGCCTATGCCAGGATGTTCAGGTTTGAAGAGGCTGCCAAGGCGTTTTTCTGCGCGTATAAGACCCGGCCCGAGGAAGCAACCCTTAGGCAGTTCCTGACCGCGCTCAGGCTTTCGAGGGAGGAGCGGTCGTATCTGGAGTACGTATCCGAACGCCCCGAGCTGTACGAGGTCTCACAGAAGGTGGAGAGGAGCATGGAGCAGGCGGCAGGCGCTTACGAGGGCACCGACGAACACCGCATGATACTGGCGATGCAGGTGCTCAGGGAGGAAGGAGAGGCAGCAGGCAATCCCGCTTCATATCAGGAGAGGCTCGACGAGATCCTCGAAGAAATGAAGTCATCCTATCGTGATACGGTTATCGTCCAATAGCTTATGGGATTATGGAATAAGTTCAAAAAAAGAATATCCAGGTTCTCGGAGGACTGGGATGACGTGGACGGATGGTCCGATCCCGATCTTTATGATGATGACAATGCGGATTATGGGGACGGCGAAGCAAACGATTCGCCGGGCCCGGGCGGAAGGGACTGGGACGCCTTTGTTTATGCCAGGGAGCACATAGACGTTCACGACCATAAGCAGAGGCATGACTACGTTACGGGATGCCTGGACCAGATCGCCGAAGCGACGCACGAACTGGACAACCTGGAATATGAGTACAACATGGTCACCTCATACCTGAGGGACATCGAGGAGATAGAGGCGCTTCCCGCGGAGGAAAGGGCGGATCTGGAGGCCGCGGCCAAAAGGGTGAATGCCATCCGTAAGGAGAGGGCGCATGAGGAAGCCAAGGGTATCCCGCGCATGCCCGATGCCAAGTTTGCACAGCTCATGATGCTTGACGAGGACGTGGAGGCGGGCATCAGGAAGCTTGCCGAGGCAGAGGAATATCAGAGCAAGGTCAAGTCTGACCTCAAACATCTTGACAACGAAAGAAGCGCGTACAAATACAGACGGAACGAACTGATAGGTGACATGGAGGACTGCCAGGGCATGGGCGTGGTTTGCACGGTTGCCGTGACGGTGTGCATCCTTGCGCTGCTGATCATGCAG
>CALGGH010000180.1 GCA_937916415.1 uncultured Lachnospiraceae bacterium
CCGATCTCAAGGTTGCAATTCAACATTATGGATTATATCGCGAAATCCGTCGGTTTTCAATCTTGAAGATGACCAACTCACGATGTTGACGGTTTAAACATCAAGATAAGCCTTTTTCTTAATTTCACTACTTGGCAAGCAAGGTCTGGAACGCTATTTTCGTCCAGACGCTTGCATGCCCCGAATTCCCAAACCCTTTGAATCACACTTCGTGTGAGCTGCGCGTTTTTACAAAACGCTTATTACTCCCTTCGGTCATCTGGTTAAAAACAAAAAAGGCCCGAAGCCGGACTGTTAGGCATACGCAAGGCCCTGGGACTCTTCGCAAACCTGCGTCCCGCCATGCTTTATCCCGAGCTGTCCGAGGCATGCCCGCTCAAAAAGGAAGTGGCAGACAGGGGCTTCGACGTGCTGATCATGCGTGAGCTTACGGGCGGACTGTATTTCGGTGCCAGATCCACGGAGGAAAAGGACGGCCAGATGGTCGCAACCGACACGCTGGTTTATTCCGAATCCGAGATAAGGCGGGTCACCATCAAGGCTTTTGACGTGGCAATGAAGCGCCGGAGGAAGGTCATCAGCGTAGACAAGGCCAACGTCCTGGATTCGTCGAGGCTTTGGAGACGCATCGTCAATGAGGTGGCCGAAGGGTATCCCGAGGTGGAAGTTGAACACATGCTGGTCGATAACGCGGCCATGCAGCTCGTCAGGGATCCGGCCCAGTTTGACGTCATGCTCACTGAGAACATGTTTGGCGACATCCTCTCTGACGAGGCTAGCATGATCACGGGTTCCATAGGCATGCTTCCGTCGGCGTCCCTCAATGACACCAAATTCGGACTCTATGAGCCGAGCGGCGGTTCTGCGCCCGACATAGCGGGACAGGGCATAGCGAATCCGATCGCGACGATTCTGTCCGCAGCCATGATGCTCAGGTACTCCTTCGACATGGATAAGGAGGCCGACGCCGTTGAAGGTGCAGTCCGCAAGGTTCTCGAGGAAGGCTTCAGAACCATCGACATCATGCCGCGTGAAGCCGGAGATGGCATCACTCAGGTGGGAACGGCCGGGATGGGAGATCTGATCGCCGGGCGCGTATGAAATCTGACGATAGATCCGGAAATAAGTTAATGGAGTTCGCAAAAGATGCTCGCAAGGATCCGGAACTGCTGACGTTTGCAGCGTTCCTGATCGCTGCGAGCATATACTATGCGTACAGGCTGCGTGCCTTTGCTCCCTGGTATGACGAACTCTATACATATAATTTCTTCATCAGCAGGGGCCCGGTCTATGCGGGAATTCACTGGCCCGTGCCTAACAATCACCTGGGGTATAGCGTGCTTGGCGGCATCATATACGTGCTGACGCATGCCCCGTATCTCTCGCTTCGCGGCATATCCTACATGGCTTCGGTCGGAAACCTGATCATGCTTTTTATGACCGGCAGGAAGCTCATCGGCAGGGGCTTTGCACTGATGATCCCGGCCATATACGCA
>CALGGH010000181.1 GCA_937916415.1 uncultured Lachnospiraceae bacterium
TATCAATGATGATAATGAATCTTATCAATCCTTGAAAGAAGAAGTTCTTGCCGCTAAAGATGATATTGATTCAGATGTGCAGGAGTTTAGCGGAATGATTGATGAAGCGGATGAAAAGAAAGCAGCCCTTGACGATTCCATTACTGATGCTGGAACAGCAAAAACTAATCTTGATGCTTCCATTCGGAATGCACAGACCACTAAAACTAATCTGGATGGAAGTATTAGCACCGGTAACACTTTGAAGGATAATCTGGACACGGCAAACGAAACCGCTTCACAAAACATTACTGATCTTGGAGCAGAAAATAATGAAGCAGCCCAACATATAGCCGATTTAGAAGCACTTGATTTTGATCCGGTGGAAGTAGTCACAGAAATTAATGATATTAAAGGCGTGCTTGGTTATGAAGATGAAGATATTGTTCACCGACCTGGACGGTACGTTGCTTAACGCGGAATCACTCATATCGGGCGAGACCATGGAATTCTTACGTGAATTCGTGGCAGACGGCAATCTCCTGGTGCCCGCCAGCGGCCGTCCGCTGCTCAGCATGACCAGGCTGCTGGAGTCCACCTGCCTAAAGGACCTGGTGCATTACCTGGTGGCGTACAACGGCGCGCTGATATGGGACTGCGCTGACGAGCGTCCGGCCTGGAACGTGCGGATCCCATTCGACGCCGCGCGCACGATTCAGCAGGCCTGCATAGACCGCATGATCCACGTGCAGACCTACAATCATGAGACCGTGTACACGGTGACCGAGGACATGGCCATCAATTATTACAAAAAAAGGATATTCCTGCCGGTGGTCTACACCGGGGATCCGATGGCCATGTGTGACGAGGAACCCCTCAAGATGCTCGCGATAGACCTCGAGGATCACGACAGGCTGCTCCGGCTGGCGGAAGAACTGATGCCGCTCATCGGCCGGGAAGTGAGCATGGTGTTTTCCAACCCGTACTATCTGGAATTCTTTAATTCAAAGGCGGGAAAGGGAAATGCGGTTCTTGAATTATGTAAACTGCTTGGAGTGCCGGTCTCCGACTCAATCGCCGCCGGCGACGAGGAAAACGACATATCGATGATCACGGCCGCCGGATGCGGCATAGCCATGCAAAACGCCACCGGTCCCGTAAAGGAAGCCGCTGACGTCGTAACCGAACTTGACAATGCCCATGACGGGCTGATCCGGTATCTCAAAATGACACTCTGACTCCGTCCCCGGGTGTCACAAAATGACACCCTGAATCCGTCCACGCGAAATGCATCCGCCAGGATGGCGTTCAGCCGAGCGACGCTCTTTTCCGTTATCCCACCGCCTTGAGCTCCGGCCTGGAGAGTTCCTTTGCAAGCTTCCTGAGCGCCGGACTCTGCTTCACCGGCCTTACGTGCAGCCTGACCGGCCTGGCGCACGCTTCATCGCATGACGATTCCCTGGTTTTGATCTTCATGACAGCCTGCAGCCTTTCTCCTTGGCGGCGTCCCATTCATCGGCCCTGTCAAACAGCTGTTTGTTGAGCCAGTCAGCCACGTCCTCCACTCCGTCCTCCGACAGTTCAAAGAATTCATGCGTCCTGAGTCCTTCATCCGTTGCGGCCAGGCAAAAGGGCTCCGGCCAGATGATGACCTCGATGCGGTCGGGCACCTTGACCTCCGGCGCATCTCCGGACGAAGCCCCGTCCGTTTCGGCAGCCGCGGGCTTTTCTCCCGCCACCCTCCTGATCATGTACCTCATGCCGTCCATGGAACCGGAATAAGGCTCCTTTTTGACGAAATTCAATATGTGAAACTGCTGTTTGTCTATCATGAGATGGCTCCTATGCCTCAAACCGGCTCTCAGCCGTCTGACTCGTCACGCACGGTTATCGTGCCTCCGCCCAGCACCCGCGTGCCGTCGTAAAGCACCACCGCCTGCCCCGGCGTGATGGCCCTCTGGGGCTCGTCAAAGGTCACCCTGAACGAGTTGCCGTCCAGCATGCGTACCGTGGCATCCGCCTCGCGGTGATGGTACCTGATCCTGGCCCTGCACCTAAACTCCTCCGCGTCCGGCGTGCCGGCCGCATGGGTAAAACAAGCGTCCGTCGCCGTCAGCTCCGAGGCATACAGTGCTTCGTTCCCGGACAGCACCACTTCGTTCGAGGCGGGCCTTATCTCCTGTACGTACCAGGGATGCTCGTCCGCTATGCCGAGTCCGCGCCTCTGTCCGCAGGTGTAGTTGCATATGCCCGCGTGCCTGCCGAGCACCCGGCCGTCCTCGGTCACGAAGTCTCCCGGCGGGCTCTTGACTCCCTCCCTGCGCAGAAATGACCTAAGGTCTCCGTCCGGGATGAAACAGATGTCCTGGCTGTCGGCCTTGTGGGCGTTCACGAATCCCCATTTGGCTGCCAGTTCCCTGGTTTCCTCCTTGTTAAGCTCCCCTATCGGAAAAACCACGTGTTCAAGCTGCTCCTGGCTCAGCATGTAGAGCACGTAGCTCTGATCCTTGGCCGGATCAAGCCCCTTGTGCAGCTCACGTTCGCCGGTGGAATCATTTCTCACCACCCTGGCGTAATGACCGGTAACGATCACGTCGCAGCCTAACTCCGCCGCCCTGGCATACAGCCTGTCAAACTTGAGGTGCCTGTTGCAGCTGATGCAGGGATTCGGCGTGGTGCCGCACACGTAGGCATCCAAAAAAGGATCGATCACGCATCTTCTGAAATCTGACGTGAAATTGCTTACGTAAAAATCCATGCCAAGCCTGTCGCAGACGCGCCTGGCATCCTCGGCGTCTTCAAGTGAGCAGCAGGTCCTGGATGAGGTGCCCGCGTCGGCATTGTCATACAGCTTCATGTTAATGCCGATGCACTCATATCCCAGTTCAAGCATCCTCGCCGCGGCCACGGACGAATCCACGCCGCCGCTCATGGCTATGAGGGCCCTGCCCGCGCTCATCAGAGCACCTTGTTCAGGAAGTCGATGGTCCTGGCTTCCCTGGGATGATTCAGGACCTCGTCGGGAGTCCCTTCCTCCACTATGTATCCGCCGTCCATAAAGATGATCCTGTCCGCCACTTCCTTGGCGAATCCGATCTCGTGGGTCACGACGACCATGGTCATGCCGTCTGCCGCCAGCGACTTCATGACGGCCAGCACCTCTCCGACCATCTCGGGATCGAGGGCACTGGTGGGCTCGTCAAAGAGCATTATCCTGGGGTTCATGCACAGTGCCCTGGCTATCGCCACGCGCTGTTTTTGGCCGCCCGAGAGCTGTGAGGGATAGGCATTTGCCTTTTCAGTAAGCCCCACCCTCTCGAGCATCTTCATGGCATTGGCCCTTGCTTCCTCCTTGTCCGCCTTCTTAAGCAGCGTCGGCGCCAGCGTCATGTTGCCCATCACGTCGTAGTTGTTAAACAGGTTGAAGTGCTGGAACACCATCACTATGTCCTCGCGGACCTTGTTGATGTCGGTCTTTTTGTCATAGATGTCCACGCCGTCTATGATGATCTCGCCGTCGGTCTTGGTCTCCAGCTTGTTCAGGCATCTCAGGAACGTGGACTTGCCCGATCCCGAAGGACCCAGGATGACCACCACCTCTCCCTCGTATATGTCAGCGGAAATGTCCTGAAGCACCTCCAGGTCTCCAAAATGCTTCCTGAGATTGGCTACGTGTATCTTAACGTTTCTCTCGTTCAAAGGTTCTTTCTCCCGTCTGTTTAATGTGTCGTAAGCGTCATCACCAGTGCGCCCGGCATTCAGCTGCCGAGGTATCTGTCCAGTATCTCGTCATACTTTCCGTTCGCCCGTACGTTCGCCAGGCCCTCGTTAAACATGTCTATGAGCTCCCGGTTGGCCGGATCAAAGGTCAAAAACCCATACGGCGTGGGTTCGTTGCCGGTGTTTTCGAGCATCACGAGATCCAGTCCGTTGTCCTTGACGTTGCTGGCCATGATCGGCGCGTCGTCAAAGCATGCGGCCACCCGGGCATCCAGCACGGCACGATACATGGTCGGCGAGTCCTCAAAATAGCTCATTACGAATCCATACTGTTCAGACAGTCCCAGCGCGTATTCAGCCGATATCGTGCCGGACTTCACTCCCACGGCCTGACCGGCCAGGTCCCCAAAGCCGCTGATGCCCGAGTCCTTAGCCACCGCCATGCACTGGTAGGAATCATAATACCCGTCAGAAAAGATCCATCCCTGATCCATGCGTTCCCGAGTCACGGACACTGCGGCCATCATGCCGTCGGCAAGTCCCTCCTGACAGGCCGCCAGGGCAGCGTCCCAGCTCAGCACCTGCACCTCGTACTTAAATCCCTGATCCTCTGCTATCGCGGCGAGCAGGTCCATGTCAATGCCTACGTAATTGCCTGATTCGTCCGCATATTCAAAAGGCTTGAAAGAAGTGTCCGTGACGATGATCCAGGTCTTCTCTCCGTCGGATGCATCGGATGTCTCCTGCGCGGATGCGTCAGCCGCATGATCCGATTCCGCAGCCGTCTCCGTTTCGGCCTCCGCCGCGACGGGCGCTTCCTCAGCCGTCTCGTTTCCTGCCGGAGCCGCAGAACCGCACGCACATAGCGTCGTGATCATGGACAGTCCCGTCAGGACGGCCAAAATCTTATTTTTCATTAAATCCTCCTCCAAAAAAAATGTCGGAGCACATCACCCCGACACCTTCTCCAAGCTTATCGAAAACGCATTAAAAAAAGCCATTACGATAACTGCTCCGCAAGGATGCGCACGGATTTGCACTGGAAACATGCGGCCTTCAGCCGCGCAAATCCGGCGCCCGAAACGAACAAAACGCAAGCATTTTGTTCGTTTCCTATATTTTACACCAATCATGCCAGAAATCAAGCAAAAGGCGATCCATCCCCAAACAGGCTGTGCGCCTCACACGCACAGGTCAAGCGCCGTGGCGTATTCAAGCGGCCTGCCCCACACGAATCCCTGCACGAAGTCGCAGTCATATTCGTCCAGGAGTGCCAGCTGCTTCTCTTCCTCGACTCCCTCGGAAATGACCTCGCAGTTCATCAGGTGGCCCATGTAGATGACCGTCTTGACGAAGTCCCTGTTCATCTCGGAGCTCTCTATGTTGTCGATCAGGCTCTTGTCGATCTTGAGCAGCGTGACGGGCAGGTTGAGCAGCTGAGCCAGTGAAGTGTATCCCGTGCCAAAGTCGTCAACCGCGATCTTGATGCCGTTATCCCTGAGCACGTTCACGTTCTCGATGGTCATGTCGACGGACTTGGCAAAGGAATACTCGGTGATCTCGATCTCCAGGTTCCCGGGCGGAAATCCGACGTCCCGGATCATGGCCATGACCTCGTCGGCAAAACCGGGCTGTGATATTTCCTTGGCGCTGACGTTCACCGACAGGGTGAAGTCGTCATCCATCTTCCTGCATATGTTCTTGAACTCACGCATGGCCCTGTGGCGCACGTAACGGTCTATGTCCACTATCAGATCCGAATTCTCGGCTACCGGAATGAACTCACCCGGAGAAACGATCGATCCGTCGGGCAGCCTCATGCGAACCAGTGCCTCGAAGCCCCTCAGCTTCTTGCCGTCGAGCACGTACTGAGGCTGATACTGCAGATAGAAGTAATTGTTCTCCAGCCCTTCCTTGATCAGCTTTTCGACCTCGGCCACCCTGGCAACCTGATCCCTGAGCGCCTCGTTGTAAGTACACACCCTGATCCCTTCGGTGTTGACGGCATAGTTCATGGCCACGTCCGCACGCTGCATCACGTCCTCGGCGGTGACGTTCTTGTCGATGAACTCCGCTATGCCTGCATATGCCGACAGGAAGAAGCTCATGTTGACCTCTCCGTTGGATATTTCCACGGGCCTGGCGAGACCCACGATCACGTCGTCCACTATTTCCCTGTAGCCGGTCTTTTCATGCAGGATCATGCCGAATTCAGAGCCCTCGATCTTGAACACGATTCCGTTCCTGCCGACGCTCTCCTCCATGCGGCGTCCCACCTCATATATCACGCGGTCACCAATCTTGCGGCCGGCGCTGGCGTTCACCTCGTGAAAGCCCTCCACGTGGACGTAGGATACGTATCCTCTCTCGCGTGCCCTGATCATCTTGTCCAGCATGCGCTCGAATCCATACCTGTTGGTAAGTCCCGTCACCACGTCGGTGGTGGCGCGCATGTCGCTGATCCTGAACTGACGGTATATGAGGATCGCGGCCACTCCGTGTATGATGCAGTTAACCACGCCGGGGAGTGAGGCCGCGGAATGTGACAGCATGATCGATCTTATGGTGCCAAAAAACGAAAACGCGAGAACGAAAAGTGCCAGCTTTATGCCTCTTTTGTAATCAGTGAGTACCAGCAGAAAACAAAAAACGACGGACACGGACTGAATGCAGCCCGAAAGTCCGCTCAACGGAATGGCGAAATCGCCAAGCTTAAAGACCGTATTGCCAAAACGTCTGGCCATGAATCCATTCAGGCAAACCAGACCCAAGGCTAACACGAAAAATACGTAAAACCAAACGCCGCGACGTTTAATCGCAAACAGACTGCCCCCATTGCGGCCGGAATCCGTTCCATTGCCCATAAGATTACCCCCCTGTTACCGGACCGGCAATCATAAGCCCCACGCCGGTCACACTTAGTAACCGTCATCAATTATATCCTTTTCGCGGAACACTTGCAATAGGCTGTATATTCTATCGGAGAAACAAGAATACGTATACTATCGAGGTAACGCCCTGTATGATCGCGAACCTCATGTCCACCTGTTCATTGGACCATGGCCTGGAAACGTTCTTGCGGACGTGATCATGCAGCGGCGTGCGGATCCGGGCCAGCGGATTCTTCTTAAAAATCTTGATGATCATGATCTTGACCAGTCCGAGGCCGCCGTCAAGTATCAGCATGGCCGCAAATATGAAATACAGAAGCGGCAGCTTGCTCTTGAGCGCTATGATCGCGATGAACACTCCCATCGCGCGCGACCCCGCATCTCCCATCAAAAGCGAGCTCGGCGGAGCGTTGTACCACAGGTATGCCAGTATGGATGACACGAAGAAAAGCGACGGATAGGTAAACCTGCCCAGGTTGCCGTAGCCGCCCGAAAAAACCGGGTTGTTGTATATGTCCACTGCAATGAAGCTGAGGATCGTGACCAGCACGAGGGTGCCCGAAAGCCCGTCCACGCCGTCCGCGCAGTTGGTCACGTTGATCGACACGAATACCATGAATGCGGCCAGCGCATACAGCACCCACCTGTTCATGGTGACCGTCACGTTCAGGAATCCTATGATCATGTCGCATCCGTTGTAATGTACGTAAGTGTAAGCTATGATGAGCGCCACGATCAGGTCCAGCATGCCTTTTTTGTACCTGCCCCACGGGATGCTTGACGCATCGTCCAGAAAGCCCGTGAGCATCTCCGCCACTATCAGTCCGGTGTAGATCAGGTATTCCATGCTGGGCGGCGCAAAGAGAACCTCCGCGATGGCAAAGCACAGGATGAATATCAGTCCGCCCCCGCGCGGCTTGCCCCTGGACAGCTTGCCGTCCACGGCAAATTCCCTGCCCTCGTCGGCAGGCAGCCTGTCCTTAAACTTATACAGGCCAATGGCGGTGAGCAAAAAGGCACACAACGCACCCACGCCCATCATCACGTTGGGATATCCGGAGAAAAAATAATAGAACACGTAAATTCACTCCCCAAGGTAAGGTTTCACATAACCCTTATAATACCATACTAATGAATTCTTTGCTGAAAAATAACGCACATTTTTAGATTTGTGTTGTTTAGGAGCTGTTCAGAAATAACTTTTAAATTATGCGATGGATGCTTCTTTGATTGCA
>CALGGH010000182.1 GCA_937916415.1 uncultured Lachnospiraceae bacterium
CAATGGCTTTTCAATATGAATTTTTCAATGTACGGTGGTGGTCAACCTATCGACCCAAGGTGCAGATGACCGTGATAATCATATGATAAAGCACAAGCAGTCCTATAAAACGGACTATGCAATTCGACCAACACAGTTATTGACTAACACCATAATATTGTAAAATATAGATGACCAAAAGCAAACCCCGCCGGATCAATGGGCATCAACTGACGTTATTGGCATCAGCTGACGTCAAACGGAGGCATGCATGAATCAGCAAGACGATCGCGAACTCATCGAAAAAATAATGAAGCACTTAGATGCCGAAGTCGCCGGCGGCTCCATGCGCATGAGCGTAAACGTTCATGAAACCGTCAGCGACTCCGAAGAAGTCTCTCATAAATGCTGTCAGGCCTATGGCACACCCGCTAACGAGACCATAGCCAAGCTCGACATGTATTCCGATTCAGCATTGCCTGACGTCGGGGAGTGATCACTCCTCCGCCGCATCTGCCGCAGTTTCGGCCGGCTCTTCAGCCTCTGCTTCGGTTTCAGCCTCTGCTTCGGTTTCAGCCTCTGCTTCAGCCTCCATAACGGCCGGCTCTGCCTTCATCTCGGCCTTCGTCTCTTCCGTCTTATCCTTTTCGGAGTGCCTCATGCCCTCGATTTCGTCATTCAATTCCTTGATCCTGGCCTCATTCTCGGCGATCCAGCCCTGGATCTCGGTCTTCTTTTCCTCGCTCTGTGTGGTGTTCAGCCTGTCTTTCAGCTTCGCGTTATTCTCCTGTATGTGCTTGATCTTGTCCTGTCTGCGGTCTATGGCTTCCTGCAGCTTTTCCTGACGGGTGTTCATGCGCTCTGCGTTGGCGGCCTTCTTGCCCTGCCAGAACTTGTCCTGTGCCGCATGGAAGGACTCCCATAGCTTGTCTCCTTCCCGTCCGCAGAATCCCGTATTCTTCCACTCGGTGGTCAGTTCCTTCATGCGGTTGGATACGTATGTGCTGTAATCGCCCATCTCGGCGATGGACTCGGCTTCCCTGACCAATGCCTCCTTCTCCTGCAGGCGGTCCCTGTATGCTTCCTCGCGCCTGCCGTAGAATTCGTCCCTGACGGCCTTGAATTCGCTCCAGAGCGCGTTCTCGTCCCTGCCGGCGTGCCCTGCCTGCTTCCACTGCTCAAAGATCGCCTCGAGCTTCTTATGCGTGGCATTGTAGTCCGGACTCTCTATCGCAACCCTGCGTGCCTCCTTGATCAGGTCACGTTTGATGGACTTGGCATTCCTGCGTCTTACGTCCAGCTCCTCGAAATGCCTTGCCCTTCTGTCGAAGAACTCCTGACGGACCTTGGTGAATTCCTCCCAGAGCCTGTCATTGTCCTCACCCGCATTCCCTATTTTTTTCCAGACGGCCAGGAGAGCCTGGTACTTCTCGGAGGTGCTGTTCCATTCCTCCGAATCCGCGAGTGCCTTGGCCTGCGCCAGCAGCTCGTTCTTCTTGTCGGCATTTTGCTTGGTGGACGCGAAATACTGTTTGTTCTTTTCGTTGCGCTCCACGAGCTTGTCGTACTGCTCCTTAAGCTCAGCCTCCCTGGGCGTATTGTATTCGGAAGTC
Organism: uncultured Lachnospiraceae bacterium; assembly: GCA_937916415.1. Lineage (GTDB taxonomy): Bacteria > Bacillota > Clostridia > Lachnospirales > Lachnospiraceae > XBB2008. The sequence goes on from CALGGH010000182.1 coordinate 1,593, forward strand.
TCTCCGAAGCCCGCCAGGATCTTAGCTGCCTCTTCCGTATCATAATACTTGCCGCTCATGGTCTCGCGCGCGGACCTGATCACGTCCCTCTTGGCCCTGATGCTCTCCTCGAGGCTCTCCAGAGGCTTGTCAAAAACGGATCCCTCTTCGGTATTCCCGCCTTCCGCCCTGGAATGCTTCCAGGCGAGCGCATGGAACTTGCCGTCGATCTCGATCACGATCAGGCGGCCGTGGCCGTCGGCATTGTTTTTGGGATAAGTCGGATTACCCTCCTTGTCAATGGCTCCGTACAATACGTCCGCCACCTGCGCGCCCGATGAATGGTACCTGCGCTGTACGTCAGCAAAAGAGTCATCAAAAGTCGGGATTTCATCAAAAGTGTAGCTAAGCATTTTCTTTTCTCCTTAAAAAGTATGTAGTGTGGCGTGTATTCACCGTGGTACGGTGCAGCCTGGCGCTAATTTGCCGCGCTTCGTTTTTATCGGGTCGTCTTAAGGCTCATGCTATATTTTACGAGCAGCGTTCTTAAATGTAAAGGTTTTAACGCAGCAGTTGTCGCCGTTATCGCTCGACAGGTTTTGACGGGTATTAAAGTGCTGTCGCCGGTTCAATTGACGACAACGCGGCACGGCAGCTTCATGCCGGCAACATTGACAGTCACGGTGCACTCTCCGGCCGCCATTCCCCTGACCTTGCCTGCATCATCAACAGTGACCCTGTCAGGATCCGAAGATTCCAAAAGTGAACCCTCCGCCGTCTTTTGCCTTTAATTTGGTCTTCTTCACGGTTATCTTTGCGCTTTTGCCGGCCTTAACCGTCAACCCGCTTTTGGCAAGCTCGGGCCTGATTACGGATATCTCACACGTATAACAAGGGAATTCAATTCCGTCTATCGAGGCTACAACCGATACTTTGCCATCCGTCCCCTCATCATAATTCAGCACCGTCACTTTTCCGTTGGTTCCGATACTGACAGCATCCGGGTTTGATGCTCTCCACGTAACGGCAGATTTTTTTGTCTGCGCCCTTCAGCGTAAGGGCAAGCGTTGCGCCGCTCTGCAGCGATGCTTCCTTTTTGCTTATTACGGGTATGCTGACCTTGACGCTGAATGAATACTTGGCGGCATTCTTGTCGGCAGAATCTGCACTTCCGTATACCGCGGTTATCTTGGCGGTGCCTTTTCCGACCGCCGTGATGAGCCGCATATCCGGATCAACCGCAGCAACCCCCGGCTTTGACGATACCCACGCATCCGGTCTCAGGTCCGTGCCGGTCACAAGCGCATTGCCATCTCTTGAAGCGTTTTCATCATCGGGATTTATGTCTGCAAAATACGGTCTGCTGAGTGTCAGGGTCTTTGCAAATACAGGCTTCTGAGCCGTAAATATGTATGCCTTCTCCGGCACGTACTTGCCTTTGCTGTTCTTGACGCATCCGGAAACGGTGATCTTTCCGTCGGCAGGTGCCTTCTTCACCGTCACAACGCCTTTACTTACGGACGCAGCCCCACTCGGGGCGACCATGTATTTGGCATAGCTTTGACCCAGGCAGCCATCTGCGGTTACGTCAAATTTCTGTCCAACAACGTAAACCGCATCACTGTTTATCTCCTCCACCTCAGGATCAGGCTCTTCCACATTACCTTTGCCGTCAATCACCCTGAATATGATATGTGGAGGCTCTTCCGTCGAATTTCCGACGTAATCCTTAAAAAAAGCCTCTGCAAAGGATCCCTTATAACCATACACGATGAGTTCGGAATACATATCCCAATCTGAACTATAACGAATGGTATCTCTGTCCCCGTCTCTGTATGAATCTCCTATGCTATAAAACCGATTCCCCACTCTGTCCCGCATATCATCGGCAAACGTGATGGATTTCAGTGTATCTATATCCGAAAATGCCCCTGCCCCGATTTCATGTGCCTTGGGTGGCAGCACGACGTCCACAAGCGACGTACCTTCAAAGGCAGAATCACCGATTATGTTCAGATACTGAGGTAAACTTATTGCCGTGATTGGATTGTAATCAAAGGCTCCGAATTCTATCTCTGTAAGCTCACTTCCTTCTTCGAAGGATACGCTTTTCAGGCCGCCGTTTGAAAAAGCTTCCGATCCGATCCGCTCCACGCAGGCCGGAATGACCAGATTCATGTCAGACAGATCGGCTTGTGAAAACAGGCTCCCCGCTATCTCGGTTTGTTCGGAAAACGTGATATTCTCTATCGGACACTGATAAAAGGGTTCAGACGCACCCCACACTTCATGCGGGAGGACGACATTCGTAATCGGAGTCATAGCAAAACACCACCCTCCCAGATTAAAGCTGGTTTTGGTATTTCCGCATTTCAGATCCAGAGACGTCAGCCCTGTATTTGCAAAAGCCATACCCCTAAACGTGTACCAATACTCCTCATTTCCCACTTTGGGAAACGTAAGTCTCGTCAGATTCGTGCACTCATAAAAGGCCTCCTCATCTATCGTTAACCCATCTTCAACCGCAGGCAAGTTCACCTCCGCCAATTGGGTACATCCTGCAAATGCATACTTCCCTATGAAACTGCATTTGCTTCCATCCTCAAATGAAATCCCGGTGATGGATCGGTTATCCCTGAATGCGCCGTCATCTATCATGGTTGCATATGCGGGAATTACAACTTTTTCATTGGTACCCTTGTATCCGGTAATGACCGCATCCCGTTTATCTATCTCCCATGCAAAGTCCGGATCATATACCGTCCCATCATCACCCAGATCGTTAATCGGATCGGCATTATCAATATTTAACTCAACCGCCTCTGCTTCCTCTGCCCGCGCAACGATTGTCCCCCCCCGGAACCAGCGTTAACATGAGGCTCATAAATAATGTGCCGAACAAAATGTCATGCCTTCTCATGTCATTCCTTTAAGAAAATTATGATTTTATTAGCGTATTCATATAGTACCACAATTCCCCCAAAACTTCATCGTAATCATTCGAGATTCAAGCAGAAAATGGCGCAACTTGAGCTCCTTTAGCGATTGAGTAGGGGATATTCCCCCTACTCGATTGTCGCGTTGGCCGTCAAATGTGCGCTCGTGTAGGCACGACGTACGCTTGACGGCCTTATCACGCAAAAAAAGGCTGCCGCGTCGCGACAGCCTCTGACTAATCCGGTAACGTTCCCGGGTTTATGCGTACTTGGCGGTTGATACCTTTACGCCGGGGCCCATGGTGGTTGAGAGCGTGACGCTCCTCAGGTACTGGCCCTTGAGCGCCGAAGGCTTAGCCTTGAGAATGGCCTCGATAAGCGCGGTATAGTTCTCCTGCAGCTTCTCCTCATCGAAGGAAACCTTGCCGATGGGACAGTGAATGATGTTGGCCTTGTCGAGACGGTACTCGATCTTACCGGCTTTGATGTCGGCGATGGCCTTGGCTACGTCCATCGTTACCGTTCCTGCCTTGGGGTTGGGCATCAGTCCCTTGGGACCGAGAACCTTACCAAGACGTCCTACGACGCCCATCATGTCAGGGGTTGCAACCACTACGTCGAACTCGAACCAGCCTTCATTCTGGATCCTGGGGATCAGATCCTCAGCTCCTACGTAATCGGCACCTGCATTCTCAGCCTCGGTAGCCTTCTCGCCTTTAGCAAAAACGAGCACACGCACGGTCTTGCCGGTACCGTTGGGCAGCACGACTGCGCCCCTTACCTGCTGCTCGGCATGACGTCCGTCGCAGCCGGTACGGATGTGTACTTCTACGGTCTCGTCAAACTTGGCAACGGATGTTTTCTTAACCAGAGCCACTGCTTCACCGGGCTCATACAGAGTGTTGCGGTCTACCTGCTTGGCAGCCTCGTTGTATTTCTTACCATGCTTCATCTTAGTGGCCCTCCTTATTCTTCTACGGTGATGCCCATGCTTCTGGCGGTGCCGGCGATCATGCTCATGGCCGCCTCAACGCTTGCAGCGTTTAAGTCAGGCATCTTGGTCTCTGCGATCTCCCTCAGCTTGTCCTTGGAGATCGTGGCAACCTTGGTCTTGTTGGGCACTCCGGATCCGGACTGGATGTTGCATGCCTTCTTGAGCAGCACTGCAGCCGGGGGAGTCTTGGTGATGAAGCTGAAGCTTCTGTCTGCATACACCGTGATGACAACGGGGATGAGCACGTCGCCCTTGTCAGCGGTCTTGGCGTTGAACTGCTTGGTGAATTCAACGATGTTCACACCGTGCTGGCCCAATGCGGGACCAACCGGAGGAGCCGGCGTAGCCTTGCCGGCAGGGATCTGTAACTTGATGTAGCCTTCTACTTTCTTTGCCATTTTGGCACCTCCTGAAATGTGGTAAATGGCGCCCGCACCATGCGGGCTCCCACTATATCCAAACGCGCCGGGGCGCGAATAGACCTAAATGAGTAAACAAATCATGCGATGCATGCGACGCACCGGACTCAGACCATGCGCCTCATCTCGGCGAAGCTTATCTCCACCGGAGTCTCGCGTCCGAACAGCTCCACGTTGAGGGTGGCCATCTGCTTGTTCATGTCCATCTTCTGAACCACGCCGATGGTATCCTTCCATACGCCCGCAACGACTGCCACGGTGTCGCCTTCCTCGAAGTCCACGGACATGATGCCGGTCCTGATGCCGAGGGGCTTCATCTCCGCCTCGCTGAGTGGCACGGGCTTGGATCCGGGGCCAACGAATCCGGTGACGCCCCTGGTGTTGCGAACCACGTACCAGGTATCGTCGTTCATGACCATGTTGACGAGCACGTATCCGGGGAACATCTTGCGCTGTACGGTCTTGCGCACGCCATTTTTGATCTCGGACACCTCCTCCATGGGCACGCGCACCTCGAGGATCTCCTCCTCCAGATGACGGTTCTCGATGGTCTTCTCGATATTGGCCTTAACTTTATTCTCATAGCCGGAATAGGTATGCACCACGTACCAGTTCGCATCGGAGGTCTTCTCCTCCTCGGCAAGCCCCTCCTCGGCTACGATCTTCTCTTCTTCCTGCATAACGGGATCATCCTCCTATGGAAGTAATGAAATTAAATCCATACTGGAATGCCATGTCGAGCACTGCGATCAGAGCACCCACTATCACCGAGATCACGATCACGGCAGCGGACTGCTTGCCCAGGGAACTCCTGTCGGGCCAGCTGATCTTTTTGAATTCTGCCTTGACGCCATCGAAGAATTTGACCTTTGCTACTTCATTATTATTATCAGCCATGATTACTTCGTCTCCTTATGAATGGTATGCTTCTTGCAGAACCTGCAGTACTTCTTGGTTTCCATGCGATCGGGATGATTCTTCTTCTCCTTGGTCGTATTGTAATTACGGTTCTTGCACTCCGTGCAGGCAAGCGTTATCTTAGTACGCATCGTGTTTCCTCCCTTAAAAATAGAGCAAAAAAAAAGAGCCTCGTCTCTTTACGCCAAACCAATATAGCACGTCGCCGGACTTTACGTCAAGGTATTTTTATCGGTTCACCGGACTTCCTTCAAGGTTTTTTCAGAGAATCACCCGCGGGACACTCCCCGCGGGCATTTCATTTTAGTAAAAGTGTTAGCAAGCAATTCACGTCAGCAATAACTGTTGAACAACATCCCCGAATATGCGCTGGACGTATAAGGATTCACCAGGCTCTTGCCGGGATTCTTGTAGGCAACTATGGTTTTTTCCGCATAGCTCAGTGGATCAAGGGCTATCTGATTGGACTTGCGCACGAGTGACTGCGCAAAATCCCTGATGGAGGAAGCCGCGCCTACTGCCGTTCCGTCCCTGATCGACTTTTTGAAGCTTTCCTCATCAAGTTCCAGGGTTCCGTCCACGTTCAGGCTTACTCCCATCTCCGTTAGTCCTTCAGCGTAGGTACGGCTGATGGCCGACATCTCGTTCACGAGCCTGTTGGAAATGGGATGCGTGTCAGAATATTCCGCAGCTGCCTTGACGAAAGAATTGTAGCCTCCGATCAGGGTGCTCAGGTTCTCCTGCATCGCCTCCACGTCAGTCATCAGGCCCACGCGTGCGGGCCGTCCCTCCGGACTCACACCCTTGAGGTTCAGCTCATACATCTTGCCGACGGTAAAGTTATTGCCGGATGCGCTTCTTTCCTCTCCGTTGATCGCAAATTTCGCATCCGACCCAAGTCTGGCCACGTAATCGATGCCCAGATAATTTACCGTTCCCGATGCCTTGGACGAATCCTCGTCACTGACGCTAAACAGCTGTCCCGAACCGTTTTTGGTTCCCGTCGATACGGATTCAAGCCTTAAGTACGATCTTGCTCCGTCTTCATCGCTGATCACCTCTGCCGTCAGGCCTATGCCCGCGTTGTTGATCAGCCGCCCCAGTCTCTCCTGCACGTCGCGGTTGGTATCCTCTTCCTTGATGTTGAACTGGAACTCATACCTGAGGTCGTTGATGCTCACGTCAAAGGAATAGATGTCCGACGGCAGGTCCACGGGCTCATCATCAGGCAGATATCTTCCCAGGTTGACCTGCGGCGTGGCGAGGCTCTTTACCTCTATGTCGAATTCGGGCGCGGGCTCGCCCTCGTCGATCTCACCGACGAAGGATGCCTCCACCACGGACTCGTCGCTCGAAGCCGCTGCCTTTTTGTTCAGAATGTCTGCTTCATCCAGGCCGCCTACCGAAGCTATGGCGTTCTTAAGAGATCTGGCATTTTCCTTAAGACCCACCACATATTCACGACCCTCGTCACTGTTGTCGAGGATGTAGAGGGGGGAGTCTTTATTTATCTTGACGATGGAATTGTATACGCCACGAAGTTCAGACTTCTTATGCGTGTCGTACGGCGAGTTTGACTTATCGGCGTACGTCGACATATAGAAGTTATGAATATTGTTTAAGATAGCAATATTTTGTGCCATAACGTCTGCCCCTCCTTTCTTCCATGAATGTGTGGCAGCTTCATTCCGTTTCGGGATCCCGCATCCATCGGAACCTGTGTCAAAACGGATTGCCTGACAACCATCCGGATCATCGCGGCAAGTGCCCTGTTATAGGCGATTTCTTCTCCGAAATTCATAAATGGAGACACTTCTGCCGCTAATAATCCATCTAGTTAGGATAACAGTAACATGTCAAGAGGGGTTATGTCAACATGTTTTGCAAAGAAAAACATGTTTTTTTTGCTTTGCGAGTAACAGTTCACCCTTTCAGATAAGGCACGACTTCTATGCCACGCACGGTTGATGATTTTCTGTGCGTGGCTTTTTTGTATTATTGTCGTTATGATATCGTAGTTCTCATGAGTTAGGCAAAGGCATTTTCTCCCGATCTGGATATTTTCGCCAATGCCTCTATGACGTTCATTCCTCGTTTCTTACAGGTCCTTATAATCGACATTAGCCTGCAGCACATTTTGCGCCCTGATTTCTGACGGAAGCCGCCACTTAGTTTTGTCCTGTTTTTTATGAACCTGAGATCAGATTCACTGATGTTGTTCGTAAACTCTACGCAGAAATCAGTAGCAAACCGCAGGTGATCTTCCTTGAATTTTTCAAGCCTTCTGAGCAAAGCCCGTTCATCGGAGGCAACACTTTTCCACGTGAGATTCTTGTTTTCTTCCCAGCCTTCCTGAAGGATCTCATCGTATCGTTTGAAATAGTCAGCAAGTTCCTCATCAGAAAAATGATCTATTCCCTGACTTATAAGCCGTTCCTTTTGTTCTTTGATCTCGTAAAGAAGTCCCATGTATTTTTCGCTCCAGCAATGTGACGTCTCCTGTGACGTCTTCTTACAGTATCTGTCGGTATGCTGATTGCATTCTGCGTTGTCCGAGCCGAAATGCTTCATCGCGGTTTCGTGATCCGTCATAAGGATTCCAAAGAAATCACTGAGAACGGGAGTCTTTCCAATCTCCTCGATCGTCTTGTCATCCTGTGGACTGTATATAACGGTATTCTTGTTGCTGACGTTACGCACGTAAGTCTCCTCACCATTTTCCTTGGTGTACGTGGCATCACTGTAAAGGACGGGACTGTTCATGAGGTCATTGTACAGGCTGTCCAGACTTGCGTCACATCGGTCGGATACGTAGGTACAGAAGTTGTACCAGCTGCCGTCTGCGGCAGTGAATACCCCTCCGCTCAGGACATTCATTAGCTCGCCGATCTTATCCGTCGGCATGTTACATTCGCCATAGCAGAACGCGGAGGCAGCCCTCGTGAAATCTCCAAAAGAGACGTCCGGATAATGCCTTGGCGGAATAGGAGCATCGCCATAGTAGCGATATTCCCTGACGACCATCCTTACTTCAAGATCAAGCTCATATTTTATCTTCGGCTCACTTGCGCAGTCAGCATCTTTTTTGCCAATCTCAACAACGTCATGCCTTATCTCGTCACCATGTTCTTCAAGAAGCTTTTCCACGTCCTGTTTTGTCAGGCATTTCCCCTCATGTCCATGCTGACCGCCTTTATGCCTTTCGGATGGCTTGCGGGAATTGTATTCGTTAGCTGCCTTCTGTTTTCTTTTGCCTTTCCACGGCTCATCCGTTGATGGCGGCTTTGATGAATTGGAGCTGTCCTTGTTCATCATGTTTTTGAGCCTGACAACTTCGTTTTCCGCATCCTGCAGCCTGCTTTCCAATTCTGATATTTTTGACTTGAGCTCTGATATCTCGGAATCCTTTTTCTTCCGAAGCGCAGAATTCCTTTCAGCTGCCGAAGCTCGTTCATCATAGAGTTTAGCTTCGTATTCTTTTTTCAGTTCCGGTATTATTATTGTTTTTAGCTTTTCAATCTCCGCGGTTGCCAGTTCGAGTTCCTTGAAGACGTGCCTTGAATAATCCGCAGCCATGGTTCCTCCAATCTAAGTGCCGTATCTTGCCTGGGTTTTAAATATCGGATAAGTCTCTTTTGATTCTGGCAAGGATGGATTTTAGTTTCTTATTTTCACTGCTGAGCTCAAGGTTGTTTTTTCTGCATTCTTCGTAGTCAGTCCTCAATTTTTCCATGGCTTCCAATAAAGCCGTGTTCTCAGCAGCGCCAGGAGAAGCATCACTTTTTCCTTTGGGCGGACGCCCCCTCCTGCCGGAGGTGGGTATGATCTCACCGGTATCGGGATCAACCCTGCCAAGGCATTTCCTTTTTGAACGGGATTGCTTTTTCTCGGGATCCCATTCCGAAATTGACTCGTATGCGTAGACTGCGCCGCTCTGGTTTGCATATTTGATTATTGCCATAACAAGCACCTCCTATAGTCATATATTATACGGCATAAATATGACTATGTCAATACATTATCGTTATATATAGTATAAAAAATATGACGATATTTTAGGGACTTCTTCGTGCATTTTTACGGCATGGATTATGTGTTTATGCCATGAAAAAAGGATGTCTCATGGAGGCATCCTCGTTCTATAATACTGTTTTTAAGTTTGTATATCATCTGAAAGGGTGAACTGGAGCACACCTAATGATGTTTTATTTAGTGCCTGCTAAATATAGCCCGCCTGTTTTCGTCTTGATCACATCT
>CALGGH010000183.1 GCA_937916415.1 uncultured Lachnospiraceae bacterium
TTCCATTTTCACGGATAAAGCTGCGTGTCTCTTCAAGGGGCATGGGCTTGCCAAAGTAATATCCCTGTGCACGGACGCATCCGATTTTTTTGAGGAATTCAAAATGTTCTTTTTTTTCAACGCCCTCGCACAGGGCCGTCACGCCCATGGAAGCCGCGCAGTCTACAATGCAGGTCATGAGGGATGCGGTCTTTGGATTTTTGTCAAAGCTTTTCAGAAATACCAGATCCAGTTTCAGTACGTCAAAGTTAAAATCCGTGACGGTATTGAGGGAGGAATATCCGCTCCCGAAGTCGTCAATCCAGATGTGGTATCCCATTTCCCTCATCTTGTCGCATTCCTGTTTTATAAGGGAATCATCTTTGTTCAGCGCACTTTCCGTGATTTCCAGGTCGATCATGTTCCTTGGAACGTCATATTTCTTTCGGGTACTTTCCACAATGCCGAATATGTCACATAGTCCGAAGTCGAGCCTTGAAATATTGATGGATACCGGTACGACGGGTTCATTTTGCAAAACGAGGCTCCTGTAGTCCTCACAAACCTTTCTGATAACGTAGGCATCCAGCACGTGAATGAGGCGGAATTGCTCAAGGGTCTCAATGAAATCCGCCGGAGAGAGCATGCCGGCATCGGGATCCATCCACCTGACCAGCGCTTCATAGCCGCAAATCTCCCCGCTTTTCACCCTGATGACGGGCTGGTAAAACACTTTGACATATTCTTTTTCAATCGCCTCATCGATATGGTCGATCACATATTGCTGCTTGCGCAGCCTCTCCCTCAGCATGTCGTCATAGATGCAGTAATGCGTATCATGCCGGTTCTTGATGCTGTTGCATGCAAGCCTGGCATGGTCACATGCAAGACCGACGTCCGAAAAGCCATCATCAGGGATGAAGATGCCGGATTTGACCCGAACCTTTTTGCTGACGTCATCGGACATCAGCATTTTTTTACATATGCTTTCCACGCCGCGTATCACGTCGTTTCCGGTTCTGAAGACATGTACCACAAAATGGTCGTCGGAAAAACGTGAAATGGTTCCGTCCTCAAAAATTTCCCGTATTGCTTCTGACACGGCGCACAGCAGTTCATCCCCATGATCGAATCCGTATTTTTCATTATATAATTTAAAATTTGGAATATCAAAGTGAATGAAAGCGGATTCTTTTCGCCTGTTTTCGGGAGCAGTGAGCAGCATTTGAACCCGATGGGAGAATACGGGCATCGTAAAGAGTCCTGTCAGGGGATCCACGTCATTGTTGGAGGATAGTATTTCCGCTTCCGGCAGGGAATTACGAGCCCTGTTAAAAAACTCATTCCGGTCAACGTCGACAATGAATACGTAGAAAAACCTCTTTCCTCCCTCCTGGTGAAGGAGATGTCCGAAATCCTCTATATAGCGTATTTTACCCTGTTTTGTTAAAATACGGTATCGCAGATAATCATGTCTTTTCTCACCGAAATTCGTTTGTGTCAGAATCTGGTTCCTGACCCTGCTTAGGTCATCCGGATGAACCATCCCCTCAAATGACCCCTTTGTATATGCCATGAAATCATCATGGTCATCGCAGCCGTAAAGCTTTATGACGTTGGTCTCAACAAACAGGATCTCCTCATCTCCGTCGGCATCATATATGAAAAAACCTCCCGAGAGTCCCGTGGGAATCCTTCCGCCCGTGTTGACTTCGTAGCATGGAAATGACATACCATATCCTCCTATATGCTTTCCCGGTGCTGCCGGGATTGTGAACCGGATCCTATGAAGACGCAGATGCTAAGGAACAGTCAATAATTAATCTGATCATCTTGCTTGTCTGCTTTCCCGATATCTGCATCTGAAAGCCTCGCCGTAGTTACGCATGGCAAGGTGACGGACGCGGTATTTCGTGACAGTTCCTTATTTTGTCTACAAGCGTCCCATAATCGGCAAGAAGATCCGGGGTGAGCGTTTTTATGAGTTCTAAATCCCTGTCCTTTCCGGCAACTTCAAGAATTCCGGCTTTCTCGGACAGATCTGCTGCTCCAATGGTTCTTGCCGAGCTTTTAAGCGAGTGCACCAGGGTAGTGTAGTTCTCCGTATCCTGCTCACTCTCCGTCTTTTTGATCTTTGCCGCCTTACTGTCTGCTGAATCCGCAAATATGCCAAGAGCCTCAAGATAATCCTCCACGTCCCCGCACATATACAGCCCGAGATCCGTATCAAGCTGCTCAAGTTCAGTTAACGCCTCAGGCACACGGGTCTGACCATCCATATGCCTTACGGTATCACTTTCCGATTTCTCATTAAGACCGGCCTTTTCCGCAAAGCCTTCCCGCATGGCATAATCCGCGTCAGCGTCGATCATCTCCATCATCACGTCGGCTATGCGTTCGTCAAACTGCGTTCCTCTGCCCATTTCAATCTGCTGCCTCACCGCCGCCTGGGGTAAGCTTTTTCTGTAGCTGCGGTTACTGGTCATTGCATCATATGCATCTGCGACGGCTATGATCCTGGCTTCCTCCGGGATCTCACTGCCCTTCAGTCCGTCCGGATAACCTTTTCCGTCAATTCTTTCATGATGCCATCTGGCACCATACGCAAGCTTTGGCATTTCTTTTATCCTCATAAGTATCCTGTTTCCAACAACCGGATGCTTTTTTATCTCAGCAAATTCTTCATCCGTAAGTTTATCAGTCTTGTTGATGATCCAGTCAGGAACGCCGATCTTACCGACGTCATGCAAAAGACCCATCATGTAGATCTCATCCTGACCATTCTCATCATAGCCAAGCCTTTCAGCAAGCATCCTTGAATATGTCGCAACCCTGCCGGAATGCCCGTTAGTGTAGGCATCCTTGGCATCAATGGCTTCAGCCAGCGTCTGCACCACGTGCAGGGTCAGGCGGGTATTCTCCCTGGCCTTTTTATTTACCTCCCTGGAAAGATCTCTTCTTAGTCCGGCCAGTTCTATGGTGCGCTTGACACGCAGCGTCAGGATCTCAGGAAAATAGGGTTTTCTTATGAAGTCAACGGCTCCCATCATGAGTCCCCTGGCCTCCGTCATCAGATCGTCGTTCCCCGTAAGAAAGATGACGGGAACGTCATTTTTACCCTTCAGCCTTTCCCCAAGGAGCTGATACGTCTCAAAGCCGTTCATCTCCGGCATCTCAACGTCAAGCAGTATTAAATCCGGAAGCGGAGTCATCCCTTCAATATAATCGAGAAGTTCCATGCCGGATGAAAGCTTCGTTACTTTTACGTCGTTCTTCTCAAGGACTCTGGCTACGTGTTCCTTGGTTTCCTCGTCATCGTCAACTATAAGAACCCAATCCATACATGACCTCCGAAACGTTTTTATGACAATTCGTCATTTATGATTATAACATGTAGACATCCCACGCGGCATCTATGTTATAATATTTTTATGGAACTCAGGAAATCCCGCGTGCTTATCGTTGACGATATGCAAATTAACAGAATAGTACTGGCGTCACTGCTGGCAACACGTGGAATCGTATCCGATCAGGCTGAGAGCGGGAGCGAATGCATAGCCCTCTGCGAAAATAACGACTATGACCTGATACTGCTTGATCACCGCATGCCCGAACTGGATGGCGTGGACACTTTTATCAGGCTAAAGGAAATGTTTAGTGAGCGGGGCAGGGACGTTCCCGTCATCTGCCACACCACGGAAGAGGGGCGCAATAACATCAACCTCTACAAGGCAGTCGGCTTTGCGGACGTTCTTATCAAGCCAATAGATCCAAGAGAACTCTATGAGACCATCATGAATCATCTTGGCGGGAAAGATCCTGCGGCATCTGAAAATGAGTCCCTGTCTGACCCGCTCCTTTCTTCGGAGAACATGGAGGAAGATGACGCTGATGCGATCAGCGGGTTTGACGTAAAAAAGGAGCTTGAGATGCTTCCCGCCTGGCTTAAGCTTGTTCCTCACATTGATCTTTCGGCGGGGCTTTACAACTGTGGGAGCGCGGAGGACTATCTGGATGCCCTTTACGTCTTTTATTCTTCCATCGAAGAAAAATCCGATGAGCTGGAAAGCTTCCTTGAGCATGAGGACTATACCATGTATTCCTTAAGGATCCATTCCTTAAAGAGCATGCTCCGCATCATTGGAGTCAAAAAGCTCGGAAAAATGGCAGCAAGCCTCGAAAGTGCTGCAAAAGAAGGCCGATTTGACTTCATACGGGACGAAACCGCGGATTTTCTCGGTGCCTTCAGGGATTTCAAAAAGCCCCTTTCACCCATCTTGAAAGAGGAAGCCCTGAATCACGCGGAAAATTCATGTGAAATCTCTCAGTCAAATGCAGCGCAATACCGCGATCCCTATCACTGCCCTAACGTTCTCTACATACAGAGCGGCGAAGGAATCGTCAAAAAAGGCATTGAAAAGAACCTGTCCGGAGCAAACTTTAAGGTCATCACCGTTCCGGACGAGCCCGACAGGATCATAGCCTCAAGAAACGATGCGGAGATCATAATCTACAATCCGGGGACGAATGACGGCTCCAACGTCGGCATAACCATGAACATTCTAAGTGAAATATGTCAGGACGATTCCAAGATCCTTTGTCTGACGGGTGACATGTCCGAGATCAACAGGGCCATGGCTTCCAACGGCGCGGGTCTTGTATCCAGGATCTATCCCAGGCCGGTTGACGTGGATGCTCTCGTAAAGGACGTGACGTTCTTCAAGGAGCTTTTGGACGAATACCACAGGAGAAAGACGATCTTCGTGGTAGACGACGATACCGGTTATCTGTCCGTGATCGAACGCTGGCTGTCGCCTGCGTACAGCGTTCAGTGCTTTAACAGCGGTAAAAAAATGCTTGACGGACTGTCCGCAATAACGGCAGACCTCATACTCTGCGACCTTGAGATGCCACAGATGGACGGAATCGACCTGATGAGAATCCTGCGCCTTGACAACGAAAACAGGGAACAAAAGATTCCCATAATACTCCTTACGGGCAACAACAATAAGGAAATCGTGTTCAACGCTCTTAAATATAAGCCCGACGGATATCTTTTAAAGACTTCTCCCAAGGAGTACATTCTTGACGTGATCCACAGGTTTTTTAAGGAGTCCATGTTCAAAAGATCTCAGTGATCAGCCAAGGATCTCACTGATGGCCTTCAAGAGATACGGTTTTCCCTCAGACTTAGGTACAACTCCGTTTACCTGCCCGTCGCCCTGCAGATCAGTGTCATCCATCCCCGTTCTGTAAAGGATGGGGATATTTTTACAGGCATCATTCGACCTTATGGCCTGCAGAACCATGGGGCCATCCATTATGGGCATGGCGTAGTCCAAAAGGATAAGGTCAGGTGCGCCCTTCCCCAGAAGTTCCAGTGCCTCGCTTCCGGACGAGGCTTTAATGACGGCATGTCCTGCCTTTTCGAGCCAGCGCCCCGTCATGGCAAGCATGTCTTCATCGTCATCCACAAGTAAGATTCTGCTCATTTTAGTCCTCCTCATTTAATGATAAGCTTCTTTAAGGCATTAAACAGCGCATCCGGCTCCACGGGCTTCGAGAGATGCTCATTCATGCCCGCATCAAATGACAGCTTGACGTCCTCATCAAAGGCATTTGCCGTAAGGGCAATGATCGGAACGGTTTTGGCATCCTCCCTGTCCATGTTTCGTATCTTTTTTGTCGCGTCAAGGCCGTTAAGCCCGGGCATTCTGATATCCATCAGGATGGCATCGTAGGTTCCAACCACGCTCTTTTCAAAAAGGGACACCGCCCCGTTTCCGTCGGTTGCCAGATCAGCGCGAACGTTCTTAAGGCCAAGAACCTGTTTTATTATCTGGCCGTTGATCTCCATGTCCTCAGCCAGAATAACCCTGCATCCGCTAAGATCGACCGTTTTTATGCCGCCATTTGCGCTCCTTTTTTTGTTGGCAAGAACCTTGCCAAGTTCCTCTTTAACGCTTGCCGCAAAAAGCGGCTTAGCCAGGAACGCATCCACTCCCGCCAGGATCGCCTCCTCCATTATCTCATACCAGTTATAGGTGGTAAGGACAATGGTCACGTCTTCACTGCCCATATTTTTGCGTATCCGCCTTGTAAGCTCAATGCCATCCATCCCGGGCATCTTCCAATCCGCCAATACCAGATTAAATGGAAGGACGTTTCCATTAAGGGACGTGAACATGGACAGGGCATCTTCTCCGCTAAGGGTGTATTCAGACTCTATTCCAAGTTTCCTAAGAACCCTTCTCGCGTGCTCACAGGCCGTCACGTCATCATCTACGATAAGGGCTCTCAGTCTGCCCTCATCGAACGGACGATCTTCCCCTGCCGCCTTTCCGCATATGCCAAGAGGGATGGTTACGGTAAACGTACTGCCCTTGCCCGGCGCGCTGTTGACGGCTATTGTGCCTCCATGAACCTTGACAAATTCCTGCGCAATGGCCAGCCCAATCCCCGTTCCCTTATTGGTAGGCTCGCCCGCCTTACTGCTCTGGAAGAACCTCTCAAATATGTGTTTTTGCGCCTCAGGGTCGATACCAATCCCGTTGTCGCTGACGCGAATCTCGACGTAGCTCTGTCCGCTAAAATTCGGATTCTGATGTTCTTCTTTATCTATCTTATTGATTGTTACACTAATATTACCTCCTTCGGGCGTGTATCGGAACGCGTTACTCAGCAAATTGAACAGGATTTTTTCAATCTTGTCATGGTCGAAGTATGTGTTAAGTTCGGTCAGCTGCGACGAGAATCTGAAATTGATTTTTTTTGCCTCAGACAGATCGGTGAACGACTCAGTTGTTACACGCGTAAACTCTATGATATTGCCGTACGATGGATTATAGGCAACGCTCTGTGCCTCAATCTTCTGAATATCGAGCAGCTGATTTACCAGATTGTATAGTCGTTTGCCATTACGCTGAATCATAACCAGATAGGTACGCATCTCGTCGGAGATGTCTCCTTTGAGCAGTTTCTCGATCGGGGTCAGAATTAGAGTGAGCGGTGTACGGAACTCGTGGCTTACATTGGTCAGGAAACGGATTTTCATCTCGTCAACCTCATGCTGCCGCTGATGCTCGCTTCGCTCCTGCCGGCGCTCGTATTTGTCTTTCTCACGCGATTTTATCCGGCGTATTAGCAGCATCAGTGCCATCAATATTAGCACATAATACAGTAACACAGCCACTTTTGATGCGTAGAAAGGAGGAACAATCTCAATATCAAGCACGGCCTCGTCGGCGAGCCACTTGTTGCTATTGCCAGTTGCCTTTACGCGAAAGCGATACTGACCAGCATTAAGATTGGTAAAAGTGGCGCTGCGCTGTCTTGAGTCAACAACAATCCACTCGTTGTTGAATCCATCGAGTTTGTACTTGTACATTGTCTTGTCGGGGTACAGATTGTTGAGCGAGGCAAACTCGATGCTAAACACGTTCTGTTTATGATTGAGCCTGATTTTGTGAGTATTTGTTATGTGCTGCGACAATATCTGATTATCAGAATTTTGACGTCCCACTTTGACGCTCCTGTTAAAGAGTTTCAGATCGGTCAGTACAATGGTACTCCCATCATCGGACATTTGCATAAGCTCTGGATTGAAGATATTGAAGCCGTTCATGCCGCCGAACATCAGTTCACCACTGCTGGCCATGAATCCGGCCTGTTCGTTAAATTCTTTGCCCTGCAAGCCGTCGTCGACACCATAATTATACAACTTGTAGCTAAAATTGTCGAAAGTGGCATCGTTGTCGAAGCGAATACAGCTTACGCCGTTGAGTGTGCTCATCCAGATGTTGCCGCTGTTGTCCTCTTTTATACACTGAACGCTGCTGCTCGGCAGCCCTTCGTCGGTTGAGATGTGATGATAAGCCCCGTCCTTCTGGCTGTAGCAACTGACGCCCTCGCGGGTCCCGAACCACACCCAGCCGCGCGAATCGGCAAGAATGGTCATTACAATGTTGCCGCAGATGCTGTTCTGATTTTCGGGATCATGCAGGAAGCGCAAAAATCGACCGGTCTGGTAGTCAAGCATTTCAGCACCGTACGAAGTTCCCACCCAGATGTTTTTGTTGCGATCCTCGGCAATCGATAGTATAAAATCGGAATGAATTGAATTGACATCGCCGCTGCGGTAGTGCATAAATCGGTCTGTCTCAAAATCGTACAAATCGAGCCCGCCGCCAAGTGTTCCAATCCACAATTTATGATCGGAATCCTCGAACAGCCGCCATACTTTGTCGTCGGAGATGGTTCGCGGATTGCCCGCCTCATGCTTGTAGCATACAAAACGCTTGCCGTCGAAGCGCAGGAGGCCGCCATAGAACGTACCAATCCACAAATTGCCGTTATGATCGGCGCAGAGGCTGACTATAATATTACTGCTCAAACTGTTGGCATTGGCCGGATTATGCAGGTATGTTGTAAATGTTGTGTTTGCGCGGTCGTAATAAACAAGTCCGCCCCCGTTTGTTCCGAGCCACAAATTACCCTTGTCATCCTCGGCAAAAGTGTTTATATCGTTGAAAGG
>CALGGH010000184.1 GCA_937916415.1 uncultured Lachnospiraceae bacterium
ATCCTCTGGGCTAATGTTTAAACTATTTTGAGACATTTTCAAAAATGCTTGACAGAAACATTTTTCATATGAAATAACGTAAACATTTTTCATATGAAATAACGTATATAAACCATTTTTCATATGAAATAACGTATATAAACCATTTTTCATATGAAATAACGTATGAAACGACGGCTGCCATGTACATTATTATATGAAACAACGGCTGCTCGTTTATCTCGAATGGGTTATCAGCCTGGCTATGTCCTCATCCGAAGCTCCCTCGGGTATGCTGTAGGTACCCGTGGATATCCTGCGGTCATAGCCATGGGCGCACAGATATCTGTCAAAGTCGCCGGCCGATGTTATGACTCCGGCATCCTGCAGCTTGCGGGCAACCCGGTCCGAAGAGTCTCCGGAAACTATCTGTATCGTGCCGGCCACCGCGGTGCTGCTGCCCGATCCGGCATCACCGGATTGCCGGTCATCTGCCGCGTTACCTGCTGCCGCATCACTGCCCGCGCCATCGCTGCCTTCCGCGGCCCCATCCGTACCGGAAGCTGAGCCGGCGTCTGAATCTGTGTCAGATCCCTCGCCGGACGCCGGTTCGGCCGAATCAGATCCGTCCGTTCCGTTATTGTCCGAATCGGTCAATCCCAGGCTTTCCGCCGTGGGTAGCTCAGTCGTCAGCATGGCGTCAGGATCGTCATATGCGGGAGCATCTGCCTCTCCGGTCTCCGTGACCGGTTCAGACAACGGATCCGTCAGTGACGAATCACCTGTCTTGTCATCAATGCTCTCAAGCAGGGCCTCAGCGTCATCATTTAAGTCTTCATCGGTCAGTCGCGCGTTCGCGTCCACCATGCCGAGTTCAGCCGCACGCTCCCTGATCTGAGCATCCGTCATCGTCTTCTCATGTGAAGTGAAGTGCCATACTCCCAGTACCAGGCCGGCAACTATGAATCCGAGGCCGAGACCTCTTAAGTAAGATTTTAAGTTCATGATCCCTGCCCCTTAAATAGATCTATGACCAGCTTTACCTCGCCAATGCCGAGATTAAGCTCCTTCGCTATGGCCATGTTGGATTTGCCTGCCTTATGGAGTTCCAATATGCGGTCGTTGCTGTTGCGGTTGCCGGGAGAATGGGCGTTAAACGAGATCTCAGGGCCGTCAAGCTCATCTCCGTCGTCCAGGTTCTCCCACTCTTCCTCATAATAATCCTGATCAGACTCTTCTTCGTCCACATCAAGGCCGTCATCTATGACCGGAGGAGCTATGGGTTCCTTTTTGATCACGGGAACCGGCTTATTCTTTTCCCTGGCAGAAGCTGCCTTGGCGGGAACCGGAGTCTCTACCTTTTCCACGACGAGGGGAGTCATCTCCTCGGCTGCCCTGGCGTTTTCGGCCGCCTTCACGCTCTCCTTGACCTCGGTAGCGGCTTTCTCGGCCACTGCCACGGTTTCCTTGAGGTTTTCATGCTTGTCATTGAGCATGTCATAAAGAAAAACCACTTCCTCGTGGCTTTTGTTTATCTGTTCGAGCACCGTATCCGAATATTCGCTGACCGCCAACATCTTTTCGTTGCTGAGGCGGTCCATGCTGCGCTCGGCTTTCTCCATGGCGTAATTGACTGTTTCGTCCACGGTGTCCGCCAGGCGTCCCTTCGCGGATTCCACTTCCTCGGAAACCATCTCAGACACCTGATCCCGGCTGATCTGATCCAATCCTTCGTTTTCTTCCTTGCGCGCGGGGATCAGATAGCCGGCCACGACCAGGCCTATTCCCAGCACAATCACCATTATTTCAAGCACCATGATTATAGTAATTTCCTTTCTACCGACTTAAGCAGCACCTTGCCGTCCCTCGCGCGGGCTTCCCTGGCCTCCCTGGCTTCCCTGGCTTCGCGTCTCCCGGATCCACCGTCGCCGGAATACTCGTTATTGCCCTTGTCGGAGGCATCGCCGTCATTCCTGGCATTCGCGCTCTCCTGAGTGCCGGACACCCTGTTGGCTTGCCTGACCTCCTCGGCATCCTTGGTCACCTGTATCTGTGACTGTTCGACGTCACCCCGCGCGTCATCCTGCTGCTTGATCGCAGCATAATCCTGACTGCGGAGTATCTGACCCTGCATTTCTATGGGACCTATAGCCATATGACCTCCTTAATGCGCGTCGGCGCTGCGTCTGACGCATGACTGAATGAGTGCCCGGCAATCCGGCTTTTCTGTCCCGGCATCAATCGTATGCCGTGATCTTGACGTCTCCCCTGAGCTTGACGAACTTGCAATACTTGGTGGGCGTCTTTACCGACATCGATACTTCGTTTATGCATACCCTGGAACCGGGATAGGCCACTCCCTTGACCTTTACCTCGGCCGGAGTGTCCACGTCGAAATGGGACTCCAGGTCATTCAGCCTGATCATTATGTTCGCCAGTTCCTCATCAGCGGCTTTCTGCGCCTTTATCAGCTGGCCCACGTAGCCCTTCTGCTCCTCGGTCAGGGCAACCCCGCTCTTGACCTTCATGGCCATGTTGTTCAGCACGGGCTTGATGCTGTCCAGCGTTTTCTGCTTTTCCGCGGCCTGATTGCGCAGATCCATGATCTCCTTTTTGATCTGAGGGGACATGCCCACCTCGACTATGGTGTCGTTGGCCATCTCGGAACCCAGGTTCTTCACCTCCACGTGTCCGCCGGCGGAAGCGTGTCCGCCCGACAGAACTCCCTTTTTGCCATCAACTATGATGTCGGAGCCGGCACATACGGTGGAGTGCATGATGGCTTCCGCAGATATGTATCCGCCCGCGGTCGCGTTGACGTTCTCCAGGTATTTGGCTATGATGTTGCCTCCGGCCTTCAGTTCGGCCTTGCCCATGCCGTTCACCCCGCGGACCACTATGATGTTGCCCCCGGCTTCGACGTAAGCGCCCTCTATGACTCCGTTGACGGTCACGTCTCCCTTCACCCTGACTTCAAAGTTGGTATCTATGTTGCCTTTGATCTCTACGCTTCCGTCGAATTCTATGTTGCCGGTGGCAGGTCCGACTTCGTCAAATTCCATCGAGCTGTTGACGAATACCTGTCCGCCGACCAGGCTGACGTTGCCGTCCACCTGAGAGATCAGGGTCAGGCCGTCCACGCTTGGTTCTATGTTGGCTCCGTATCTGAAGCCTGCCTGCCTGGGATCCCTGGAGCGCTGCCTGCTGCCATCCACGCATGTGCCGTCCTCGCCCTTCACCTCGGCATGGAGCCTGGCGATCTCCTGGCCCTTGGCGCATGCCTGCAGGACGTTCAGGTGGAAGAAGTCCACGCTTCCGTCCTCTAAGAGAGCCGGCCTCTGATTGCGGTCAGTGTTGAACAGATATTCCACGTATCCGTCAACGCTTTCCTCTGCAGGAGTTCCCTTTGCCACGACTATGTCCTCGCAGTATCTGGGATTGACTATGACGTCCTTGATGACGTCATCCAATATGCCGTATTTCACTCCCTTGGAGGCCAGGTCGTTACGTATGTCGGACTCGTCGAGGTTGGCTCCGCCGACACTCGCGCTGTACAGTCTGAGCACCGCCTCCATCTTGTCCTGGCTGACGGTGATGTCAGAAGACTCGGCAAAAGGACCCAACGGCATCATGCACAGCGTCACGTGAGTGTCCTTGGTGACTGACGTGTCTATGGCCTTGCCGAGGGTTCCGGCATCATACTGTATGCCCTTGCCGGTAAGGTACGATATCACTTCGCTGGAACGAATGGGACTACCCCCATCCGTAGGAGCAAAAAGCTCCAGATTAGTACTGGTCTGTGTAGCCGCTATCCTGAAATACCCGTTCATTTCTCACCCCACATTAAGGATCTGTCGCAGAATGACTTTTAATTTTCTGAACAGTTCCAAACAAACTATACCGCATCAGTTACAACGTTCATGTACCTGCCTAGTTTTTTCTGCAGCTTCTGTAAAGCCTTGGTATGCAATTGTGAAACCCTGGATTCCGACACCTCGAGGATGTTGCTTATCTCCTTCAGGGTAAGGTCTTCATAATAATACAGCAATACGACCTTCTGTTCCTTTTCGGTAAGCGTCGCGAGGGCTTCGCCAAGCATTTCCTTTAGTTCTTCTTTTTCGAGGGCTTCTTCGGGTCCCTCTATCCTGCCGGTTCCGTACCTGTCACCCGGTATGTCGCTGCCCGATTCAGTAAATTCGTCCAGCGAAATGACGCCCGTGACCTTCATTTGACTCTGCCAGTCAGTGTACTCCTCATCGGATATCCCGAGCTTCTCGGCTATCTGCTCATCCGTAGCAGTTCTGCCGGTGGACACTTCTATCTCATGAATGGCGGCGTCTATCTGGCGCTGCCTCTGCCGGACGGTACGGGGGATCCAGTCCATCTTGCGGATCTGGTCCAGTATCGATCCCCTGATCCTCAGCGAAGCATACGTCTCAAACTTGACGTCCTTCAGCGTGTCAAACTTGTCTATCGCGTCGATCAGGCCAAAAATGCCATAGCTGACCAGGTCGTCATACTCCACGTTGTATCCAAGATACATGGAGAGACGGCCGGCCACCAGCTTCACGAGAGGCGCATACTCCAATATGAGTTTTTCCCTAATGTCGGAAGACTTGGTCCGCTTATAATCGTCCCAGAGCCTCTTGCGACCGTATTCATCCATTCTCTTCGGCCTTTACGTCATCCGCGGGGGCTGATCCCTTGTTGATCACTTCGCCTTCTTCCGCCATCTCATGCTCGTTTTCATACGCGAACCGTTCGAACATGTACTGAATGAGGCTGCCAACAAGCCACGCAGCGAGCAGGATGATGAGCAGCCAAGTGAGCATCCGCTGGTTCTCAAACTTCTTGAGGAACATGGTGATGCTGGCTACTAATCCTACCACGAGAACAACGCCAGGCGTGATAAGCTTCCGTTTCATGCGACGGTTCTTCAGCTCATTCTGGCGTTTTTTCTCTTCCCTTTGTCGTTTTCTCTCTTCCTCAAGCTCCGCCGCCCTTCGTCTTTTTTCTTCCTCAAGCTCCCTGGCGGTCTTGGGTCTGTTGGGGGCATCCGCGTCCGGCATGGCCATGGCGCTCATCCGGTCAGCCTGGGCATTCTCTCCCGCCCGGCTGCCGACTGCGCCCCCATCAAATTCATCTAAATAATCATCAGGCATAATGACCTCAAATCAATCCTCATTATCGTGATCAGATCGTCTTTTCGGGCTTGCCCACTGCCCTGATGATGAAATCTCCCGTTTCGGGATAAAAGATTACCGTACGTCCGTAATTGGCTCCGGTATCCTCAGACAAGATCCTGATTCCAAGCTCTTTCAGTTTCTTCTTGACGGCCTCCACGTTGCGCTCGCCGACCCTCATCATCTTGTCATTGCTCTGAAACGCGAACATCTGCGCTCCGCCGGCGATCTTTGCGACCAGCTTGGCCTTGCTGCACCCCTTGGCAACCATCTGGTTGACCAGCTCCTGCACGCCCGTATCGGCAAACTTCGGCACGTTCACGGGGCCACCCGTCTGGATGCTCGTGGAATCGGGGAGCATGACGTGTGCCAGTCCTCCCCAGGGCTTGCCGGGTTCCCTCAATGCGACGCCGACGCATGAGCCGAGTCCCAACGTGGTTATGCCATCCGGAGCCTTACATATATTGAGATCTGCCATCCCAACTTTAACTATATTACCCATTATATACTCCAGTTAATTACAGCGTTGTTATTCCCAGTGCGCTAAGTATGGTTCCGTATGATTCCATGTCGGGCAGCAGGATGAAGTATCCGTCCAGTTCAACCTCGTCGAAGAAGTTGTTCTGGATCAGCAGGATCTGATCTCCCTGTATGCCGAACTGGATGGCCGGAACGCTAAGGATGGCTCCCGCCATGTCAACGGTAAGTTCGGGCGTCGAAGGGTAGATGACCAGGTTGGTCAATCCCGACAGAGCGTTCAGATACGCACCCGTAATGATGTTTCCGACTTCCTTGAGGGCACTCAGTTCCATTTCATTGAAATCCTCGCCCTCTGCGGATGCGCCCATGCCCATCATCAGTTTGTTGGTCAGATGTCTTGCGCCTTCCTTTTCGATAAGGAACATGATGCTGCCGGTGATGTCACCCTCGACTCCCAGCAGGATGCCGACCATTATCAATTCCTCGCCGCCGACCACGGCACCTACGTCCTTGAACTCCAGCAGCGAAACCTGGGGAACGGACATATCCACCTTGGTACCAAGGAGCTGGGCCAGGGCGGTGGTTGCATTGCCCGCTCCGATGTTGCCTATCTCCTTCAGGACATCAAAATACATAGAGTTGACAGTCTCTAACGACATGTTCTCTTCCATATTTTTAACTCTCCTTTAAATCTGCTCATTGATCAGTGCGTTTAAGTCAAGCACGGATATGAGTCCATCCTCAGTCTTGCCGACGCCCTGAACAAAGGTATCTCCTTCAGAATCCTTTACTTTTTCGATGCTGTCAGCGTTAAGGGTTACTACCTCATTGACGGCATCTACGATGCATCCGATGAATCCCTGCTGTTCAAACTTCAGGATGATGATCCTGGTAGCATTGGTCTCAACGTCGGGTTCAAGTCCCATTTTGATGCGTGTGCTCATGACGGGAACGACTTCACCGCGCAGGTTGATGACTCCCTTGATGTAAGGAGCTACCTCGGGAACTCTCGTCATTCTCGTCATACGAACGATATTATCTACGTAACTGATGTTTATGCCAAAGCGCTCATTGCCCAGCTTGACTACTATGTACTGGACGCTGGTGCTTAAGGTTGACAATTCATCCATGGTTGTTTCCTCCTATTATCAGATCAGCACGTTGGCATCGAGGATAAGAGCTACCTCGCCATCGCCGAGTATGGTTGCGCCGCTAATGGTTTTGCACTTGTTGATGTACTTGCCCAGTGACTTGATTACTATCTCCTGCTGGCCGATGAGTTCATCCACAATGAGACCCGCCTGCTTGTCACCCTTGGTAACGATCACGACGATCATGTGCTCGGGATCCCCTTCCTCTACGCGGGGAGCTTCCAGAACGTTGTGCAGGTCGATGAGCGGGATGACTGATCCACGCAGATGGATGACTTCCTTATTCTCAACAAGCTTGACGCTCGTCTTCGGAACGTCCTCAATGGTTTGAATGGAGCTCAGGGAGATGGCGTACTTTTCTCCGCCTACCGTAACCATCAGTGCCTGAATGATCGCAAGAGTCAGGGGCAGCCTGATGGTCCAGGTGGAACCTTCTCCAAGCTTGCTCTTTACGCTGACTTCACCGCTCAGGGACTCGATCTTGGACTTAACGACGTCCAGTCCGACTCCACGGCCGGAAACGTCCGATACTACCTTGGCGGTAGAGAAGCCTGCGTGGAACAGGAGGTCGATGATCTCCTTCTCGCTCATGTTCTCGCCCTGTTCGGGAGTGATGACGCCTCTCTCGATGGCCTTGGCCTTGACTGCCTCGGTATCTATTCCGTTACCGTCATCCCTAACCTCGATGATGACGTTATTGCCTTCCTGATATGCATCCAGGAAAATGGAACCAACCTCCGGCTTGCCTCTCTCTCGACGTACTTCGGCTGACTCCAGTCCGTGATCGGCGGAGTTACGGAGCAGGTGCATCAGGGGATCGCCAATCTCGTCAACCACGGTACGGTCAAGCTCGGTATCCTCACCTGTCATGTACAGTTCCATCTTCTTATTGAGCTTCTTCTGCAGATCCCTGACCATGCGGGGGAACTTGGATACGACGCTCTCGATGGGAACCATTCGAACCTTCATGACTGACTCATGGAGGCTGGTGGTAACTGACTCGAGGTATTCAACCTGCTCAGTGATCTCTGAATTGTTGCGGTCTTCCGTGCTGCCGCTGGCGCTGACGAGTGAATTCTTGGCGATGATCAGCTCGCTGACCAGGTTCATCAGCACGTCCAGCTTCTCTATGTCCACGCGCACCGTTCTGTTTACGACGGGCTTGCCTGCAGGTTTCTTGTCGCCGGCCTTCTCGCTCTTGGCCGGAGCCTGGGTGGCCGTGGCGGGCACGTGTGCTTCCTCGGCATGCTCAGCCCGGGCATCGCCTGCGGCGTCATGATCCGCAACCGCTTCTGCGGCGCCCGCTTCCTCGCCGAGTCCGTCATCTTCCATCTGTGCGTTGTCTAAGTCAAGCACTCCGCCGGCAACGCTCTCTATCTCAGATACGTTGGAAGCAGCCGCGATCAGCTGGTCAAGCGGTGCCTCGGAAACGGCTATGATGGAGAACTCAAAGTCGAACTTCTCATCTTCTATGTCCTGACTGGAGGGATCGGAGGTAATGATCTCACCCAGTTCCTCTATCGCCTTGAATACCAGGAAGGCACGCGCTGCCTTCAGTATGCATGACTCCTGTACCTTGACGGTGAATCCGTAGGTGGTCTTGCCGGCCTTGATGGCTTCTCCTATGGCAGCCGTGTCGGCATCGGTAAGCTTGATCTTGGTCCATGCCTGTCCGTCACCCGATGCTGCGTCAGCCGCGGGAGCCGCTTCTTCTGCGGGAGCTGCTTCTTCCGTGCCGCCGCTCTTGGCGGAATTCAAGATGTCGTTCAGGGCCTTGATGATGTCCTCATTGTCCTCCGTGCCCTCATCCGAACTCTCACGGATATTGTTGGTATAACCCTCCAGGGCATCCAGGCATCTGAAGAGCACGTCGATGTTCTCCGACTTGATCTTGATGTTGCCGTTACGTACCTCGGAGAACACGTTCTCCATGTCATGAGTCAGGTTCTGCATGCGCTTGAAGCCCATGGTACCCGCCATGCCCTTGAGCGAGTGAGCGGCTCGGAAGATCTCATTGATGGTATCTTCGTTTTCCGGCTCATTCTCAAGGATCATGATCTGATCGCTCAGACTTTGGAGATGTTCTCCCGTCTCATCCAGAAATATGTCCAGATATTGACTTACATCCATTTGGTTTCACCATTCCTTTCTTATTTTTTAGCGCACTCCGACGTTTAATATGATCTCCTGTGCTATCTGGTCGAGCGGAACCCTCTGATCCGAGAGTCCCTTTTTGTCCACCGATTTCGGCATCCCGTATACCGCGCAGGTCTCTTCGGTCTGGGTAATGACGTGCACCTTCTTCTTCTCCTTGAGACGTTCGATCCCTTCGGTGCCGTCCGCGCCCATCCCCGTCATGACCACGCATACGATCTCATTGACCTTGGAATCCATCAGTGATTCGTACATGTAGTTGGCGCAGGGCTTGACGCCCTCACGGGTAGGTTCGTCCGTATAATGGATGGAATACTTGCTGGCCATGGTCAGCACGTTCATGTGCTTGCCGCCCTTGGAAATATACACGTGACCTGCCTCGAGCACGTCCCCCTCCTGAGCCTCGGTAACCTTGATGTCACCCAGGGAATCCAGGCGCTCCGCCAGTGACGCGGTAAATCCCACCGGCATGTGCTGCACCAGTACCACGGGTGCCGCCAGGTTGGCCGGCAGCTTGGGGATGACTGACTGCAGTGCCTTGGGACCTCCGGTCGAAGACGCGATCGCCACGATCCTTGACCCCGTATAGGATGAAGCATGCCTGCCGGCCAGCTCGACGACCTTGCGGTCCGTCTTGATGGAATCCAGCGTGAGCGTATGCTCAAACGTCGGCATCCTCGAGATGCTTACGCCGTAGAGCGTGCGAAGCAGCTTGTGCTTAAACTCATCATCGCGGCAGTCGGAAGCATTGTCAGGCTTGTGAATGAAATCAAGCGCACCCAGATCCAAACAGTCCAGCGTGACCTTAGCTCCCTCGATCGTCAGCGTCGATGCCATCATGACCCTGGCGCCTATCTTTCTCTTGTGCAGTTCCTTGAGTAAGGCTATTCCATCCATCTTGGGCATGTTGACGTCAAGGACCACTGCGTCGTAAGTCTTACGCTGCAGCAGATCCAGTGCCTCCAGGCCGTTGGTGGCTCGATCTTCCACAGAAAACCGTGAATCTGAATCAATTATATCACAGAGAACCCTTCTCATGAGTGCAGAATCATCTACGATCAATATTTTTTTCATCTTAAATACCTATTATAATCCTTTTTCTTTATGCCTGTTCTTGCGTTCCTCGTTGAAGATGTACTTGATGATCTCCTCGCGCTTGTCAACGTCCACGTTCACGTACTGCACGCGGTGCTCGTACACTCCCGGCTTGTTCTCGACCGGCGTGGATGACAGGACCTTGCCGACAAGGCTGTAATGCCTGGGCACGTCATCGACCACAAGGTCATAATTGCACAGGATCATGCTGCCCTTTTCGTAGGCCAGCGTCGACACGAACCTCAGGCCTCCGCCGCTGATGTCCACTATGACGCTTCGCTTGAGCGGCAGCTCCGGCTGCAGGAGGTTGCGGTTGTGATCCAATGATTCGATCTCTTCCTTCAGAAGCTCCCTCGAATTCATCTCCAGTGCGCAGCTGAACCTGTAATACTCCCTGCGCTGGAACTTGCGGAGGTTGGTCAGCAGTTCAAGTGCCAGCACGTACACGTTGTTGTCGCGATACCTGTCAATGACCTTGGCAACGCACTGATACAGTCCGTTGTCCGCATAGAAGCAGAGCTCATATTCACCGTCCACGGGCAGCAGGATCAGCTTGGTCTGCTCCATCGGCATCAGCAGTTCTATGCGCTCGTCCGAGATTATGTCATATACCTTGGTGGAATAAACCTTGCGTTCTTCCCTCGACGAATCCGGCACGCCGAGGTTAAGGTGCTTAACGGACTGCAGTTCCACCCTGTTTCCCACGTTTACGTATTTGGATAACATATCTTCCTCCTATCTATCAATGTCCGGAAGCTTCATGTTCCGGCAGATTCAGAAAAAAGACGATCATATGGGAAACGAACAAAACACAAGCATTTTGTTCGTTTCCTGCGCCGGATTTGCGCGGCTGAAGGCCGCATGTTTCCAGTG
>CALGGH010000185.1 GCA_937916415.1 uncultured Lachnospiraceae bacterium
GTGTGACTGGAGTTCAGACGTGTGCTCTTCCTATCTCGCTTTTTGCATATGATCAAGCCATTCGCGCAGGGCGTTATGGCGGAGAGGAGAAGATTATGGAAGAAATCATGAGTTTGATAAACAGTGAGGTGTACGGAGTCTGGTTCCTGATAGGTGCCGCGCTGGTGTTTTGGATGCAGGCCGGATTTGCGATGTGCGAGGCCGGCTTCACCAGGGCCAAGAATGCGGGCAACATCATCATGAAGAACCTGATGGACTTCTGCATCGGTACCGTAATGTGGTTCATATGCGGAGCATCGTTGATGCTGGGTGAGAACATACTGAACGGATTTGCCGGAGGATTCAGCTTCGACGTATTTACGAACTATGGCAATTTCGATTACTCCGCATTCGTGTTTAACCTGGTATTCTGTGCGACCACGGCCACCATCGTGTCAGGTTCGATGGCAGAGAGAACCAAGTTCTCCAGCTATTGCATATATTCCGCAGTGATCAGTGCGATCATCTATCCGATAGAGGCACACTGGACGTGGGGAGGCGGCTTCCTGGCACAGTGGGGGTTCCATGATTATGCAGGCTCCAACTGCATTCACATGGTTGGCGGCATATGCGCCTTCATCGGAGCCTGGATGCTGGGTCCCAGGATCGGCAAGTTCGAACGCGACAAAGCAGGCAAGGTGATCAAGGTCAACGCATTTCCCGGACACAATCTGGTAATAGCGGCACTGGGCGTATTCATCCTCTGGCTGGGCTGGTACGGATTTAACGGAGCGGCGGCCACTGACGTGCCCACTCTCGGATCGGTATTTCTGACAACTACCGTGGCTCCCGCCGTGGCAACCGTCGTATGCATGATCTTCACCTGGGTCAAATACGGCAAGCCGGACGTGTCGATGTGCCTTAACGCTTCGCTGGCAGGACTCGTGGCAATCACCGCGCCCTGCGACGTGACCGACTGTGCCGGTTCAGCCATCATAGGCGCAGTGGCTGGCCTGCTGGTGGTATTCGGAGTATGGTTCAACGACAACGTGACCCACGTGGATGATCCCGTCGGTGCCGTGGCAGTACACATGTTAAACGGCATCTGGGGCACGATCGCGGTAGGTCTGTTCGCAACAAGCACTGCACCCGGATTTGAACTTGCGGGGATTACCGAGGGCCTTTTCTACGGCGGTGGATTCGCTCAGCTCGGCAAGCAGCTGGGAGGCATGTTCGTTACGATTGCATGGACGGTAGTGACGATCCTGACAGCATTTACCATCATCAAAAAGACCATTGGCCTGAGGGTCGGAGAGGAAGAGGAAATATCCGGACTGGATTCCACCGAGCACGGACTTCCGTCAGCGTATGCGGGCTTCGCGATCATGGATATCGCCAACACCATGACCATGGAAGTAAATGAGAACACCAACCTGGGCACGGAGGTCTATGACGAGGCATCAGAGGCCAAGAGGAACGCGGCAGTGCCCGTGATCCGTGAGGCCGAGTCGCCGATACCGGAGATGAACACGGGCATATCCAAGGTCGTCATCATAGCCAAGCTTTCCCGCTATGACAAGCTGCGCAAGGCCATGAACGAGCTGGGAGTTACGGGCATGACCGTCACTCAGGTCATGGGGTGCGGAGTGCAAAAGGGAGCCGGTGAAAAATACCGCGGCGTTGAGATCGATGCCACGCTGCTGCCTAAGGTTAAGCTGGAGGTCGTAGTCAGCGCGATACCTGTTGACAACGTGATAGAAGCAGCCAAAAAGGCACTGTATACCGGTCACATAGGCGATGGCAAGATCTTCGTATATAACGTGCAGAAGGTCGTTAAGATCAGAACCGGCGAGGAAGATTATGCGGCGTTGCAGGATGTGGAATAAAGCCATATGAGCATCTTACGCGATTCCAAAATGACCTTATCTAAAAGGAGGATGTATGGCTGCATTTGAAAGAGTTTTATCGGGAATTTCACAGATGGATGAAAACTTTGACAATATCCGTCTTGGGGATAATGTTGTATGGCATGTAGATGATCTTGAACAGTTTAAGTTGTTTATGATGCCGTATGTGGATCAGGCAATCATTGATAAACGCAATCTTATCTATTTTCGTTTTGCAACCCATGAACCACTGCTTGAGGAACATGAGGGCTTAAAGATCATAAAAGTGGAACTCAATCACAGATTTGAGAATTTTACGGTGGAGATCCATGATCACATTACCCGTGAAGGAAGGGATGCATTCTATGTGTTTGACTGCCTGTCTGAACTTCAGACAGCATGGGCAACAGACTTGATGATGGGGAATTTTTTCCGGGTCACATGTCCTTATCTATTCATTCTTGATACTGTTGCATTCTTTCCACTCATCAGAGGCAAGAGATCGGAAGAGC
>CALGGH010000186.1 GCA_937916415.1 uncultured Lachnospiraceae bacterium
AATGGAGAAACAGAAATGAAGCAACAGCAAGGGTTCAAGATTCCGAGAGGCTATATTCAAAATGGGGGGGGTAGGTAAACAGCAGTTTATCGGCCTTCTCACGGCGGCAGCCCTGGTGATCTCGGAGGCAGGAGGACTGATGGCAGCTCCGCTCAATGCCCTTGCTGCAGGGGAACCGGAGGCCATCGAGGATCATGCGGAGGCAGAGCGGATAGGCTCTGACGCGGATCTTGCCTTAAGCGGACAGGATGAGGTTCCGGCCGACGAGGCCGAAGCCGGTGCTGAAGCTGAAGCTTTGTATTCTGACGGCGTGGAGGATGCAGTCATCGTTGAAGATTCCGAGACGGATGATCAGTCAGCCACCCTGGACGCAGACGTCGTTGACGCGGATGATAACATCTTTGGTGATGCCCCGTTCAACAAGGACAAGTACTACGTGACGTTTACCGTCAATAATGCGGATAACGCTTCGCAGCCACAGTATACTGCATCCTATGAGCTGACCAATTCTTCGGCTCAGCCCCTTAATCAGTTTTCATTCTATAATGCTCTGATGTCTGACGTTGATTCATACCTGGCTCAGTCTGACCGAAACATGAGGCTGGTTGGCTGGAGCGTGTATACGGATGGATTTAACGTGTCTCATTCCGAAGATTATGATAGGTATTACTATAGTGCGCCTGTTTATCTCAACTCAGATGGATATAGTTATGACTATGGTAATTATAGTTACGAATATGATTATGATTATGATGCTGAGGATGGGGATAAGAAGCAGGGGAACCGTACGTTTGAACTTGACGGCAAAAAGGATTATCATTTCGTGGCACACTTGTCTAAGGCCGCCGCTGACGAATTGTATGTATCCGTGATTCCGTCCGTTCATTTTGACGGACGGGCCCATGTGGCCATCGGAACAAAAACAAGCGTCAAGAAGCAGGCAGCAGATTTAAGGATCCGCATATATTCCGGTGGAAGCGATTGTATGGAAGCCTTGCTTAAGCCTGGTACCGACTATACTCTGGCATATAAGAACAATACTAATGCGTCCATGAAACTGGTGAGGGAAGGCGAGGAGGGCAATCCCGGCAGTTATGAGCCGACGTATACGGACAATTCTCAGCGTCCCACCGTTATCGTTACCGGCAAAGGCACTTATAACGGATTCTCTGCCGAAGTGTATTTTGACATACTACCGACTAACCTTGGAGAAACGTCATATGAGGTTGAGTATTTGGACGTTGAGAATTCCTCACCATACGATTCAAATTATTACTATTATTCCAATTATTATGCTTATCCCAGGACAATTGCATACAGTTATGCCGCCGGCATTACGGGCTTTAAGTCCAGTTATCAGTTGAAGAACGGCAAGGTGACCGGCATGCCTAAACAGAAGGTTACCAAGTCGTTTGCAAATTCGGGATATGATTCAAATGGCAAATTCATTAATAAATTGGCAAATGCAAATCTGACTCTCGTGGAAAACAAGGATTACAAGGTTGAACTCTACAAGTGGGACGAGTCCGGCAATAAATGGACTGCGGCTGAGGTCAATGATCCTGCCAGGATCACACAGGCCGGTGACTACCTGTATCTGATCCGCGGCATCGGGAATTATTGTGGCGCGATGTATGATTATGGGCGTTATGTTAACTATGGTTCTGCCTCTTATTCGGGGAACATTTTCAATACTGGAGAGAATGGATCCCCCTGTCCGGTTCGTGAACTGTCTTACAGTACTCAGTTCAGGGTAACTGATGACTTGAAATATGACCTGTCTCTTGCCAAGGTGACCATTAAGAAGAAATCCGTTCCTTATACCGGGAGCGCCGTAGGACGCGACGATTTCCAGATTTCAGTTAAGAACAAGGCCGGAGAAACTCTTGCTTATGGTGAGGATTATACGCTTTCCTTCCAGATGAAGGGCAATCAGGGCCATGCCAGAATCGCCCAGACCGGGATGCAACCTGAATATGATTATGGTGAGACAGTGATCGCCTCAAATGACTATCTGGTGATAATACTGCCGGCTGACGGTAGCCTGTATTTCGCAGCCAATACCAAGTCGACGGTCAAGATACAGGGGCTTAAGCTTAAGGCCAACATGTTTAAATTAAGCGCGAAGAAGCTTCCGGCAGGGCAGAACGCAACCTGGGACATTACTGCGGCAGGCACGGCTCAAAAGCTGACCAGGACTGATTCGAGTGATCCTTACTATGTATCGTCAACCAATTCTTATTCAGGATATCTTGGTTCAGCATCCAAGGTTACGACGATTATCGGCGGTGCTCTCAGGTGCGGTGACGCCATAGATCCCACCTCCACCGTTAAGCTTATATGGGGGCATTCTTCAGCCACACTGCAGGATCTCATAAATGCCGGGCTGATCAAGTTCACGATATCGGAATATGGCGATTTCCACGTATCCGGAGCCGTGCCTGAATCATTGACCGTGATAACTTCCTATGAAAATTATTATGAATCCTGGAATCTGTATCCCGGAGCATTAGTATATGTAGATGTGGACAATATAGGATGGACAAATTTGCAACTGTCATATAAGGGTAACACCAAGTTGGACGGGACAGCCACCATCTCTGCCAAGGCCGTTGACGGAAACATCAAGGGATCTGCCACGATAGGAACCTTTAAGGTGCGAAAGAAAACCGTTGAAAACTTTTCAGAGTCCTGGGAATATGGCAGCGTCAAGGCCGTGGCCGATTCCGCATTGAAAGGCAGTGGATCACTGGATAAACCCACTGCAACGTTGTATCAATATTATCAGGATGCCAAGACCGGCGGGGAAGGCAAATGGGTTCCGGTTGGAACTGCTTATTATACTTGTACAAAGGGAGATGACGTCGGATCTGCGGGAATAGCCGCGGAAGTCATCATCAATAATGGCAGTACGGAGGGATTCGACTTCGGCGAAGGAGTCACAGTCTCCGAGCCATATGCTCTGTATGATAAGGCCATCAATATTGACGACATAGACTCAGTTACCATCGGAGACAGGGATTATAAGGTGGTCAAGGGCGTCGTGCAGGATTATGAGGCAGTCTTTACCGGCGTCAACATATGGCTGAATGCCAACAAGATTACGTTAAAGGACACGGACGGAACGGTACTTTTTAACTGGAATGATTATGATGAGAATCGTGTATGGGATAACAAGACCAACATATCGGTAGGTACCGGAAACACGTCATTCACCTTCCGGTACAATCAGGATCAGGACAGGTACCCCTACGGCGGGACCGTTGCCCTTAAGTTCAAGATAGTAGCCGCTGACGGGATCAAACTGTGATCGAGAATCTGCCATGGTGAGAGGATGACCTGAACTAAGGAATCGAGGCGAAATGATTAAGTAATTCTGCTACAGTTCCTAGGGCAAGCACGAGCCGGGAGACCATTTCTCCCGGCTCGTTTGATGGTGCAACCTACGTCGG
>CALGGH010000187.1 GCA_937916415.1 uncultured Lachnospiraceae bacterium
CGCAAGGCGCACGTGTGCCTGTCGGGCATTCATTCACAGCTTAACCAGAAGCGCATCAGGTACAACTGGCACGACACCGATACGAGTGAGCTGGAGGGCATACTTGCCCGCGGTGACAGACGGATCTGCGACCTGATACTTAGGGTGTATGAAAAAGGCGCCATCTTTGACGCCTGGACCGAGTATTTCAACTATGATACCTGGCTTGAGGCCATGGATGAGCTTGGGATCGACAGGACGTTCTACACAACAAGGGAGAGGGCTGACGATGAGATCTTTCCGTGGGATTTCATAGATGCCGGGATACAAAAAAGCTTCCTGTTAAAGGAGTGGCACAGGGCTCGCGAGGGCGTGGTCACGCCAAACTGCCGGGATGCCTGCTCGGGATGCGGCGCCGCGAGGTTTGGCTGCGGAATCTGTCTGACGGACAGGACGCATGTGCAGCATGAGACAGGCAGCAATAATGAATCATCCGTAGGAGAACCTGCGTCCTCGGAGGGAAACGCGTCATGAAGCTCAGGGTGGCATTTAGCAAAAAAGGCCCGGTCAAATTCATCGGTCATCTGGATACACAGAGGTTTTTTCAGCGAGCGTTGAAAAGGGCCGGCTGGGACGTGGCATATTCTCAGGGTTTTTCACCGCATCCTATCTTAAGCTTTGCGGCTCCTCTCGGCGTCGGACTCGAGAGCGATTCGGAAATTTTTGACATAGAAATGGTCACCGCAGGCAGTCGCGAGGACCTGATCGATTCCTTAAACGCCGCGTCATGTGAAGGATTTACGATCATTGACGTGCGTGTCATGGACGAGGGCACGGGAAATGCAATGGCGAGCGTGGCAGCAGCGTCATACACCGTGGATCTGGCCGGGGCGGAAGCTGCCGCACGTGAAGCAGCAGGGGAATGCGGACAGGATGGCGATACTGCTCCTATGGCGGACGAGTTCCCGGATGAATGGCTGGATCAGGCCGTTGCCGAACTGAATGCAAAGACTGAGCTGATCATCTCCAAGAAGACAAAAAAGAGCGAGCTTCAGGTTGACATAAAACCAGGAATATATGAACTTAAATCCACGAGGGATGGTCTCTACATGCTGGTGGATGCTTCAAGCGGAGGCAACGTCAGGCCTGAACAGGTGACGGGCGCACTGTATGAGCTGGCCGGCAGGAAGGCACCCGACGTCAGGCTTAAGGTCACGCGCAATCAGATTTACGGGAGGACGCCCGAAGGCGGGCTAAAGCCGCTTATCGAATTTGGACACGCATTTTGACATGTCTGTGACATTTTGAACTAAAATGAACGAACGTCATCACAACATGAACGAAAACGACCGGATAGTAATCACAACCGTATATGAGCGCAGGGCAGCTTTTTACCTTTCAGACGGGGATGCCGTGAGAATACAGGTGCTTGCCGATGAATCTTCCTTTTCGCTGGGCACCGTCGTCGTCGGACGGGTCAGGAAGATGCTCGAATCATCAGGAGCCTGCTTCCTGGACATAGGGGACGACAAGGATTACTTCATGCAGATACCCAGGGATCCGTCCTCGATCATTTTTACTGACGGCAGGGAGCACGTGTGCGTAAAGCCCGAGGATCAGATGCTCGTGCAGGTAAGCTCCGAGGAAGTGAAGCTTAAGGCTCCGTGCGTTACGCACAAGATAACCCTCAGGTCCAGGTATGCCGTCATAGGGCCCGGCAAGGGAGTGTCTTTTTCGGGAAAGATCGGTCCCGCTACAAAAAAGAATATTATTTTACCCGCAAACATAAATACATTTGCCTCAAAATATCATATAATTATAAGGACTGAAGCCGGCAGCCTCAGCGACATGGGACCGGTGGCAGACGACCTCGCGAGGCTTGATGAGGAATACTCATCGCTGATCCAAAGGGCATCGTGCGCTTCGGTAAGGAGCATTTTGCACCGTGAAAGCACCGGCGTGAGCGCCCTGATGGACGAATGGCTTAAATTCGGCGCGAGCGAAGTGGTCACCGACATTGGGGAATATGCTGACGAGCTTGGTCAGATGCTGAAAAACAGGGGCGTAAACCTAAAACTTTATGCCGACCCTGATTTTCCCGCATGCAAGATGTATAAATTGGAGTCGGCGATCGACAATGCGCTTGCCAGGCGCGTCTACCTGCACGGAGGGGGCTTCCTGGTCATTGAGCAGGGCGAAACCCTGTGCGCGATAGACGTGAACTCGGGTCACCGGATCCGCGGCGACAAGGAAGAAATGTCATACAGGATCAACTTAGATGCCGCGGAGGAGATCAGCAGGCAGCTCAGGCTCCGCAACATAAGCGGCATGATACTCATAGACTTCATTAACCTCAAGGATCCCGGACACATGGATGACCTGATCGCGAAGCTTAGAGGCCACGTCAGAAAGGACGACGTTCAGTGCAGGTACGTGGACGTCACGGGGCTCGGACTGATTGAACTGACACGCAAGAGGGTAAGAAAAAGCATATCGGAACAATGGAAAGCGTCAAATTAATAGACTTTAAGAAGATCAAGGACGGCAAATACCTTAAGAATTACGAGCTGCATTATACCAACAAGCTAGGGCATGACAAGACTTATGAGATCGTGTCATACAGGGACTTAGAATCCATCGATGACATAGGATCTCACGTCGGTGGCGTCGTGATCGCCGGCCTGCATGAAGGGAAGCTTCTGTTGCTGCGTGAATTCAGGATGGGAGTCAACCGTTTCGTGTACAATCTCTGCGCTGGCAGGAGGGAATACGGAGAGAGCATTGAGGACTGTGCCGCCAGGGAACTGTACGAGGAAACCGGGCTTTCGCTTAAGCGGATCGTGGAAACGTTCAGGCCGGCCTATGGGGCGCTGACGTTGTCTGATGCGGCCAATCAGCTCGTGATCGCCGAACTTGAGGGCGAGATATCGGACCATACGGAGGAAGACGAACTGATAGAGGCCGGTTTTTATGATAAAGAACAGGTGCAGAGGCTTTTGGAGGAAGAACCTTTTTCTTCCAGGGCACAATTCGTCGCATATTCTTTTACGAAGGGGCTTTTTGATCAGTAATCAGGTCAGTTGAGTTTGATCAAAGGACAGGTGGAGAAACGTGAACAGCAGAAAAATCGGAGTGATGGCATCGATCAATCTTGATTCGGTGCTTACCCATGATCTTTTTTCCAAGATCCTGGACAGTTTCAAATCATATTGCGAGCAGAACGGATACGTGCTGGTATTCATTAACAGCACTGAAAAATACCTGGTCAAGCATGACGTGGTGGATCAGGTGACCGGACAGGGACTTGACGGCCTGCTCCTGATCACGGGAGATTATGACACTCCTGACATCCTGCCGGTATTCGGCGCGGGATTTCCCGTCGTCACCATAGACTGTCAGCGCGACGGCGCCGTCAGCATCATGTCCGACAATGACAACGGCATCAAGACGCTGACTGAATACGTCATCAACGAAAGAAAGCACCGACGGCTCGGATACATCTCAGGCGACGCGGACAGCGTCGTGGCACAGGCCAGGCTTAAGAATTTCATCTCCACCTGCGAAAGGCTTGGAGTTGAAATCGGACGCGAATATATCTGCGAATCCAGGTTCAGGGACGTCAGGCTCGTGGCCAGGCGGACGGAGGAACTGCTTAATCTTGACGTTCCTCCCACCTGTATCTTTTTCCCGGATGACTTTGCCGCAATAGGCGGCATCAACGTCATCCGCAACCGCGGACTTGACGTGCCAAAGGACATATCATACTGCGGATATGACGGAGTCAGCCTCGTCAGTCTCTTTGATCCCCAGATATGCACCGTCATGCAGGACACCGAGGCCATGGGACATACGGCCGCAAAGCAGATGCTCCGCATGATCGAAAACAATGAGACCGGCCATGGAGAGGAAATCGTGATCCCTACCAGGATACAGTATGGCCATACGGTTAGCCAGCTGCATTAGGAGAAGTATGACTACCATTCTTTCTGTAATTATCATAGTGCTGTGCATGGTCGGAATGATACCTTATCTGCTCATTTCCAGGGGCAAGCATCCACTGCTCAACAACGCTCTCAAGCTCCTTTATGCCAACGCAGTCATGACGATGTTCGCCGCCGCACTGCTTACCCTGCAGCGAGACGAAAAGGGCATGCTGATCATGTATACCGCCTATTACGTATTCTATGCTGCCATGATGCTGGCCTTCACCCGTTTTGCCTACGTGTTCTGCATGAACAAGACGAGGGACGTATTTTCGTCTCCCTCGACGTACGGGACGTGCCTGATCGTTCTTCTGCTGATATTCAACCTGTCATCCAAAAACCTGTTTACGGTCAGAATGGATGATTTTGCCGGAACCGCCTTTCCGGTCTCCGTTCACAGAGACCTGTTTTTCCTGTACTACATGTTCATGGTTCTTGAGGTTGCGATATCGGTAGTATACCTGATAAACGACCTGATCAGGACCGCGAAGCTGTACCGGACCAGATACGTGGTGCTGCTTGGACTCGTGCTTTTCCATACGGGGATGGAGTATTACAGTAGCGTGCATTCCATTCCCGCAGCCGTTAAGAGCCTGTTCATTTTGCCCGAGATGATCGTGATGGTGTACCTGTGTACGTATTATTCCCAAAAAACGCTCATGGGCAGCGTGCTGAGGTTTGCCGTTGACAATCAGGCAGACGGGCTGATGATCTATGACGAGAACGATTATCTGATATACTCCAATGCAAAGATGGCGCAGCTGTTTGATGAGACCGAAATGTCAGGACTCCAGAAGGCCAGGGCCATGAAGGAATGGGTGGAAGCCGATGATGATGATGATGAGGAAGCTGACGGCAGCATCGTGAGCGAACGCGGGCTGAAGAAAATACGGGTCGATGACAAGACGCGGTATTTTAAGGTTTCTTCTCACCAGTTCAGGGAAGATGATGCCTACATAGGATCGAGCTTTACGTTCCAGGACGTGACGGAATCCGTCGAGAGGATCGAACTCATGGAGAGGGCCAACGAGGAGCTTACCCAGGCGGCTCACATGAAGTCGGATTTCCTGGCCAACATGAGCCACGAGATCCGTACTCCGATGAATGCCGTGATCGGCCTGGCGGAGATGTCGCTAAGGGAGGAAATGACCGATCAGGCCCGCGATTACATTTCACAGATCAAGTCATCCGGACGCGGACTTCTTAACATCATAAATGACATTTTGGACTTCTCCAAGATAGAATCCGGCAAGATGGACATCATCCCGGAGCCTTATGAGCCCTTCAGCGAATTCAACGACGTGGCCAACACCCTGGTCAACAGGATCGGAGACAAGCCCATAGAGCTGACGATCGAAGAAAATCCGAACATTCCCTGCAGGCTGGAGGGTGACGTGCTGCGAATCCGGCAGATTCTGATCAACCTGGCCAATAATGCCATCAAGTTTACTGAGAGGGGACGCGTTCAGATCGTTTGCGATTATGATCCGGTCTCCGAAGATGAGATCCTGCTTAGCTTTCACGTGATGGATACGGGCAGGGGCATACGGCCTGAGGACCTAAAGAAGCTTTTCGTTTCGTTCCAGCAGGTTGATTCCAAGCGTAACAGGGCAATCGAGGGAACGGGCTTAGGCCTCGCCATCTCCAAGTCACTCGTCGAGGCCATGGGTGGCAGGATAGGCGTGGAAAGTGAATACGGCAAGGGTTCCGATTTCTATTTTTCCATCCCCCAAAAGATCATCGATCCCATTCCGTCAGTCAGCGTGGAGGATCCGGAGTCCATATTTGCATTCGGCATGTTCAAACGCAAGTACGTCGCTCGCAGGTTTTTCATCGATTCCAGCAGGATGGGCGTATATTCCGCCGTTCTGCGTTATTTTGCTGATTATGATGAGACTTGCAGGCTGTATGAGGACAGGCTGGAGGGCAAGCGCAGGTTCCTGTTCTTTGAGGAGCCCGATTACAATGAAGAGGTCAGGGACATCCTGCGCAGCGATCCTGAGCTTACCGGCATAATGATAATAGAATTCACGTCGTCCACTAAGCCAGACCTGAATAACCTGAGGATCATCAAGAAACCTTTTTCCACCGCGACCATCGCGATGGCTCTCAATTCGCAGGAGATCAGGTTTGAGTCCGGCGAAGGGCAGCCCTTCATCGGCGATTTCACGGCTCCGGATGCTGAAATACTGATCGTTGACGACAATCCCGTCAACCTGACCGTGGCAGAGGGATTGCTTGAGCCCCTCAAGATGAAGGTGACATGTGCTCCGTCCGGCAAGGCTGCCCTGGAAAGGCTTGAAGAACGTCCCTATGACATCGTGTTCATGGATCACATGATGCCCGAACTGGACGGCGTGGAGACGACGCACATCATCAGGCGCCTGCATCCCGAACTGGATTCGATGCCCATAATCGCGCTGACGGCCAATGCAATAGGCGGAGCCAAGGAATTCTTTCTGAGGGAAGGCATGCAGGATTTCGTGCCCAAGCCGATAGAGATCAGGGACATCATGGTCAAGGTAAAGAAATGGCTTCCTGAGGAAAAGATCCAGAAGGGCACCAGCGTGGTTGAAGCGGGCAGCATTACGGAAAAGGAAAACATGAAACCGGACATACCGGAACTGGACGTGGATGCAGCCATTGCCATGGTCGGCACGCCCAGGCTTTATTACAAGATACTGAAGGAATACTACAAGAACGTTTCCGCGAATCACGAACAGCTTCAGACCGCCTTTGCCAACGAAGACTGGGAAAACTATACGATCAAGGTACATGCCCTGAAGAGCTCATCCAAGCAGATAGGCGCGATGGAACTGTCCGAGAAGGCCGCTGCACTGGAGGCTGCGGGCAAGTCCGGTGACGTGGAGTACATAAAGGCCAATTCGGCGGAGACCCTGGACAAGTACGCGGCCCTGAAGGGACTGTTACGGGAATACTGTGAGGATGAAGAAGCAGCTGCTCCCAAGGCTCTCATTGAAAAGGACGTGCTCGACGAATTGATGAGGCGTGCCATCACGGCCAGCGACGACCTGGACATGGATGCGATGGAAGGGCTCGTTGAGGAGCTGGGCAAATACTCATTTGACGAGGAAATCTCCGAAAGCATGGGTGAATTCCTCGAATCGGCTGAGATGATGGACGTGTTCACCTGCAGGGAGATAGCCGAAAAGATACTGCAGGGAGAGCCTTAATAAACTGCCTTAATAAACTGCCGGGAGAGCCTTAATAAACCCTTGACAAGAAGGCTGATGATAATATATCATGTTAAAGTATGCCGCTTGACGAGGTATAAGCGCGGTTTTCCGCCACCATAGTCAGCGAGATTAGTAGGACAGGAGGAAAAATCATGTACGCAATCATTGAAACAGGTGGTAAGCAGTACAAGGTGTCTGAAGGTGAAGAGATCAGGGTTGAGAAGCTGGAAGCAGAAGTTGGCGACAAGATCACTTTTGATAACGTGATCGCCGTTTCTGACGGTTCACTCAAGGTTGGCGACGACGTGACGGGGTCTAAGGTTGAAGCTACCGTGCTTGATCAGGCACGCGCTCGCAAGGTCGTTGTCTACAAGTACAAGAGAAAATCCGGTTATCACAAGAAGAATGGCCACAGGCAGCCTTTTACGAAGGTTAAGATCGATGCCATCAAGGCTTGACGGATGACCGAAGTGTTTTTTACCGAAAATTCCGACGGCATGATTACGGGTTTCAGATGCACCGGTCATGCGGGATATAAACGGTTCGGACCCGACATGGTCTGCGCGGGCATATCGGCGCTGACGATAAATGCGAATAATTCCCTTGAGGAAATAGCAGGCGCAAGCGTTGATACCAGGCCGGGCAGGAATAAGGGGGACTTATCCGTAAGGCTCCTTACGAAACCGGACGAAAAGACCGAAGTGATAATGCGCAGCCTGGTTTTGGGACTGCGGGAAATATCCCGGGATTACGGCGAAAAGTATTGCAAAGTAACGATTAAGGAGGAAGTACAATGTTGAGAATGGTCCTTCAGTTCTTTGCGCACAAGAAAGGAATGGGCTCTACCAAGAACGGCAGAGATTCCGAGTCCAAGAGACTTGGCGCGAAGCGTGCAGACGGCCAGTTCGTTAAGGCCGGCAACATACTGTATAGACAGCGCGGAACACACATTCATCCCGGTAACAACGTAGGGATCGGCGGTGATGATACGCTCTTTGCTCTCAAGGACGGAGTACTGAGATTTGAGCGTAAGGGTAAGTTCAGGAAGCAGGCTTCCGTTTACCCCGTTGAAGATTGATCGATCAAAAGTGGGCTTCGGGCGCTTGTCCGAAGCCTTTTGCATTTGCGTGGATAAGGATCAGATGTTTGCAGACAGGGCAAGAATAACCGTAATTAGCGGAAAAGGCGGAGACGGTCACGTATCCTTCAGAAGGGAGAAATACGTGCCTAACGGAGGTCCTGACGGCGGTGACGGCGGAAACGGCGGCAGCGTCATATTTGTCGTTGATAAGGGACTTAATACCCTGACGGATTATCGTCATAAGCACAAATTCGCCGCTGAACCCGGTGAGGAAGGCAAAAAAAAGAACTGCCACGGCAAAAACGGCGCCGACGTCATACTCAAGGTGCCTGAGGGTACGCTCATTAAGGATGCGGAGACCGGCAAGGTCGTAAAGGACATGTCGGGCGACGTGACCGAATTCGTGCTCCTGAAGGGCGGACGGGGCGGTAACGGCAACCAGCATTATGCGACCAGCTCCATGCAGGCTCCCAAGTATGCTCAGCCCGGTCAGCCGGCCATGTCCATGGATCTGACGCTGGAGCTTAAGATGATCGCGGACGTTGGACTTGTAGGATTTCCAAACGTCGGCAAGTCGACAT
This sequence comes from uncultured Lachnospiraceae bacterium, assembly GCA_937916415.1. GTDB lineage: Bacteria > Bacillota > Clostridia > Lachnospirales > Lachnospiraceae > XBB2008. Next base: position 8,822 of record CALGGH010000187.1, read on the forward strand.
TGCTGTCACGCGTATCCAATGCGAGACCCAAGATCGCCAACTATCATTTCACGACGCTGAACCCCAATCTGGGCGTCGTGGATCTGGATGGGGCAGGCGGATTCGTGATGGCTGACATTCCGGGCCTCATAGAAGGCGCGTCGGAAGGACTTGGCCTTGGACATGAATTTCTGAGGCACATTGAGAGGACCAGGGTGATCATTCACGTAGTGGACGCGTCCGGAAGCGAAGGCAGGGATCCCATAGAGGACGTCGTCACGATCAACCGTGAACTTGCCGAATATAACGCCGACCTGGCGTCCAGGCCTCAGGTCATTGCCGCCAACAAGATGGACGTGATTCCTGATGAGGCCGATGAAGTACTGAAGCGTCTTAAGGATGAATTTGAGCCTAAGGGAGTTGCGATTTATCCGATCAGCGCCGCGACCGGTGAAGGCATAGTTGAATTGCTGTATAAGGTTAGCGGGATGCTGGATGAGCTTCCGAAGGAAAAAATAACCTTTGAGCAGGAATTCGATCCCGAAACGGAGCTCAGGTTCGTGGATGAACCCTTTACTGTTGACTATGACGAAGAGGAAAACGCTTACGTCGTCGAGGGACCGAGGATCGAGAAGATGCTTGGCTATACCAACCTGGAATCCGAAAAGGGATTCTCCTTCTTTCAGAAGTTCCTGCGTGAAAACGGAGTGTTGGAACAGCTTGAGGCCCTGGGCATAGAAGAGGGCGACACCGTCAGGATGTATGGCCTTTCATTTGATTATTACAAGTAAGGATTATTCGACTGTTCCTAATCTTGTTCTAAACGGCCAGTCGGAGGTGATTTAAATGAGATACATTAAGACCAGCAAACAGAGGGCTCGCCTGATGAGCCTGGCACAGAGCCTGGATCCGATATTTCAGGTGGGCAAGTCCAGTCTTACCCCGGAAGTGACCGAAGCCATCAGGGAATCCTTCAACAAGAGGGAACTGATCAAAATCTCGGTTTTGAAGAACTGCATGGATGATCCCCGGGAACTTGCCGAAATGATCGCTGAACGGACGGGATCGGAGGTCGTGCATACAATAGGCAAAAAGATAGTGCTTTACAAACGTGACGTGGACAACCCTAAGATTGAAATCTGAGATGACCTATCCCGAAATAAGGAAAAAACTTGAAAAGGCGTTTGACGATGACCGCTACGAGCATACGCTGGGCGTAGCCGTAACGGCCAGGATGCTGGCACGGATCCACGGAGCCGATGAGAGCGACGCATATGTCGCAGGCCTCCTGCATGACTGTGCCAAGAACGTTTCTCATAAAAAAAAGATACAGACGTGCGAAAACGAAGGTGTGGACATAAGCGAGGTCGAGAGAGCGAATCCGGGCCTGCTGCATGCCAAGGCGGGAGCCATTTTGGCCAGGACGGATTATGGCATCAGTAACGAGGACGTGCTGAATGCGATCAGGAGCCATACGACGGGCCGACCGGGCATGAGCCTGCTGGAAAAGATTGTCTTCGTGGCCGATTACGTGGAACCCGGCAGGGATGAGAGGCCTGAACTGGCCAGGCTTCGGAGAGAGGCATTTGAAGATCTGGATGAATGCGTGTTTCACGTTCTGGAGGCAACCTTAAAATATCTTGGCGAAACTGCCAAGGCGATCGATCCCGCCACGCGGGAAACTTACGAATATTACGAAAGGGAAAGGAATAAATGAGCGACAGATCCAGGGAAATGATCAAGATAGCCATTAACAGTCTGGAAAACCGGAAGGCACAGGACCTGAAGGTAATAGACATCAGCGAGATATCGGTGATCGCCGATTATTTCCTGATAGCCGGCGGAAACAATCGCAATCAGATACAGGCCCTATCGGATCATCTCGAGGAGGAACTGGGACGCGCCGGTTACTCTCCGAGACAGATAGAGGGATATAATCAGGCCAATTGGGTTCTGCTGGACTATTCTGACATAATAGTCCATATTTTTGATAAGGAAAGCCGTTCCTTTTATGACCTGGAACGGCTTTGGAAAGATGGTAAGCCCGTAGATCTCGATGAACTAAGGACTGAATAAACAATTATTTAATGGGTCGTCACGTGAGCCGGATACGTGACGTCATCATTTTTCGTATTCTGCGTAGTAGGGCATTATCAGATAATGCCCTGCTATTATTTTGTCATCATCCAGATGATTGACGAAACGGACTTCCTTTACGTAAGCATCGAGTGATTCGTAATGATCATAATCAACGTACTCTGACGATATGGAGGAAAGAGTGGCTCCGTAAGGTATCATCACGCTGTCGAACGTCTTATAGCTGTCATCACCCGTGCTCTCGGATGCCTTGGACAAAAATGACGTGAACCCGACGGCCAGTACCATTATTACGAAAAGTGCGCATGCGGCGATAAGCATCCTCCTATGCAGCTGATGCTGCCTGCGAATGCGATTGCGCCTGATCCTGATGGCGGAGAGCTCCGCGGAAGTCAGGTTCCCGGTGCTGCCGTTCTTAATCATTTTATTAACAGTCATGTCATTAGCCGTCACGTTCATGTTCATACCTCCGAATTCCGTTTCAAAAAGGCGTACGCTTGTTCCGAACAATTGTTCTGTAATCATAATATCGAACATTTATTCCCTTGTCAAGCAAAAACAGAACGAATGTTCCGAAAACGTGTTTGCTTTTTTGAAGAATTATGATAATATAGTTCTATGAAATGCATACAAGTGCATTCGTTTTTGTTTGATAATTACAGTTTACGTTCGCTTATGTCCGATAAAAAGGACAGAGAGGAGGGACAATGGCTAACGGTAAGATATCTGCCAAACAGCAGGAGATCCTTGATTATATCAAGGAGGAGATACTTCAGAAGGGGTATCCGCCGGCCGTTCGAGAGATATGCAGGGCCGTCGACCTCAAGAGCACTTCGACAGTGCATGCCCATTTGGAAAAGCTGGAAAAGAACGGTTTCATACGCAGGGATCCAACTAAGCCCAGGGCCATAGAGATCGTTGATGACACCTTCCAGCAGGTACGGACCGAGATGATATCGATCCCCATCGTGGGCCGGGTAGCTGCCGGCGAACCGATCTTTGCCGATCAGAACATTTCAGGTTTTTTCCCAGTTCCCGCATCCATGGTGCCGTCGGGTGACAGCTTCGTGCTGAACGTCAGGGGTGATTCCATGATCAACGCCGGCATTTTCTCGGGAGACCAGATATTCGTGCATGCCTGCAACACCGCATCGAACGGAGAGATGGTAGTCGCGCTGATCGATGATTCGGCTACGGTCAAGACCTTTTATAAGGAGGACGGACACATCAGGCTTCAGCCCGAGAATGACGACATGGATCCCATCATAGTCAATGACTGTCAGATACTGGGACGCGTGTTCGGAGTCTTCCGCATGGTGAAGTCGGGATTCTGATGAAGATTTTAATAATAGCGAATTATGCGGATGGGCTTTACCTTTTCCGCAAGGAACTCATGGAAGCATTTCTCAAAGACGGCAACGAAGTGTACGTGTCCGTTCCGGAGGATGAGAATTGCACCAAGCTAAAAAAGTACGACGTTAAGCTGTTTTACTCGAATTTAGACAGGCATGGGGTCAATCCGTTCAAGGACCTGAAGCTTTTTATGGGATACGTAAGACTGATCCGCAGATTAAAGCCCGATTACGTGCTCACGTACACGATCAAGCCCAACGTCTATGGAGGCATGGCGGCCCGGCTGACTCGCGTGCCGTACGTATGCAACGTGACGGGACTCGGCATAGCCGTGCAAAACGGCGGCCTAAAGAGCTCACTCTTGATATTCATGCAGAAAACGTCCATGTCCAAAGCCGCCAGGGTCTTTTTTCAGAATGAAGAGAACATGCGATTCATGCAGGGACGTGGGGTGGCGGTCAAAAATGCTGAGCTCCTGCCCGGATCGGGCGTAAACCTGGATGAACGCCGTCTGCAGGATTATCCGTCCGAAACGAACGGCATCAGGTTTCTGGCAGTGCTCAGGATCATGCGCGACAAGGGCGTGGGAGAATACCTGGAAGCGGCTTCGAGGATAAAGAAGAGACATCCCGAAGTCAGCTTTGAGCTGGCTGGCGCATACGAGGATGATGAGAAGGCTCGTTTTGAGCCCAAGATCAATGAACTGGCGAGTAACGGCACGATCACCTACCTCGGAGTGCTTAATGGCATAGACGCTGCCCTTGGCAGAAGCCACGTGGTGATACATCCCTCTTATCATGAGGGCCTGTCGAACGTCGTATTGGAGTCTGCTGCAGCCGGAAGGCCGCTTTTGGTCAGCAACGTCCCCGGATGCATCGAAGGAATCGATCCCGGCGTGAGCGGATTTACCTTTGAACCAAAGGACGCGCGTTCGCTGGAGGAAGCGATCGAACGCATGCTTGGGCTGAGCGAGGATGAGAGAAGGCAGATGTGTCTGGCCGGAC